>CAYNKL010000098.1:0-15028 GCA_964397775.1 uncultured Rhodobacterales bacterium | reverse complement strand
AGCGCGTCAACGGTTTGCGGGGTCGGATCGACGATGTCGAGCAGACGCTTATGGGTGCGGATCTCGAACTGATCACGGGATTTCTTGTCGACGTGAGGCCCACGGAGAACCGTGAACTTCTCGATCTTGTTCGGCAGCGGGATCGGGCCACGGACCTGAGCGCCGGTGCGCTTGGCCGTGTTGACGATTTCCTGCGTGCTGGAATCCAGAACGCGGTAATCGAATGCCTTCAGCCGGATGCGGATGGTTTGACCTGACATGTCATTCAGCCTTCTTCGGCGTTTGAGTTGAGAGGAGGAAGCAGGACCACCCCGCCCCCTCGTCGAACCCGTAAGTGCTGCGCCACGGCACAGAGCCGTGGCGCGTATGAGAGGGTGCGGCGGAGGTCAAGCCCCCGCCACGAAACCCCTTACTCGATGATCTTGGACACCACGCCCGAGCCGACGGTCCGGCCGCCTTCACGGATGGCGAAGCGGAGCTTCTCTTCCATCGCGATCGGGGCGATCAGCTCGACGGTGAAGGAGATGTTGTCCCCCGGCATCACCATCTCGGTGCCTTCCGGCAGGTTCACCGTCCCGGTCACGTCGGTGGTCCGGAAGTAGAACTGCGGACGGTAGTTCGCGAAGAACGGCGTGTGGCGGCCGCCCTCGTCCTTGGTCAGGATGTAGACCTCGGCTTCGAACTTGGTGTGCGGCGTCACCGACTTCGGCTTGCACAGCACCTGGCCGCGCTCGACGTCGTCGCGGTCGATGCCGCGCAGCAGTGCGCCGATGTTGTCGCCCGCTTCACCGCGGTCGAGCAGCTTGCGGAACATCTCGACGCCCGTGCAGGTCGTCTTGCGGGTGTCCTTCAGGCCGACGATCTCGATCTCGTCGCCGACGTTGATCACGCCACGCTCGACACGACCGGTCACAACCGTACCACGGCCGGAAATCGAGAAGACGTCCTCGATCGGCATCAGGAAGGGCTGGTCCACGGCGCGCTCGGGCTGCGGGATGTACTCGTCCACGGCCGCCATCAGTTCGCGGATCTTGTTCTCGCCGATCTCGGGATCACGGCCTTCCATCGCCGCAAGCGCCGAGCCTGCGATGATCGGAATGTCGTCGCCCGGGAAGTCGTAGGCCGAGAGCAGCTCGCGGACTTCCATCTCGACGAGCTCCAGAAGCTCCTCGTCGTCCACCTGGTCGACCTTGTTGAGGAACACGACCATGGCGGGGATGCCCACCTGGCGGCCCAGCAGGATGTGCTCGCGGGTCTGGGGCATCGGGCCGTCGGCCGCGTTCACCACCAGGATCGCGCCGTCCATCTGCGCCGCGCCCGTGATCATGTTCTTCACGTAGTCGGCGTGGCCCGGGCAGTCGACGTGCGCGTAGTGACGGTTCTCCGTCTCGTATTCCACGTGCGCCGTCGAGATCGTGATCCCGCGCGCCTTCTCTTCCGGTGCGCCGTCGATCTGGTCATAGGCACGGAAGTCACCGAAGTACTTGGTGATCGCCGCCGTCAGCGTCGTCTTGCCGTGGTCGACGTGACCGATCGTGCCGATGTTGCAGTGCGGCTTGCCGCGCTCAAACTTTTCCTTTGCCATCTGACTGGCTCCCTTTTTCTTGTCGTGCGGTGCGCCGCCCGGCGCACCCTACGGGGTGGTAGGGTGCGTGGTCTCCCACGCACCGCCGTGTTTACGCGTACTTCGACTGGATCTCGTCGCTGATGTTCTGCGGAACCGGATCGTAGTGCGAGAACTGCATCGTGAACTGCGCGCGGCCCGAGGACATCGAGCGCAGGTTGTTGATGTAGCCGAACATGTTGGCCAGCGGCACGTTGGCATTGAGCACGATGGCGTTGCCGCGCGGCTCCTGTCCCTGCACCTGGCCCCGACGCGATGTCAGGTCACCAATGATCGAACCGGTGTATTCCTCCGGCGTCACGACCTCGACCTTCATGATCGGCTCGAGCAGCTGGGCACCGGCCTTGCGCAGGCCTTCCCGCATGCACATGCGCGATGCGATCTCGAACGCGAGCACGCTGGAGTCCACGTCGTGGTACTTGCCGTCCACCAGCGCGACCTTGAAGTCGATCACAGGGAAGCCGGCCAGCGGACCGCTGTCCATCACGGACTTGATGCCCTTCTCGACGCCGGGGATGTATTCCTTCGGCACCGAGCCACCGACGATGCGGGATTCGAAGGAGTAGCCTTCGCCCGGCTCGGTCGGCGTGATTTCCAGCTGCACCTCGGCGAACTGACCCGAACCACCCGACTGCTTCTTGTGGGTGTAGGTGTGGTTGATCTTCTGCGAGATGGTCTCGCGGTAGGCAACCTGCGGGGCACCGATGTTCGCCTCGACCTTGAACTCGCGCTTCAGGCGGTCGACGAGGATGTCGAGGTGAAGTTCGCCCATGCCCTTCATGATGGTCTGACCGGACTCGAGGTCGGTCTCCACGCGGAAGGAGGGGTCTTCGGCGGCAAGCCGCGCGAGGCCCTGGGACATCTTCTCCTGGTCACCCTTGGTCTTGGGTTCGACCGCGATCTCGATCACCGGATCGGGGAAGGTCATGGTTTCGAGAACGACCTGCTTCTGGCTGTCGCAGAGCGTGTCACCGGTGGTGGTCTCTTTCAGACCCGCCAGCGCGATGATGTCGCCGGAACCGGCCCAATCGATCTCCTCGCGGGAGTTCGAGTGCATCATCATCATCCGGCCGATGCGCTCTTTCTTGCCCTTGGTCGAGTTCATGACCGTGCCGCCCTTTTCCATCATGCCCGAGTAGATCCGGGTGAAGGTCAGGGAGCCCACGAAGGGGTCGTTCATGATCTTGAACGCGAGGCCAGCGAAAGGCTGGTCGTCGCCGGGACGGCGCTCGATGTTCCGCGTCTCGGTCTCGTCGTCGGGTGCGAAGCCCATGTAGGGCGGCACGTCGAAGGGACCGGGCAGGTAGTCGATCACGGCGTTGAGCATGGGCTGGACGCCCTTGTTCTTGAACGCCGAGCCGGCCAGCACGGGAACGAAGGAGAGCGACAGCGTGCCTTTGCGGATCAGCTCGCGAAGCTTCGGCTCGTCGGGCTCTTCGCCCTCGAGGTAGGCTTCCATCGCATCGTCGTCCATCTCGACGGCGATCTCGATGAGCTCGGCCCGCATGGACTCGGCCTTGTCCTGCAGCTCGGGACGGATGTCCTGAATCTTCCAGGAGGCGCCAAGGTCCTCGCCCAGCCAGACCCATTCCTTCATGGTCACGAGGTCGACGATGCCTTCGAGCTTGTCCTCGGCGCCGATCGGGAACTGGATCGGTGCCGGGGTAGCACCGGTGCGATCCTTGATCATGCGCACGCAGTTGTCGAAGTCGGCGCCGATCTTGTCCATCTTGTTGACGAACACGATGCGCGGCACCTTGTAACGGTCGGCCTGGCGCCAGACGGTTTCCGTCTGCGGCTCCACACCGGCGTTGGCATCGAGAACACAGACCGCGCCGTCGAGAACGGCGAGCGAACGCTCGACCTCGATGGTGAAGTCCACGTGGCCGGGAGTGTCGATGATGTTGAAGCGGAACTTGGCTTCCTGCGGCGTGTCGCCGTAGATGCCGGTCGGGTTCTCGCCATCTTCGGTGCGGAACCAGAAGGTCGTGGTCGCAGCCGAGGTGATCGTGATCCCGCGTTCCTGCTCCTGCTCCATCCAGTCCATCGTCGCGGCGCCGTCATGGACTTCGCCGATCTTGTGCGACTTACCGGTATAGAACAGGATCCGCTCGGTGCAGGTCGTCTTGCCTGCATCGATGTGCGCCATGATGCCGAAGTTGCGGTAGCGATCCAGCGAATATTCGCGTTGCATGGGTCGGTCCTTGGGTTGGATTACCAGCGATAATGGCTGAACGCGCGGTTAGCGTCGGCCATCTTGTGGGTGTCTTCGCGCTTCTTAACAGCAGCACCGCGGGACTGCACTGCGTCCAACAGCTCGCCGGCAAGGCGTTCTTCCATGGTGTTCTCGTTGCGCTTGCGCGACGCATCGATCAGCCAGCGGATGGCCAGCGCCTCGCGGCGCTCGGGACGCACCTCGACGGGCACCTGGTAGGTGGCACCACCAACGCGGCGCGAGCGGACCTCGACGCTGGGCTTGATGTTGTCCAGCGCCTCGTGGAACAGCTCCATGGGCGCGCGCTTGACCTTGGTTTCGACGCGGTCGAGCGCACCGTAGACGATGGTCTCGGCAGTGGATTTCTTGCCGTGATACATCAGGTTGTTCATGAACTTCGTCAGAACCCGGTCACCAAACTTGGCGTCGGGGAGAACTTCGCGCTTCTCTGCGGCGTGACGACGAGACATCTGTAATTCCTCTTACTTGGGACGCTTCGCGCCGTACTTCGAGCGGCGCTGTTTGCGGTCCTTGACGCCCTGGGTGTCGAGAACACCGCGCAGGATGTGATAGCGGACACCGGGAAGGTCTTTCACACGACCGCCGCGGATGAGCACAACGGAGTGCTCCTGGAGGTTGTGCGATTCGCCCGGGATGTAGCTGATCACCTCGTAGCCGTTGGTCAGGCGAACCTTGGCCACCTTACGCATGGCCGAGTTCGGCTTCTTGGGCGTAGTGGTGTAGACCCGGGTGCAAACGCCGCGCTTCTGCGGGTTGCCTTCCAGGTGCATGGATTTGCTGGTTCTGCGCTTGGGCTGCCGCGGCTTGCGGATCAGCTGTTGGATCGTGGGCATTCCGGTTTCTTCCCCGTGTTCTTCATCTCTGCGGTGCACGGGGGGGCGCCCCATGCAGATCTGGTTCAAGGTTGCTGGCGCCCCGCGCGTCCGCAGGCCACCGGTTCAAGCGCCGGGCGTGCAGGACGCAAAAAACCGCATCCGTCCCCGGTTCCGGGACGACGCGGTGGCTGTCCAGAGGATCGGGGCATGTGGCCCGGATCATGACCGCTTCGGTACTGCAAACCCGCAAGCGGAGACTTTCCGCCCGGCGAATTGGCTGGCCGTATATGGGGAGTCGCAGGGGTTGTCAACAGCACCACGGGGCAGCACACGGCCCTGCCCCGGATTCAGGTGCGAGCGGCGAAGATTCACCGGATTTCGGAGGAGAAGATTGCGCCAGCCGGCCGCCGGGCTCAAGGGCGCTCGACGCCTTTTTCGGGTACCGGATAGGGCGGCGCTGCAAGCTTGGGCGCCGCGACCGCCTGCCGCCTTTCCCGCCACATGGTGAAACCGCCCGACAGCGCCACCACCGCCGCGCCGGTCAGCGTGAGGCCATCGGGCCAGTCGCCGAAGACGAGCCAGCCGAGGATCAGGGCAAAGACCAGCCCCGAATACCGGAAGGGGGCGGTCAGGCTCGCCTCGCCGGCGCGCATGACGAGGACGCTGAAGCTGTAGCCGCAGATGATGCACCCCGTGGCCGCCAGAATGAGGGCCCAGAGCCGTGGCGTCATGGGGACCCAGCCCTCCGTGACGGACAACAGGGAAGCGACTGCAAGCACCGTCACAGCGCCTGCCAGCGTCACCATGAGCGAGGGGACCGCGCCGGACATGCGCCGGGTCGCAAGATCGCGGACGGTCACGGCCACCACCGCGGCCAGCGCGAGGATGGCATTGATGTCGAAGCCCTCGGGGCCCGGCCGGACGATCAGCAACATGCCCCCGAATCCGGCGGCGACTGCCAGCCAGCGGCGCCATCCCACCTGTTCCCGCAGGAAGAGAAAACCGCCCAGCGTGATCGTCAGCGGAAGCATCTGCAGGATCGCGGAGACATTCGCCAAGGGCATGGCCAGAAGGGCCCGGATGATCAGATAGGCCGAGCTTGCCTCGGCGATGGAGCGCAGCGCCAGAAGACCCCAGTCCGCCTTGGGAAGCCGGACACGCAGGTGGCCCATTCCGTGCGCGAGCCCCGCAATGAACAGCACCGCAAGTACCCCGCGGAGCGCCAGAAGCTGCGACACCGGCAGTGCCCCACCGGTCAGCTTCACGAAGGTATCGTTGAGGGTGAAGGACAGCATCGAGGCCATCATCAGGAGCGGTGCACGCGAAGCCGCTGTCTGGGTCTGTCATGCGGCCCTCACTCGTCTCTGCACCCGGCGCAATCCGCCATAGCCCGCCTGCAGCCGACCTGCCAGCCCGCCGACCGCTGGCGCGCCAGGATCAGACGCCCCTGCCCCGGACAAGAAAGGCCCGGGCGGTGTCCCGCCCGGGCCTTGCAATCTTCGGTTCCGGAAGCGCGATTTACTCGCGGCTTTCCGGGGTATCCACGATCAGCGTGTCGAACTCGTCGCCACCGACCACGTCGTCTCCCGACGCCGCTGCCGGCTCCGGTGCCGCCAGCGCTGCGGCGGCCTCGGCCTCCTCGCGCTTGGCATCGATCACCACGGTGTCGCGATCCTGCGCCACGCGGCGCACCCGCTGGGTGGCGCCACCGGTGCCCGCCGGAATGAGGCGGCCCACGATGACGTTCTCCTTGAGGCCCTGGAGTTCGTCGACCTTGCCCTGCACCGAAGCCTCGGTGAGAACGCGGGTCGTCTCCTGGAAGGAGGCCGCCGAGATGAAGGACCGGGTCTGCAGCGAGGCCTTGGTGATCCCGAGAAGGATCGGTTCGCCCTGTGCGGGACGGCCGCCCTTCTTCTCGATCTTGGCATTCGCCGTATCGAACTCGAGCTTGTCGACGTGCTCGCCCTTGAGCAGCGTGGTGTCGCCGCTGTCGGTGATCTCCCACTTCTGCAGCATCTGGCGAACGATGACCTCGATGTGCTTGTCGTTGATCTTCACGCCCTGCAGTCGGTAGACGTCCTGCACCTCGTCGATCATGTAGTTGGCCAGAGCCTCGATCCCCATGATCGACAGAATGTCGTGCGGGGCCGGGTTGCCGTCCATGATGTAATCGCCCTTCTGGACGTAGTCGCCTTCGGCCACAGGAATGTGCTTCCCTTTCGGGATCATGTATTCCTTGGGCTCCTGGTTTTCGTCCGCGGGGTCGATCGTGATCCGGCGCTTGTTCTTGTAGTCCTTCCCGAACCGGACGTAGCCGTCGATCTCGGCGATGATGGCGTGGTCCTTCGGACGGCGCGCCTCGAAGAGTTCGGCCACACGCGGCAGACCGCCGGTGATGTCCTTCGTCTTCGCACCTTCACGCGGGATCCGTGCCAGCACGTCACCGGCCTGCACCTTCTGCCCGTCCTCGCCCGAAAGGATCGCGTCCACGGACATCGGATAGGTGATCGGGTTGCCGGCCGCGTTGCGCACGGGCTCGCCGTTCTCATCCTGCAGGATGATCTCGGGCTTGAGCTCGTTGCCCTTGGGCGCGGCACGCCAGTCGGTCACGATCTTCTGCGTCATGCCGGTGGCTTCGTCGGTCTCCTCGCGCACGGCAACGCCGTTCACCAGGTCCACGTGACGAGCCACACCGTCGGCCTCGGCGAGGATCGGCAGCGTGTAGGGGTCCCACTCGAAGAGCTTGTCGCCCCGTGCCACCGTATCGCCTTCCTGAACGAAGAGCTTGGTGCCGTAGCCCAGCTTGTGCGTGGCCCGTTCCACCCCGTTCTCGTCCACGATGCGCAGCTTCATGTTCCGGCCAAGCACCAGCGTCTCGCCAGCGGCGTTCTGCAGGGTGTTGGGGCTCTCGAACTCGATGATCCCCTCCTGGCTCGCCTCGAGGAAGGACTGCTGGCCACCCTGGGCAACGCCGCCGATGTGGAAGGTCCGCATCGTCAGCTGCGTGCCGGGTTCACCGATGGACTGCGCGGCAATGATGCCGACCGCCTCGCCGGTGTTGACCATCGTGCCGCGCGCCAGGTCGCGACCGTAGCACATGGCGCAGACGCCCTCTTCGGCCTCGCAGGTCAGCGGGCTGCGGATACGAGCGGTCTGAAGCGCGGCATCCTCGATGGCATCGGCCATCCGCTCGTCGATCAGCTGGCCTTCGCGGACAAGCACGTCGCCGGTCGGCGTGGTGATGTCCTCGGCCGCGACACGGCCCAGAACACGCTCGCCGAGCGATGCCACGACCTCGCCGTCGTTGACGGCCGCTTCCGCGGTGATCGCCAGCTCCGTGCCGCAGTCGTGCATGCGCACGATGCAGTCCTGCGCGACGTCCACCAGACGACGGGTCAGGTAACCCGAGTTCGCCGTCTTCAGAGCGGTGTCCGACAGACCCTTACGGGCGCCGTGGGTCGAGTTGAAGTATTCAAGAACGGTCAGACCTTCCTTGAAGTTCGAGATGATCGGCGTCTCGATGATGTCGCCGTTCGGCTTCGCCATCAGGCCGCGCATCCCGCCCAGCTGCTTCATCTGCGTGACCGAGCCACGGGCACCGGAGTGCGCCATCATGTAGACCGAGTTCGGCTCCTCGACGGCGCCGTTCTCGTCCCGGCGCTCGGCCGAGATGGTCGCCATCATGGCTTCGGTGACCTTGTCGTTACACTTCGACCAGGCATCGACGACCTTGTTGTACTTCTCACCCTGGGTGATCAGGCCGTCCATGTACTGCTGTTCGAAGTCCTTCACCTGCTCGCGGGTTTCTTCCACGATCGGCCACTTGGACTCGGGGATGACCATGTCGTCCTTGCCGAAGGAGATGCCTGCGCGGAACGCCTCCTTGAAGCCCATGGACATGATCTGGTCACAGAAGATGACCGACTCTTTCTGGCCGCAGTAGCGGTAGACGGTGTCGATGACCTTCTGCACGTCCTTCTTACGCAGCAGCGTGTTGACCAGCTCGAACGGCGCCTTCGCGTTGAGCGGCAGCAGCGCGCCGAGGCGCACGCGGCCCGGCGTGGTCTCGTAGCGCTTCCACACTTCGAGGCCGTTCTCGTCAATCTGCTTCACGCGGCAGGTGACGCGGGCGTGCATGTGCACTTCGCCTGCGTTCAGCGCGTGCTCGACCTCCTCGATGGAGGAGAAGCTCATGCCCTCGCCCTTCATGCCCTCACGCTCGAGCGTGATGTAGTAGAGGCCGAGGATCATGTCCTGCGAGGGAACGATGATGGGCGCGCCGTTGGCGGGCGACAGAACGTTGTTCGTCGACATCATCAGGACGCGTGCTTCCAGCTGCGCCTCGAGGCTCAGCGGGACGTGCACGGCCATCTGGTCGCCGTCGAAGTCCGCGTTGAAGGCCGAGCAGACCAGCGGGTGAAGCTGGATCGCCTTACCTTCGATCAGGGTGGGTTCGAACGCCTGGATGCCAAGACGGTGCAGCGTCGGCGCACGGTTCAGAAGAACCGGGTGCTCGCGGATGACCTCGTCGAGGATGTCCCAGACTTCCGGACGCTCTTTCTCGACCAGCTTCTTAGCCTGCTTCACGGTGCTGGAGAGGCCCTTGGCCTCCAGCCGCGAGTAGATGAAGGGCTTGAAGAGTTCGAGCGCCATCTTCTTGGGCAGGCCGCACTGGTGCAGCTTGAGCTCCGGGCCGGTCACGATGACCGAACGGCCCGAGAAGTCGACGCGCTTGCCGAGAAGGTTCTGACGGAAGCGGCCCTGCTTGCCTTTCAGCATGTCGGACAGCGACTTCAGCGGACGCTTGTTGGCGCCGGTGATGACGCGACCGCGACGGCCGTTGTCGAAGAGCGCGTCCACGGCTTCCTGCAGCATCCGCTTTTCGTTGCGGACGATGATGTCCGGCGCGCGCAGTTCGATCAGCCGCTTGAGGCGGTTGTTCCGGTTGATCACGCGGCGGTACAGGTCGTTGAGGTCGGACGTGGCAAACCGGCCGCCGTCCAGCGGGACGAGCGGGCGCAGTTCCGGCGGGATGACCGGAACGACGGTCATGATCATCCACTCCGGGCGGTTGCCGGACTCGAGGAAGTTCTCGACGACCTTGAGGCGCTTGATGATCTTCTTGGGCTTCAGTTCGCCGGTGGCTTCCTTCAGCTCCTCGCGCAGGCGCTCGGCCTCGGCCTCGAGGTCGATGTTGGCCAGCATTTCACGGATCGCTTCGGCGCCGATGTTGGCGGTGAAGGCGTCCATGCCGTACTGGTCCTGCGCGTCGAGGAAGTCCTCTTCGCTCATGAGCTGGCCGTATTGAAGATCCGTCAGGCCCGGTTCGATCACCACGTAGTTCTCGAAGTAGAGAACCCGCTCGAGATCGCGCAGGGTCATGTCCAGCATGAGGCCGATGCGCGAGGGCAGCGACTTCAGGAACCAGATGTGGGCGCAGGGCGCGGCCAGCTCGATGTGGCCCATGCGCTCACGGCGCACCTTCTGGAGGGTGACCTCCACGCCGCATTTCTCGCAGACGACGCCACGATACTTCATGCGCTTGTACTTGCCGCACAGGCATTCGTAATCCTTGATCGGACCGAAGATACGCGCGCAGAACAGACCGTCACGCTCGGGCTTGAACGTACGGTAGTTGATGGTCTCGGGCGTCTTGATCTCGCCATAGGACCACGAAAGGATCCGTTCCGGCGACGCGAGCGACACCTTGATCTGGTCGAAGACCTTGGGCGGGGTCAGGGGGTTGAACGGGTTGTTCGTGATTTCCTGGTTCATTCTCAAACCTCAGAGTTCAGAGGGTGCGGGGAAGGCAGGTGCGCGACGGGCGCGCACCCCGGAGACATCGGCCGGGACGCTATCAAAGCGCCCCGCAATGCCTCACTCGTCCTCCTCCGCATCCAGGAGTTCCATGTTGAGGCCCAGACCCCGGACCTCCTTGACGAGCACGTTGAACGACTCCGGCACACCGGCCTCGAAGTTGTCTTCGCCCTTGACGATGCTCTCGTAGACCTTGGTCCGCCCGGCCACGTCGTCCGACTTGACCGTGAGCATCTCCTGCAGCGTGTAGGCCGCGCCGTAGGCTTCGAGCGCCCAGACCTCCATCTCCCCGAAACGCTGGCCGCCGAACTGGGCCTTGCCGCCCAGGGGCTGCTGCGTGACGAGGCTGTAGGGCCCGGTCGAGCGTGCGTGGATCTTGTCGTCCACCAGGTGGTGCAGCTTGAGCAGGTATTTCACACCCACCGTCACCTTGCGGCTGAACTGCTCACCCGTGCGCCCGTCGAACAGGATCGACTGACCCGAGGTGTCGAAGCCGGCACGCGCCAGCGCATCGTTCACGTCGCCTTCCTTCGCACCGTCGAAGACGGGCGTGGCGATCGGAACGCCGCGGGTCATGTTGCCCGCCGCTTCGATCAGATGGCCTTCGTCCATGTCGGCGAAGCCTTCCTCGTAGACCTCGTCACCGTAGGCGATGCGCAGGGCCTCGCGAACGGGGGTCAGGTCACCGGTCCGGCGATAGTCCTGAAGCGCGTCGTCCACCTTGATGCCAAGCGCACGCGACGCCCAGCCCATGTGGGTCTCCAGGATCTGACCGACGTTCATCCGCGACGGCACGCCGAGCGGGTTGAGGCAGAGGTCCACGGGGGTACCGTCCTCGAGGAACGGCATGTCCTCCATGGGGACCACGCGCGACACCACACCCTTGTTGCCGTGACGGCCGGCCATCTTGTCGCCCGGCTGAAGCTTGCGCTTCACCGCGATGAAGACCTTGACCATCTTCATCACGCCCGGCGGCAGGTCGTCGCCGCGGCGGACCTTCTCGACCTTGTCCTCGAAACGGGCATCGAGCGCGCGCTTCTGCGCCTCGTACTGCTCGTGCAGGGCCTCGACGTGCTTGGCGTCCTCTTCCTCGCCGAGGGCAAGCTGCCACCACTGACCGCGGGTCAGGCTGTCCAGCAGTTCCTCGTTGATTTCCGAGTTGGCCTTCACGCCGCGCGGGCCCTTCACCGCGGTCTTGCCGAGGATCATGGTGCGCAGACGCGCGTAGATGTTGCGGTCGAGGATGGCGAGCTCGTCGTCCCGGTCACGGGCAAGGCGCTCGACCTCTTCACGCTCGATCTGCAGCGCACGTTCGTCCTTTTCGACGCCGTGACGGTTGAAGACGCGAACTTCCACGACGGTGCCGTAGTCGCCCGGCTTCACCCGCAGCGAGGTGTCGCGTACGTCCGAGGCCTTCTCGCCGAAGATGGCGCGCAGGAGCTTTTCTTCCGGCGTCATCGGGCTTTCGCCCTTGGGCGTGATCTTGCCCACGAGAATGTCGCCCGGCTCCACGTCGGCACCGATGTAGACGATGCCCGCCTCGTCGAGGTTGCGCAGCGCTTCTTCACCGACGTTCGGGATGTCCCGCGTGATTTCCTCGGGCCCAAGCTTGGTGTCGCGCGCCGCCACTTCGAATTCCTCGATGTGGACGGAGGTGAACACGTCATCCTTGGAGATCCGCTCGGAGATCAGGATCGAGTCCTCGTAGTTGTAGCCGTTCCAGGGCATGAAGGCGACGATGACGTTCTTGCCGAGCGCCAGTTCACCCATGTCCGTAGACGGGCCGTCCGCGATGACCTCATTCTTGCCGACCGTGTCACCCACCTTCACCAGCGGACGCTGGTTGATGCAGGTGTTCTGGTTCGACCGCTGGAACTTGCGCAGACGGTAGATGTCCACGCCCGGATCGCCCGGCTCCATGTCTTCGGTCGCGCGGACCACGATACGCTGTGCGTCCACCTGGTCGATGATGCCGGCACGGCGGGCCATGATCGATGCGCCGGAGTCGCGGGCGACAACGCCCTCGATCCCGGTGCCGACCAGCGGCGCTTCCGAACGCAGCGTCGGCACGGCCTGACGCTGCATGTTGGCGCCCATCAGCGCGCGGTTGGCGTCGTCGTTCTCGAGGAACGGGATGAGCGAGGCACCCACCGACACCAGCTGCTTCGGCGACACGTCGATCAGGTCCACGCTTTCGGCCGGGGCCAGCGTGTAGTCACCCGACTGACGGGTGTTGACCATCTCGTTGGTGAACTTGCCCTCGACGTCGAGCGAGGCGTTCGCCTGCGCAACCGTATGGCGCATTTCCTCGGTCGCGGACATGTAGTGCACTTCGTCCGTGACCTTGGCGTCCTTCACGACGCGGTAGGGCGTCTCGATGAAGCCGTACTTGTTCACGCGGGCATAGGTCGCCAGCGAGTTGATGAGACCGATGTTCGGGCCTTCCGGCGTCTCGATCGGGCACATCCGGCCGTAGTGGGTCGGGTGAACGTCGCGCACCTCAAAGCCGGCACGCTCGCGGGTCAGACCGCCGGGGCCAAGCGCCGAGAGACGACGCTTGTGCGTGACCTCGGACAGCGGGTTGGTCTGGTCCATGAACTGCGACAGCTGCGAGGAGCCGAAGAACTCGCGCACGGCGGCAGCAGCCGGTTTCGCGTTGATCAGATCCTGCGGCATGACCGTGTCGATCTCGACCGAGGACATGCGCTCCTTGATGGCGCGCTCCATGCGGAGCAGGCCGACGCGGTACTGGTTTTCCATGAGCTCGCCGACCGAACGCACACGGCGGTTGCCGAGGTGGTCGATGTCGTCGATCTCGCCGCGACCGTCACGCAGCTCGACAAGCGCCTTGATGCAGGACACGATGTCCTCGCGATCCAGCGTGCGCTGGGTGTCGGGCTTGTCGAGGTTCAGGCGCATGTTCATCTTCACACGGCCCACAGCGGACAGGTCGTAGCGCTCGCTGTCCGAGAAGAGCGTGTCGAAGAGGGCCGATGCGGCCTCGACCGTGGGCGGCTCGCCCGGGCGCATGACGCGGTAGATGTCCATGAGCGCGGTCTCGCGGTTCATGTTCTTGTCCTGCGCCATGGTGTTCCGCATGTACGGACCCACGGTGACGTTATCGATGTCGAGAACCGGAATCTCGGTGATGCCCGCGTCGACCAGCTCCTTGAGCGTGCCGCCGGTCACTTGACCATCCTTGTCGACAGTCCAGGTCAGCTCGTCACCGGCCTCGACGTAGATCGCGCCGTTTTCCTCGTTGATGATGTCTTCCGAGACGAACTTGCCGACGATCTGCTCGAAGGGAACGAGCAGGTTCTCGACCGAACCCTCATCCTTGAGCTTCTTGACCGCGCGCGGCGTGATCTTCTTGCCGGCCTCGGCGATCACTTCGCCGCTGTCGGCATCGACAAGGTCATATGTCGGACGCGTGCCGCGGACGCGATCGGGGAAGAACGGCGTGCTCCAGCCCTCGCCCTTGCGCAGCGTGTAGGTCACCGTGTCGTAGTAGGCGTCCATGATCGCTTCCTGATCCAGCCCGAGAGCATAGAGCAGGGTCGTCACGGGCAGCTTCCGGCGACGGTCGATCCGCGCAAAGACGATGTCCTTGGCGTCGAATTCGAAATCGAGCCAGGAGCCGCGGTAGGGAATGATCCGGCAGGCGAACAGCAGCTTGCCCGAGGAGTGGGTCTTGCCCTTGTCGTGGTCGAAGAACACGCCCGGCGAACGGTGCATCTGGGAAACGATGACCCGCTCGGTGCCGTTGACGATGAACGTGCCGTTCCCGGTCATGAGCGGCATGTCGCCCATGAACACGTCCTGTTCCTTGATGTCCTTAACCGATTTCGCGCCGGTGTCCTCGTCGACATCGAACACGATCAGGCGCAGCGTGACCTTCAGCGGGGCGCTGTAGGTCATGTCGCGCTGCATGCATTCCTCGACGTCGTACTTGGGACGTTCCAGCTCGTAGGACACGAATTCGAGGACCGCGGTCTCGTTGAAGTCCTTGATCGGGAAGACCGACTGGAAAACGCCCTTGATGCCTTCGCCGTCCAGGGGAGTCGCCTGATCCCCCGAGTTCAGGAACAGTTCGTAGCTCGACTTCTGAACCTCGATGAGGTTCGGCATCTCGAGCACTTCGCGGATCTTGCCGTAGTACCGACGAAGACGTTTCTGTCCGAGAAAGCTTTGCGCCATGTGAAAGTTCACCTTTCCTGTCTCACCGGACCACGGCTGTCGGGCACCAGCCGCCGGTCCATCCGAGATGGCATAATGGGAGAATCCATTCCTGGCGCCCGTCCCACCAGGCGCCTCCCGATTCCTATCCCTCTGCCCAAGAAAGGCCCTGCACCAGGGCCTTGCTAAGGCTGAGCGTTGCCCTTGAAAAAACCACTCCGGAACGCGGGCTTAACCTTCCGGAAACAGGAAACAGACTAAGACCGTCCGGAGCGTTCCGGCGGCCTGGGGTCGCGAAGCGTTTGGTGCGGATATGAGATCAGGTCGCCCCCGGAACTTCAGCGCAGACAATGGCCGGGC
>CAYNKL010000097.1:0-15060 GCA_964397775.1 uncultured Rhodobacterales bacterium | reverse complement strand
GGCGCCAGCAGGAAGCTCTGCCAAGGGCGCTTCGCGGCGCGCCCGACGTTCGCAATCGCGTTGAACTTGCCCGCGAAGAGCTCGAACTCGCTCAGCAGCAGCTCGCAGATTTCGAGGCAGCGATAGCCCGAGAGCGTGAGATCCTCGCTCTCGAGGAAGAGCGGAAGCGCGCTGCCGAAGAACTCGCTGCGAGCCAGGAGAAGAGCCGCCAGACCGCCCGGGAGATGCTCGCCACCACGACGCGTCAGAACGCGCTCATGGAGATCGCTGCCCGCCACGGCGAGGACAGCTCGGAGCTGGCACGCGCCCGGGCCGCCGCCGAGCGCGAGGCGGCCGCCGCGCTCCTGGATGGTGTGCCGGGCGCCGGGGACCTGCGCGAGGAGCTGCTCCAGGCGATGGAGCACCAGGAGCGGCTGAACTGGCTCATCGATCACGCCGATCTCTCCGGCCTCAGCGGACAGGCCCGCCTACTAGCGGAATACATGGGCTTCTCAGCCGATGAGGCCGAGCGCTTCAACGCGGCATTGAACATGGCGGCGGGTCTGAGCGACGTGACACCCTCCGAAGGTGGTCTGAGCTACGGGCTTCCCTCGGCCGACCAGGGCGATCTCGGCGTGGGCTACGCCAACCTCGGCTATGGCGACCTCTCCGGCCGCCCGCCGCGCACGCGCATCGACCGCACCCCGCCGAGGTCCTCCTCCGGGTCGGGCGCCGCCCGCGCGAAACGCGAGGAGCGCGACGCGGTCCAGGAACTGATCGACCGCTACCGCGAGGAGATCGACATCCTCAACGAGGCGGACCCGGTGCAGCAGGAGCTGATCCGCCACCGCGAGGTGCTCGCGAAGGCCACCGACGGTCAGCGCGCCGCGATCGAGCAGCTGATCCGCGAGGAACAGACGCTCGAGGCGCAGCAGCAGCGCACCGCCGAGATGGCCGACTGGGTCGGTCAGGTCTCGATGGACGTCTTCGGCGACCTGCGTCGGGGTGGTGACGACGCGGCGGCCGCATGGGGCCGCGTCGGCGATGCGATCGAGCAGGCCATCCTGCAAGCCGCGATCCTCGGCGACGGCCCCCTCGGCGGCGCCTTCGGCCCGGGCCTCGTGCCCTCGCTCTTCGGGCTTGGGGGCAACAACGCAGCAGCGGGAGCAACGGGCGCCGGCGGCAACTGGCTGACCAACACGATCTCCGGTCTCTTAGGCTTCGACGAAGGCGGCATGGTCTCGGGCCAAGGCGGGCCGCGCGACGACAAGGAGCTTGTCCGGGTCTCGCCCGGGGAGTTCATCGTCCGGGCCACGGCCGCCGCCGAGCATCGCGCGCTGCTCGAGGCGATCAACGCCGGCGCCGCCCTGCCGCGCTACGCGAATGGCGGCATGATCGGGGGCGGCGCCGCGGCCGACACGGGCAGTGATCAAGCCCCCTCCCTGGTGATCGAGGATCACACCAGCCGCGGCGCCCCGGCCATGGCCCAGGGCAGCCGCAAGGGGCCCGGCGGCCGGCGGCTGTCAACCCTGGTGATGGCCGATACGGTCGCCCAGGCCCTCACCCTCGTCGGTGGCGCGGCCTACGAAGTGCAGCGCCGCAACGGCGTGACCCCCAAGAGGCCCTCGCGATGAGCTATCCCGTGTGGCCCGCCGCCCTGCCGCGCCCGACGCGCGCCGGATACGGCGCCCAACCGGCCGACGTCCGCATCCCGCGCCGCAACGATGCCGGCGTGCCCGACTGGGAGCCCCGATACTCGCGGGCGAGCCGGGGCGTGGAGTTCCAGCTGAAGCTGACCCGCAACCAGAAGGCCATCCTCGACCGCTTCTACGCCGAGGACCTCGGTCTCGGCATCTACAGCTTCAGGATGCCCGACCCGATCTACCACGGCTGGCCGCTCGCCTCCTCGGACGGCCGGCTGCTGCGCGACGACACGGGTCGTCAGATCCTGATCTCCGACAGCTCGGTCTGGCGCTGGGGCGATGAACCACCCGCTGAAGGCCCCATTCAAGGAGTGACTTTCACCATGAGTTTCAGCCTCTGGAAGATGCCCCGATGACCCGGATTTCGTTCCAGGCCCGCCAGATGGTCGAGGGCGCGATCCGTGGCGTCGGCATCGTCCTGATGGAGTTCGTGCATCCCGCGCTCGAAAAGCCCCTGCGGCTCTCGACGGACAACACCGACTTCATCGGCGAGATGAACGGGCGCGACATCTACGGCACCCGCAGCCGCTGGCGGGGCGCGGATCCCCTGACCGAGCCCTACCTCTTTCTCCAAGTCGCGGTGGAGCTGCCGCAGGACCGGAAGGAAGCCCCGCCCGCCGCGCGCTTCGTGCTGGCCGACACCGACGCCGCGATCACCGAGGAGCTGCGCAAGATCACCACGCCCGCGACCTGCGCGCTCGCAGCAGTGCGGGCCGCCGCGCCCGACACACCGGAAGAAGAGTTCCTGAACCTGGAGCTGACGGTTGCGGAGAGCGAGAACGGGGCGCTCTCGCTGAGCTTCGGCCGCACGCAGGTGGGCGAGGAGAACTTCCCCGCGCTCACCATGGACGAGGTCCGTTTCCCCTGCCTGAGGGTCACGTGATGGACTGGGCGCGCTACATCGGCATCCCCAAGCTTGCCGGCGGGCGGACGCTTGCGGGGCTCGACTGCTGGGGTCTGCCCTGGCTGATCTACCGCGACGAGTTGGGCATTCTGCTGCCCGAGTACGATGGCGCCTATGTCGACACCTCCGAGCGCGACACCATCGCCCGGCTGATCGATGGCGGCCGCCACGTCTGGCGCGACGTCGACAGCCCCCGCCCCTTCGACCTCCTGCTCTTCGAGGTCGAGGGCATCGCCTCTCACATCGGCATCGCGCGCAACGCCCGCGAGATGCTGCACGTCGAGGACCGGGACGGGTCGTGCTGCGTCGAGCTGCGCCGCAGCCCCTGGCGCCGCCGCCTGGTCGCCATCGGCCGTCACGAGGCCCTGGCATGACGGTGCCGGTCACGATCTCCGCCTCGCCGCTGCCGGATCTCTACCGGAAGCGTTTCGACCTCGCGCCATCCTTCACGGTGGCCGAGATCGTCGCCCACGCCTTTCCGGACCTGCCCGATGCAGCACTGGATCACATCCGGGTTGTGCTGAACCACGCTGGCGAGGACGTGGTCGTTCCGAGGGACTGGTGGGGCCGCGTTCGCCCGCATTCCGGTGTCAACGTCATCATCGCGGTGGTGCCTGGGGCCGACGGCGGCCTGAGCCTCGCGATCGCCCTGCTGGGCTCGCAGGTGAGCGGGATCGCCGGCGCCTACGTCGCCAACACGCTGGCTTTCGCAGGCATCCCGGCCTTCGTCACCAACGCCGTCGGGTTCACGATTGCCGCCGGCGTGACCGTGCTCAGCACCCGCCTCGCGCAGTCCCTGGCACCGGTTCCGGAAAGCGGGCGCCAGATCGATCAGCCCGAGGAGGCCTACGAGATCGCCGGCTGGCAGAACCAGGTGCGCGTCGGCGATCCCATCCCCTGGCCCGGGGGCCGCATCCGCATGGCGCCCTTCTGGATCGTCCCGCCCTACACCGATGTTCGCGGAGAGGATCAGTATCAGCGCGGCGTTCTGCTCTTCGGCTTCGGGCGTCTCGACATCGCGGACCTCAAGATCGGCGAAACCCCGATCGATGATGTGCCGGGCGTAGAGTACGAGGTGCGCGAAGGTCAGGCGGGCGATGGGCCCTTCTCGCTGGTCCCGGTCCAGACGATCGAGAAACGCATCGCAATCGATCTCCGCAAGGAAGGCGGCGACCTCGAGTGGCACGTCTTCAAGACCCTGCCCGGGACCGACGAGATCGCCGCGATCTTCCGGATGCCCACCGGCATGATCCGCTACACCGACTCGGCGAACCGGCGCAGCCGGAGCACCACGATCCGCATAGAGCAACGCGCCGAGGGTGCCGCGACCTGGACGCACGTGATCGACTACGAGATCCAGGGCAAGACGCAGAACGCCTTCTGGCGCCAGCTCCCCTGGCAGGCTCCGGAGCGGGGCACCTGGGAAGTGCGCTTCGCCCGCGTCGACGACGAGACCGACGATCCGCAAAAGCGCGACCTGGTGAACCTGCATGCGCTGCAGTCGATCACCTACCGCGCGCCGGTCAACACCGATCTCCCGCTTGCCATGATGTCGATCCGGGCCAAGGCCGGCGCCCTGACCAATGGCGTCCTCGACGAGGTGAATGCCGTGGTCACCCGATACGCGCCGGTCTGGGACGGCACCACCTGGACCAACGCCCCGAGCCGAAATCCCGCCTCCTCCTATATCGCGGCGGTCCAGTCGCCGGCGAACTACTATGCCGTGGGGAATGCCGGCGTCGACTGGGAAGAGGTCGCCGACTTCCACGAGCACTGCGAGGCGAAGGGCCTGCACTACGACCGCGTCCACTACAGTGGCCGCTTCCAGGACGCGCTCACCGAGATCGCCTCGGCCGGGCGGGCAAGCCCACGCGACGGCGGCGGGATTTACGGCGTGGTGATGGATCGGTCCGACAAGCTCACCCGGCGGACGCTTGGGCCCCGCAACAGCTACGGCTTCACCTGGCAGCGGGACTACTTCCGGCCGCCGCAGGCGATCCGCGCGCCCTTCCGGGACGAGACGGCCGGCTGGGCCCCGACCTCGCGCATCCTGCCGTGGATCGGACATGAAGGCCCGATCGACAGGATCGAGCAGGTGCGCCGCCCGGGCAAGACCGACCCGGCCGAGATCGACCGGGAGTTCTATCGCGACATGCTGATCGCCGAGGGCCGCGTCGACCGCTTCACCGTCATGGTGGACGGTCTCTTCCGCGGCGTGGATTGGGGCGATCGCATCAGCCTTGCCCACAACCGGCTCCGCCGAGCTCAGGCCAGCTCGCTGGTGACAAGTGCCGCAGAGGGCTTCGTGGTCCTCGAAGCCCCGGTGCGAATGGAGGCGGGCAAGAGCTACGGGTTGCGATGGATCACCTACGACGAGGACGACCCGATCGGCATCACCCACGACCGTCCGGTCGCGACCGAGCCCGGATCGCAGCAAATCCTGAGGCTTGACGACGGCGAAACCGCCCCGCAGGAGGGCGACCACGTGCTCTTCGGCGAGATGGGCCTGCACTACGAGGACTGCCTCGTGCAGTCGATCGAGAAGGCCGAGTTCCCCACCCATCGCCTCGTCTGCACCAATTTCCTGCCCGACCTCGATGCCCTGACCGAGGCCTACACGCCCGAGGACTGGACCACCGGACACGGCGACGAGGTTGCGGTCTCCGGCACGCCGGCGGCACCGGTCATCGGCGAGATCACCACGGAGCTGCCGAGCCTCGACTATGACGGTTCGGCCAGTTCCGTCGTCATCGTGCCCGTCGAGATGCCCGCCTCCGATCCGGTGACCGTCGAGCGCATCACCCTTCAACACCGTGTTGAAGGCGCTGCTACCTGGACGGATGTGGCGATCATCGGCAATGGCGGCGCGCCCGAACTAACCTACGCCACCGGGACCGTGATCGAGCTGCAGGCCTATGCCACCAGCATCGCGGGCAATGACGGCCCGCTCTCTGCCCTGGAGACCTTCACGGTTGGCGGCGATGCGGCCGACGTGCCAGCCCCCGTCCCCTCGGACGCCATCTCGGTCGAAGGGGGGCTTGGCCACGCGACGATCTCGGTCACTCTCACCGATCCGGCAACCACCGAGATCCAGCTCTTCCGGACCGACGAAGGCGTGGCCCTCGTGCCGGCAGACGATGCCCTGGGCGCACCGCGCAGCGCGACGCTCGGGGCCACCATGGTCCTCGTCGACGGGGACACGACACGCGCTGATCTGGCGGCCGGCCGGACCTGGACCGGCGATGGCGGCTGGACTGTGAACAACGACGAGGCGACCCACGCGCCCGGCGTTGCGAGCACCCTGTCCACTTCCCTGCCCCTCACCGATGGCACCCTTTACCGCGGGCGGATCGAGATCACCGGCCGCACGGCCGGCTCGATCACCCTGCACCTCGCAGGTGGCACTCCGGTCGCCGACGCACCGATTACGGCCGACGGCGAGCATCTGTTCGCCCTCACGGCCGCCGCTGGCAACGACCGGATCGAGATCCTCGCAAGCGCCGACTGCGACGCCTCGATCTCCGGGGTCACCCTTTACCCGGCAACCGCCGCCTGCGCGCCCCAGGGCGCCCAGGATTACTACATCGCATCGATCAACGAGGACGGTGTCGCCAGCGCGCCCACCGGCCCCGTGACGGGCACAGTCATCTGAGGAGAGCATCATGCCCGACGATACCGACGGCACAGTCTACGCGGACAACCTCGACACCCTATCGACCGCGACCCATCTCATGGCCCTCGATGGCGGCAAGCTGGGCAACCTCGCAACAACGGCGCTCGCCACCATTCTGGCCAGCAGCGGCCCCGTCGCAGAGGCCCTGTCTCAAAAAGCCCCGCTGTCCTCGCTCCAAGACATCACGGATCGCCTGGAGACCGTTGAGGCGACCTCGGTCTCTGGCTACCGCGTCACCGAAGGCGGCGACGTGGCGGCGTCCAGCACGGCCTCGGATGGCAACCTCGCTCTGACGGGCGCCTACACCGTGGATGGCCTGACCTTGAGCGATGGGGATCGCTACGTCGCGCAGTACCAGACCGATCCCGCCGAGAACGGCGTCTATGTCTATGCTTCCGGCGGCGCTCACACCCGGGCTTCGGACTTCGATGCAGCAGGCGAGTTCCGCGGCAAGGCCGTGGTCGTCGCCGCGGGTGCGACCAACGGTGGCCGTATCCTGATCTGCTATTCCGAGATCACGACGCTCGGCACCGACCCTGTCGAATGGACGCTGGGCCCCGATGTTTCCGCAGTGCAGGCCCAGATCGACGGCCTCGCGGACGTCGCCTCGACCGGTGACAGCGATGACCTGACCGAGGGCGCCGCCCAGCTGCTCATGACGCCAGGCGAACGCTCCAAGCTCGCCCTGCTGTCGCTGGCCGATGCGATCGACGTCACGGCCCTCTCTGATGAAGTCGACATCGCCGTCGCCAAGGTCGCGGGATTGCGTGGTGCACAGCTCAACCGCACCGGCATCAAGGGGTACGCCTTCGCCCTCGTGGATGGCGTTGGCCGTGTGGTCGGTGTGCTCGCTGACGGCAAGGCAGCTTTCGGGGGCTATCGGCTCAATCCGACGACCTTTCGCGACCGCGGCGGCCCTCTCGGCTATCCGCTGGTCAGCGATGGTGAGGGCAAGAGCCCGATCCACGTCATGCCGGACGGTGCGATCCATATCGGCAAGTTGTCGGCCGAGACGAGCGCGGCCCTGACCAAGGACGGCCTGCCGCTCAAGGCAGAGGCGACGCGGCCCCGCGGCGGCCCCCTTGGCACGCCACTGATCGCGGACAAGGACGGGCGGGTGGCGCTCCATGTCGACGCCTCCGGCGCGCTGAGTGCGCGGGCGCTGAGCGGGGACTTTATCCAGGCCGTGCGGGACGGGCTGCAGAGCGGCGAGGACCTCAGCGAGATCCCCGGCTGGAACCGGCAGCCGCTGGATGCCAGCACTGTTCTGACCACGATCCCGAGCGAGTTCGGGCCGGTGGAGGTGGAATGGCCACGAAGCGGAAATGGCTTGGTCTGGGTCAGGACAGATCTGCGCGTCGAGATCATTTCCATGAGCGCGCAAAGCAACGCCATCGATGGCGGCGACGGCGATAACTACAACTTCATCCTCCGCGGGATCCGCGATCACCGCGCGCTCCGGGACGCCAGTGGCCGGGCCTTTGGCGACGGGGATGGGTCCGCGGACCCATGGCAGGCGGGCGACATTACAGGCTTCGTGCGCGCCGGACAGGAGAGCGAGATCGCCGGCATCAACCAGTTCACGCCGGACGCGATCACCTTCTCCTGCATCGCCACCGACCAGCGCGAGGTGCGCCCGCAGCGTGCCTACGTCCAGATGGCCTCGGTGGAAGGAGGCCGAGCCCTGACCGAGTTCATGGCCGGCACCGTGAAGGGCGACAACATCGCCGGCATGATCTCGGAAACCGCCGACGTCCTGGCCGACACCTACGGCCGTGCCTCGATCATGTACGCCCACTGCTTGATCGGGCATGAGAACAGTGACAGCACCGGCTTCGCCGACTACGGCACAATGCTGAGCCAATTCGCCGATGAGGTCTGCGGCTATGGCGCGGCGCTCGACGGCAATGTGGCCGCCGGGGTGCGCCCCAAGGTCCTTGCCTACCAGCCCAACAGCGGGATCACGGAGGCCCCCGCCGACCGCAAGACGCTGAAGGAGAGCGCGACCGAGACGCTCCGGGTCGGCCTGTCGGATCCGGACGTGGTCTGCATCGGGCCGGTCTACCACGAGAAGACCGTCGACAACGGCATCCACATGGCTGGCAAGCTGATGACGGCCGAGCTGTTCGCCCATGTCTACGACCTAGTGCGGGCCGGCCAGGACTTCGTGCCGCTTCACGTCTCGGTGGCGACCATCGACAGCAACGTCATCACGCTGACCATCGACGGGCCGGACGGCTACCTGGTGGCCGATGACGACTGGATGCCGATGCTGGATGACTACGGCCTGTTCTACGACGACGAAACGAGTTCGGCCGCGATCCAAACCGTGCAGATCAACCCGCGCTCGATCGAGCTGACGCTCGACGCGGTGCCGACGGGGGCGAACCCGACCGTCTACATCGCGGGGCAGAACAACACCTCGGACCCTGGACACCCCGGCGGCATGGCCTCGATCTACGTGCCCGGCCGACAGTCCTACTGGTACCGCCGCGGCTTCCACAAATGGACGACCCCCGAACTCCGCTTCTACCTCTGCCGCGCCGCGGTCGCTGTTTCGTAATCCCCAGGAGATCATCATGACCGGCTTCATCATCAACACGCCCTTCACCGACACCTCGCTTCCCATCGGGACGCATCTTGACGACGCGGTGAAGGACAATGCGAACCTGTCCAACTGGTGGCAGGCGGATGCTAACAGCCTCACCCTGAGCGGCACCGATGTGACCGCCTGGCAGGATCTCATGGGGGGCAGCTCGCTCACGACGAGCCCTTCGGCGGGGGCGAATGGTGTCCTCGTGGACGCGGTGTTGGGCGCCTTCTCGGCTTGCGATTTCGATGCAGCCAATGACGTTCATTACCGGTTGCCGGGCCAGCCGCTCTGGACCGAGGCCTGGTCGGTGGCGATCGTCGCCCGGATGGACCCCAACGAACCCGTGGGCAACAAGATGCTGCTGGGCGCAGGATCGGGGGCGACGTTCTGGATTGGCCGCTCCGGCGCAGCAGGGAGCCTGCGCGCGCGGATGAATGGCGGGACCGCCGTCGCGACGGGCGTTACCGAGGAGGACTGGTTCTGCCTGATCGCTTCCTACGACGGCAGCGGTGGGATCTCTATCTCGGTCAATGGCGGCGCGGTTGCCACCGCCACCGGCGCGGATCCGAACGTGACCGGACCCACGGTCCTGGGCGCGATCAGCGACGGCGGTGGCAGCTACTGGAATGGCCAGATCGCCGACCTGCTGGTCTGGGACTACGACATCCACGATGCCGCCAACGCCGACGACCTGCGGCGCGTGCTCGACTTCATGTCGGGCGTCTACGGGATCGGGTGAGGCGGCTGAAAAGCCAACGACGAAGGTCGCCGTTGATCCCCCGTTGAGAGCCCCTTCAAAGGGAAAATGCGTTGCTGCAATTTACGGTGTAATTCACTGCAAACTTCGCTGTCACGCTACACATTTCATGAATTCATGAAATGCGAAAAGCGCTTATCGACCGTGACCCGGTTGACACAAAACAAGAACATGCGTAGAACAAAGCGAACCTGAGGGAGCCGCGCATGCTGACGAAAAAACAGCTCGACCTACTCGATTTCATCAATCGCCGCATGTCGCGCGACGGGGTTCCGCCCAGCTTCGACGAGATGAAGGAGGCACTCGACCTGCGCTCCAAGTCGGGCATTCACCGGCTCATCACCGCGCTCGAGGAACGGGGATTCATCCGCCGTCTCGCCCATCGCGCCCGCGCGATCGAGATCGTGAAGCTTCCCGAAAGCCTTGCCAACAAATCCGCCGGCTTCGAGGCGCGCGTGATCGACGGCGACATGCCGGATGAACGTCCGGCCACCGCCCGCAACGTCCCGCCAAGCGTCTCCGAGCTTCCGCTCATGGGCCGCATCGCGGCCGGCGCCCCGATCGAGGCGATCAACGATATCCCGCCTCAAATCGGTGTCCCCGGTGGCATGATTTCGGGCAACGCCCGCCACTACGCGCTCGAGGTCAAGGGCGACTCCATGATCGAGGCCGGCATCAACGACGGCGACGTCGTGGTGATCCGCGAAACCGCCACCGCCGACGATGGCGACATTGTCGTGGCCCAGGTCGAAGGCTATGAGGCCACGCTCAAGCGGTTCCGCCGCAAGGGCGACATGGTCATGCTCGAGGCAGCCAACCCCGCCTACGAGACACGCGTTCTGCCCAAGGGCAGCGTCGCGGTCCAGGGCCGGCTCGTGGGGCTCATCCGCACCTACTGAGGCCGCGTCCCGCCCCACCAGAGACGCCAATGGCCCGGCGGGTTCGCCTGCCGCCAGCGCAGTCCCTCTGCCATGACCCAGGCCGCCACCGCCCCGGTGGCGCGCAGCCGTTCGGGATCGAAGACGCGGCAGTCACCGCCGCCCACGTAGGGCTCGGAGGCGACCACGATCCCGCCCCCGCCGCAAATCAGGCCCTCCTGCGCGCGCTTGCCCTGGGCGTGAAAGATCTCGGCCCCCGCCAGCTTGACCTGCGCCAGCCGCCCCTCGCGGGGTCCCGGCCAAAGCGTCGCCGCCGCCACCTGATCGCGCCCGGCGCCGTCGTTCTCCAGCCAGACCTCGGCCACGAACCCTGCCCCGCTGTCACGCGACAGGCCCCGCCCCTCGGGTGTCATCACGCCGACCAGCGCGCCGCTGTCGGCAATCAGAAGCGCGGGCCGCTCCGCCCCGGACCATAGCCAAAGCGCCAGCGCCATGGGCGCCAGCCCTGCCAGCCGCCCTCTCCCCCGCCAGAGGCAAAGCAGCAACCCACCCAGCGCCATCAGCGGCAGCACCCAGGGCCCCGGCGCCACCACGGGCCGCACCGCCCCCGGCCAGCCGGCCACCGTCTCGGCCACCGCGAGGATCCAGCCGAGGCCCAGCCCCATGCCCGCGAGCGGCAGCCAATCCAGCCCAAGGGGCATCAGCAGGGCCGCGACCACGCCCAGCGGCATCACCACCAGCCCCATGACCGGCACCGCCACGAGGTTCGCAATCAGGCCATAGCTGGCGGCCGTGTTGAAATGCGCCATGCCCACCGGCGCCGTCGCAAGCCCCGCGACCGAAGACGAGATCACCACGCCGGCCACGGGCATGAGCCAGCGCGGAAGGTCCCGGCCACGGCGCCACAGGCTGATCCGCTCGTAGACCGCCACCAGCGCCGTGGTCGCCGCGAAAGACATCTGGAACCCCGGGCCGGTCAGCGCCTCGGGCTGCAGCGACAGGATCACCAGGGCCGCGAGCGCCACGGACCGCAGGCTCAGCGCCCGCCGGTCCAACATCACCGCCACCAGCGCAACCGCTGCCATGACAAAGGCCCGCTCTGTCGCGACATTGCCGCCGGAGAGCGCAAGGTATCCCGCCGCCGCCAGAAGCGCGCCGCCGGCGGCCAGCTTCTTCACCGGCCAGGAATGCCGGAGGCGTGGCACCAGCAGCAATCCAAGACGCAACGCCGTGAAGACCACGCCGGCCAGAAGCCCCATGTGCAGCCCCGAGATCGCCAGCAGGTGCGCGAGGTTGGTGTTGCGGAGGTCCGCGAGCGTCTGCTGCGACATGGCGGACCGATCGCCGCTCATGATAGCGGCCGCAAAGGCGCCGCGCTCACCCGGCAGAAGGTCCCGCACCCGCTCGCTCAGCCACATGCGCGCGGCGAAGACGCGCAGCCCCTCGCCGGGCGGCGCCAGCGCCATCACCGGCACGCGCGTATAGCCCACGGCCCCCAGCTGCAGGAACCAGGCATGGCGCCGGAAGTCGAAACCGCCCGGCTCCACCGCGCCGGAAGGCGGCGAAAGATGCCCTGTCAGAAGCGCCGTCATGCCCGGCCGGATCTCCGCCCCCGCCCCGCCGTGCAACGAGACACGCACTCGCGCGGGCGTCTCCTGCGGGTCCATCCGCTCCAAGACCACGCGGTCGAGGGTCAGCCGCACGGCGTCCGAGGCGGAACGGTCCATTCCGATGACGCGCCCCTCGATGGGCCCGTAGTAGCGGAAGTCGAGCACCGGCGCCGCGAGCCGATGGGTCCGTGCGCCTGCGAGCGCAAAGCCGAACACCATCAGCCCCAACGCCATCAGCAGCACCGCCACGCCGAATCCGGCCCAACGCGCCAGGGCAAGCCCGAGACCACCCAATGCCGCAGCGCCCCAGAGCTGCCAGACTGGCGGCTCCACCGGCATGGCGAAGAACACGCCGATGCCGCAGGCCATGCAGACAGGCGCCCAGGGGAACAGCGCCCCGCGCTGCCCATGCAGCGCCGTCTCCATCCAGAGCAGCGCCCGCCCCATGCTTGTGATCGCCCCTTGGCCCCGTTAATCAGGCGCCAAGTTTCAGCCCTCCACGGTTAGCAAAAGGTTAAGCCCACATGTCCGGCCAGATCGTGACCCGTTTCGCCCCATCGCCCACCGGGTTCCTGCACATCGGCGGGGCACGGACCGCGCTCTTCAACTGGCTCTTCGCGCGTGGCAATGGCGGCCGCTTCCTGCTCCGCATCGAAGACACGGACCGCGCCCGCTCCACACCCGAGGCGACTCAGGCCATCCTCGACGGGATGGACTGGCTCGGGCTCGAGCATGACGGTGAGGTCGTGAGCCAGGCGGCGGGCGCCGAGCGCCATGCCGAGGTCGCGCACGAACTTCTGGAGAAAGGCGCCGCCTTCAAATGCTTCTCCACGCAGGAGGAAATCGAGGCATTCCGCGAAGAGGCCCGCGCGGAGGGGCGCTCCACGATGTTCGTGAGCCCCTGGCGCGATGCCGACCCCTCCAGCCATCCCGACGCACCCTATGTGATCCGCCTGAAGACGCCGCTCGAGGGCGAGACCGTCATCCGGGACCAGGTGCAGGGCGACGTGCGCATCGGCAACGACCAGCTCGACGACATGGTGCTGCTGCGCTCGGACGGCACGCCGGTCTACATGCTGGCGGTGGTCGTCGACGACCACGACATGGGCGTCACGCATGTGATCCGGGGCGACGATCACCTCAACAACGCCGCGCGCCAGATGGGGATCTACACCGCCATGGGCTGGGACCTGCCCGTCTATGCGCATATCCCTCTGATCCACGGCCCAGACGGCAAGAAACTCTCTAAGCGCCACGGCGCGCTTGGCGTCGATGAATACCAGAAGATGGGTTATCCGGCCGCTGGGATGCGCAACTACCTCGCCCGCCTCGGCTGGAGCCATGGCGACGACGAATTCTTCACCGACGCCCAGGCACAGGCCTGGTTCGGGCTCGACGGGATCGGCAAATCGCCCGCGCGTTTCGACTTCAAGAAGCTCGAGAATCTCTGCGGCCAGCACATCGCCGCCCTGGCCGATGCCGCACTGCTGAAAGAACTGGACGATTTCCTCGACGCGACGGGCCAGCTTCCTTTCACCGAGACGCAACGCGACGGAATGGGCCGCGCCATGTACTGCCTCAAGGACCGGGCAAAGCTCTTGCCGGATCTCCTTGAAAAGGGGCACTTTATTCTCGCCGAGCGACCGCTGGATGTGGACGAGAAGGCGCAGAAAGCGCTTGATCCGGTATCCCGTCGTATACTGTCAGAATTGACGCCGCACCTGCAAAGTGCTAGCTGGTCGCGCGATGATCTCGAAGCGCAGCTTGGCGCATTCGCCGAAGCGCAGGGGACCAAGTTTGGCAAGCTTGCCGCGCCGCTGCGCGCCGCCCTTGCCGGGCGGGCCGTAACCCCGAGCGTCTTCGACATGATGCTTGTGCTGGGCCGCGACGAGACGATCGCCCGCCTGGCCGAGGCCGCGGGAGAATCCTGAGCGCATTCGCCGCGAGGGACCTCTGCAGGCCATGTGATAAACAGGCCAGGGCGGCCCCGCCCGGCCACCACCGACGAAGGGACGACGAAGCATGGCTGACAGCACAAAATCCGCAACCCTCAGCATCGGCGACAAGACCGTCGAGCTCCCGATCCACCACCCCACTGCCGGGCCGGACGTTCTCGACATCCGCAAGCTCTACAGCCAGGCGGGCGTTTTCACCTACGATCCGGGCTACACCTCCACCGCGTCCTGCGACAGCACCATCACCTTCATCGACGGTGACAAGGGCGAACTTCTGCACCGCGGCTACCCGATCGACCAGCTTGCCTCGAAATCGCACTATCTCGAGGTCTGCTACCTGCTGCTCTACGGCGAACTGCCCAAGGCGGGCGAACTCGAGGAATTCGAGAACACCATCACCCGCCACACCATGATCCACGAACAGATGCACAACTTCTTCCGTGGCTATCGCCGCGATGCGCATCCGATGGCGGTGATGGTCGGCACCGTAGGCGCGATGGCCGCCTTCTATCACGACAGCACCGACATCTCCGATCCGCACCAGCGCGAGATCGCGAGCCACCGCCTGATCGCCAAGATGCCGACGATCGCGGCCATGGCCTACAAGTACTCGGTGGGTCAGCCCTTCGTCTATCCGCGCAACGATCTCAGCTACGCGGCGAACTTCCTGCACATGTGCTTCGCCGTCCCGGCCGAGGAATACGTGGTGAACCCGATCCTGGCCCGTGCCATGGACCGCATCTTCACCCTGCACGCCGACCACGAGCAGAACGCCTCGACCTCGACCGTGCGTCTTGCCTCCTCCTCGGGCGCGAACCCCTTCGCCTGCATCGCGGCCGGCATCGCCTGCCTCTGGGGCCCCGCCCACGGCGGCGCCAACCAGGCCTGCCTCGAGATGCTCAAGGAAATCGGCGACCCCGAGCGCATCCCCGAGTTCCTCGCCCGCGCCCAGGACAAGGACGACACCTGCCGCCTCCTGGGCGGCGGCCACCGGGGCTACAGGAACGG
>CAYNKL010000096.1:0-15302 GCA_964397775.1 uncultured Rhodobacterales bacterium | reverse complement strand
GTCGCCGGCCCCGAGGGCTTGGAAAAGAACCAGTACCGCAAGTTCAACATCCGCGGCGACGAGCTCACCCCGGGCGACGACTTCGGCATGATGAAAGAGGTCCTCACCCGCCGCTTCAAGCGCCTCCAGAAGGAAGACCCCGACCGCGAGAAGGGCCAGTGGCCGGACCTGCTGCTGATCGACGGCGGCGCCGGGCAGGTCAGCGCCGTCGAAGAGATCATGGAGGACATGGGCGTCGAGGATCTCCCCATGATCGGCGTCGCCAAGGGCGTGGACCGCGACCACGGCAAGGAGGAATTCCACCGCCCCGGCCAGCGCCCCTTCGCGCTGCGCCACAACGATCCGGTGCTCTACTTCGTCCAGCGCCTGCGCGACGAGGCCCACCGCTTCGCCATCGGCACCCACCGCGCCAAGCGCGCCAAGTCCATGAGCGCCACGCCCCTCGACGACATCCCCGGCGTCGGCGCCACCCGCAAGCGCGCGCTGCTGGCGCACTTCGGCTCGGCCAAGGCCGTCAGCCGCGCCAACCTTGCCGACCTCAAGGCCGTCGACGGCGTCTCCGAGGCGCTGGCCGAGCGCATCTACGACTTCTTCCAGGACGGCTGAGCAGGCGCCCTCCGCCCCTGCTTCTTCTTGGCCCAAATACTCCCGGGGTGAATGGCCCCGCAGGGGCCAGAGGGGCAGCGCCCCACCCGCTGGGGTCCGGGGGCCTGCCCCCGGCGCATAGGGCGCGCGCGGCACGCGCGCCCCGCCCTTCCCGGAAACGGGTCAGAAGAAACTCTGCGGATCGATGTCGATGGCCAGCCGCAGATCCCCCTTCAGCTTCACCTGCCCCGCCCATTCGGCGAGCGCCGGCTGCAACGCCACGCCCTTGGGCGCCTTGACCAGCAGCCGCACCCGGTGCCGCCCGCGCACCCGCGCGATGGGCGCGGGCGCGGGGCCAAAGACCTGCGCGCCGACCCGCCGCAGCACGCCGTCATTGCGCGCAAGGTACGTGCCGAGGTCGAAGACCTGCGCCACGTCTCCGCCTGACAGGATCACCCCTGCCAGCCGCCCGTAGGGCGGCATGCCGGCGGCACGGCGCCCCTCGGCCTCGGCCGCCCAGAAGGCCTCTTCGTCGCCGTGCAGAATCGCCCGGATCACCGGGTGCTCGGGCTGGTAGGTCTGCAAAAGCGCCACGCCCGGCGCCTCGGCCCGCCCTGCGCGGCCCGCCACCTGCCGCATCAGTTGAAAGGTCCGCTCTGCGGCGCGCAGGTCCGATCCCTGCAAGCCCAGGTCCGCGTCGATCACGCCCACCAGCGTGAGCTTGGGGAAGTTATGCCCCTTGGCCACAAGCTGCGTGCCGATGATGACGTCGGCGCCCCCCGCCGCGATGGCCTCGATCTGCGCCTTGAGCTCCCGCGCGCTGCCGAACAGATCCGACGACAGCACTGCGATGCGCGCCTCGGGGAAAAGCTCCTGCGCCTCTTCGGCCAGCCGCTCCACGCCCGGCCCCACAGCGGCCAGCTTATCCTCGACACCGCAGCTCGGGCAGGCCTCGGGCATGGGCTGGCTTTCCCCGCACTGGTGGCAGACCAGCCGCTTCAGGAAGCGGTGCTCCACCAGCCGCGCATCGCAATGGGGGCAGCCCACCTGGTGCCCGCAGGCCCGGCAGATCGTGACCGGCGCATAGCCGCGCCGGTTCAGGAACAGCAGCGCCTGCTCCCCCCTTCCGATCCGTTCGCGCACCGATCCTGCCAGCTCACCCGAGATCCAGCGGTTCGACGGCAGATCTTCGCCACGCATGTCATGCGTGCGCATCTCGGGCAGCACCGCCGGGCCGAAGCGCGCGGTCAGCGTCAGCCGGTCGTACTTGCCCGCCTCGGCATTGGCCCAGGTCTCGAGCGAGGGGGTCGCCGAGGCCAGCACCACCTGCGCGCCCGCGATGGCCCCGCGCAGCACCGCCATGTCCCGCGCGTTGTAGAGGACCCCGTCCTCCTGCTTGTAGGAATTGTCGTGCTCTTCATCCACGACCACCAGCCCCAGATGCTGGAATGGCAGGAACAGCGCGGACCGCGCGCCCACCACCATCTGCGCGCGCCCCTGCGCCACCATCTGCCAGACCCGGCGCCGCTCGGTCGTGGTGACGCCCGAATGCCATTCCGCAGGCCGCGCGCCAAAGCGTTTCTCCACCCGCGTCAGGAACTCTGACGACAGCGCGATCTCGGGCAGCAGCACCAGCGCCTGCCGCCCCTGCCTCAGCGCCTGCGCCACGGCCTCGAGGTAGACCTCGGTCTTGCCCGACCCGGTCACCCCCTTCAGCAGAACGGTGCGATAGCGCCCCTCGGCCTGCGCCGCGCGCAGCGCCTCGGACGCCTTGGCCTGGTCGCCGGTCAGTTCCTTGCCCGGCAGCGTGGGGTCGAGATGCGGGAAGGGCGTGTCGCGGGGGCTTTCCTCCTCGCGCACGGCGCCGCTCTTCACCAGCCCCTTCACCACCTGGTTCGTGACCCCGGCAGAGGAGGCCACCTCGCCCAGCGTCAGAGCCAGCCCGCCCATCTCCTCCAGCACGTCGAGCACCCGGCGCCGGGCGTCGGTCATGCGATCCGGCTCACCCTCGCCGCGGCGGTAGATCTTGCGCATGGACACCGGCTCGCCCAGCCCCGGTGCCCGCGTCGCAAGCCGCAGCATGGCCGGCAGCAGCGTCAGCGTGTAGTCGGCGGCGCGTTCAAGAAAGCTGCGCAGCTCGTCGCGCATGGGCACCGCGTCCAGCACCCGGTTCACCGGGCGCAGCTTGGCCAGCGGCACATCGCCCTGCCCCGGCCCCCAGACCACGCCCAGCACCTTGCGCGGCCCCAGCGGCACCTCGACGAAGGCGCCAAGGGGGCAGCCGCCCTCGGGCGCGCGGTAATCCAGCGCCCGGTCGAGCGGCTGGGTGGTCATGACGGCGACCGGCTCCCCCGTGTCGAAGACGTCTTGCGGGGGGCTGGGATGTTCCGGGGTTTTGCGTGGCATGAAAAAGGGGTAAATCGCCCGGGAGAGAAGGCCAAGCCATCAAGGGAGGCAGCCCCATGAAATTCTTCGTAGATACCGCCGACGTCGCCGCGATCAAGGAGCTCCACGAGCTCGGCATGGTCGACGGTGTGACCACCAACCCGTCGCTCATCAAGAAATCGGGGCGCAACATCCTCGAAGTGACCAAGGAGATATGCGATCTCGTCGATGGTCCCGTCTCGGCCGAGGTCGTGGCGCTCGACGCCGACGCGATGATCGCCGAGGGCCGCAAGCTGGCCGAGATCGCCGAAAACATCGTCGTGAAGGTGCCGCTGACCTGGGACGGTCTCAAGGCCTGCAAGACGCTCTCCGACGAAGGCCGCATGGTCAACGTGACGCTCTGTTTCGGCGCCTCGCAGGCGCTGCTGGCCGCCAAGGCGGGTGCGACCTTCATCTCGCCCTTCATCGGCCGGCTCGACGACATGAACATCGACGGGCTCGACCTGATCCAGGACATCCGCGAGATTTACGACAACTACGGTTTCGAGACCCAGATCCTCGCCGCCTCGATCCGCTCGGTGAACCACATGTCCGACTGCGCCAAGATCGGCGCCGACGTGGCCACCGCGCCGCCGAACGTGATCCAGGCCATGGTCAAGCACCCGCTGACCGACAAGGGCCTCGACACCTTCGTCGCCGACGCGAAGGCCGCGGGCATCAAGATCGTCTGATCTGCCCGCAGCGCCGGTTTTTCAGGGCCATGCCTTTCGGGGCATGGCCCTTTGTCTTTGGGAGTTCGCGAACCTAACTGGTCCGAGTCGTCGGGTGTCTGCGGGGAGCACATCGTACCGAGTGAGAGCGAAGCCCCCTGCGCGGAATCGAGGGCCGTAGGCCCGCCGCGCATCGTCATGCTGGAAGCATGCCTCCGGGATGACCGCGCACCCACGCGGCGGCGATTTGGTGACGCTAGGTCCCTCGTGTCGAGGTCATCCGGATTTGCGGAGATAAACCAAGAAGATCATCGGTCTGGATCGCCACCGCGCGCGGCTGCCATGCCCGGCTCTGCGCCATGATCCGGCTGGCAGCCTAGTCCGCGGTACCGCCGCTCAGGCCATCCGCAATGAAGGTCGGGAGTGAGCGCTTTACGAACGGACTCGTTCTCGCCAAAACTCGAGTGTGAGCCTTAACAGTTGCCTTAAGGATACCTCTGTGCACACGTTCTTCCGCGCCGCGCGATCCAAGTGATGGTCAGGCGGATACTGACGTTCTCCGCCGCATTTTTTGCTGGTGTGGCAACCTGGCTGGCATTCAGCGTTCTGAAAGCGAGCAACCCCTTTTTGCCATGGGAATACCCCTTACTCAGGTTCTTCATCGGCATGACGTTTCCAGGCGGGGCGACGCCGACGCTATACTATCTCAGTCACGTTGCCCAAACTTGGTTTCCGTTTCTCGTTGCCTTCTTTGTCTCGTTCGCCCTGACAAACCGCAAAGCACGCATTACGGGCGGGATCGCGATCTATGTGGCGTTCCTGATTTGGTCCTGGGCCATGCTGATCTTGGACGCGCTTGGCGTAGATCGTCAGGCTATCTTTTACATTGGACTGGGCGGCACCTTTCTTGGTGGCCTCTGCCTCTACTTATGGCTCGTCGCCCCAAGGCTCTCCGATTAGCTTATTCGCAAAAGGGTCAGTGACGTCAAAGTCCTCAGCGCGGACCAACACAGCTTGCGCACGCCCCTGCCATTACTGCTCGGTGACAAGCCCGTCAGGCGCCTCGCCCCCTACAGGTTCGGCTCGCCCTGCAGGCCCATGAGCTTGCGGAACCCCGTCCAGTAGCCCGGCAGCTTCGGCGGCGCCTTGAGCCCCGCCAGCGCCTCGTCCGCCCAGGGCTGCATCTCCGCCTTCACGAAGCCGCGCCCCCAGTCGAGATAGGCCTGCGCATCATCCGGCCGCAGGCGACAGGCGGATCCCACCAGACCCACAAGCGTCTCGGGCGGCGAATACCATTCGTCCTGGATGCCCGTCACCTTGCGCCGCAGCAGCGGCCCCACGGTGCGCATCAGCCGGCTGTCCGAGAACAGCAGCAGCATCCGGCCCATTTCCTCGCGGTCGTAGTGGATGAGCGGCGGGAAGGTGTCGAAGAAGACCGCCCGCCCGTCCACGATTGCGAAGTTGCGGATCGAGGGGTGAAAGCCGATGCGCGTCTCCTGCCCCTCGGCCCAGTGCCAGAAGCGTGCGATCACCTCGCCCGCCGACTGCATCATCTCCAGCGTCCGCTCCAGCGGTTCGGACTGCATCAGCGGCCGCATCAGGCTGTCGGTCGGCAGCGCCTCCTGCAGGATCACCGGCACCCGCGCGCCGTCGATCTCCAGCAGGTGAAACTCCGTCTCGGGCAGCGGCACCTCGGCCGCGCGCAGCGCGACGACGTAATCGTCGTGATACCGCTTCAGCCGGTCGAGCGCCGCGCCATCGGACAGCCCCCGGTAGACCTTCACGACCCTGTCGGAAAACGGCCCCTCGGCGGGCCGGAAGGGCGCGCAGAAATACCCCAGCTTGGAAATCGTCTGGCCCCGGGCGGCGCTGTCGGCGCGGATCAGATCGGAAAGCGCGGCAATATCGGTCGGCATGGCGGTCCTCCTAGCCTCGCCCGCTTAGCCCAGCGACAGGATCTCCGCCACCTCCGAAGTCAGATCCGTCACCTCCTTGTGCGCCGGACCTTTCGGCATTTCGAGCACCCCACGCCCCTGCCCGGCGGCTTCGGCATAGGCCACGCGGTTGGCGAAGCCCGATTTCGCGATGCGCGCATCGAGCTGCTCGGCCTTCTTGGCCACGTCGGCGCCAAGCCGCGTGCCCTGCCGCGTGCGGTTCATCACCACCAGCGCCTCGCGTCCCTCGCGCTGCGCCAGATCCAGCACGCTTTCGGTGGCCCAAAGATCCACGTGGCTGACCGAGACCGGCACGATCACAAGATCCGCCACCCGCAGCGCAGGGCGCAGGTCGCTGTCGGCCTTGGGCGGCGTGTCGATGATGACCACGTCGTTGGCGCCCGAAAGCTTGCGGCACTCGTAGGAAATCCCCCAGGCCGAGGAGGTGGCGAAATCCATCCCCTCGACAAGATCCGGCAGCGTCTCGGCCCGCGTCATGAACCAGTGCCCGAGGCTGCCCTGCGGGTCCAGGTCCACCACCGCCACGCTCAGCCCCCGTCGCCGGAAGCCGACCGCGAGGTTGGCCGCAACGGTGGTCTTGCCGCTGCCGCCCTTCTGCTGCGCTACCGTGATGACGGATCCTGCCATGGTCGTTCCCCCTCTGGCCCCCTGTGGTTCGGCAGAGCCTGCACCGCGCCCGATGGAAAATCCACCCGGCACCGCAGAGTTAAACCACTGTTAACCAAGATGACCCAAGCCTTTATGCGGGGGGCCGGAGACGGCCATGACGCATACCGGGCGCATCGCCGCCTGCCTGTTCCTGATCTGCACCGCCGGGCCGCTGTTCGCGGGCGCCTGGCAGCGCGAGCCCGGCACCGGCTTCGCGAGCCTCACACAGCGCCTGTCGTGGCCGCAGGACACCACCACCTGGCAAAGCTATGAGCCCACCGCGCGCTATACCTCGCTCTACCTTGAGTACGGGCTTGCCCCGCGCACCACGCTGGGCCTCGATCTCGGGCTCGCGGTCTCGGGCGCGGAAAAGCTCGTGATCTTCGCGCAGCGCCCTTTGCGCCAGGCCGACCGCGGCCCCCGCCTCGCCTATGAGATCGGCTTCGGGCGGATCGCCGGGCAGACCGTCCTGCGCCCCGGACTTTCGCTCGGCCTCGGCTGGGACAAGGGCTGGTTCGCCGCCGATGCCATCGCCGAGATCCCGCTCTCCTTGGACGCCACCGACATCAAGATCGACCTGACCCTGGGCCGCAACCTGCCAAAAGATCACAAGCTGATCCTCCAGCTCCAGACCGGCGATACCGAGATGGACCCGCCCTTCGTGCGGCTCGAAACCTCGGTCAGCCGCCCGCTGCTCGGGCGGTTTCCCCGGCTCAAGGCAGAAACCGGCGTCAGCCTCGGTCTCGTGAACGACGACTCGATGGGGATAAAATTCGGACTCGTGACCAGTTTCTAGGCCTTCAGCACCCGGCGACGCCTGCCCTGACCGCTTCGGCGGAACGCCCGTCCCCCCGCCGGCATTGGCCCTGCGACGACCGCTGACCCGAAAGGCGCTCATGGCCTACCAGATCAAAGCCTCCGATCCCGACCTTGGCGCCGCCCTGCGTCGCATCGCCGACAACCAGCTGCGCGGCGCGATCGCGGCCACACGCAACCAGGAAAACCCCGAGGTCGGCATCCACGAGGCCCGCAAGCACTGCAAGAAGCTGCGCGGCCTGCTGCGGCTCGTCCGAACCGGCTTCAGGGACCACGCCGAGGAAAACGCCGCCATCCGCGATGCCGCGCGGCTCAGTTCGACGCTGCGCGACACCACCGTCCTCCTGGAAACCCACGACGCACTGATGGCCGCCCCCGGCGTCGCCCGCGCCGACTTTGCCCAGATGCGCGGCGCGCTCACCCGGGCGCGCGACGAGGCGTTTCACGCCGACGACGTGCCCGGCACGCTCGACGACCAGCGCGCGGCGCTGGAAGCGATCCTCGAACGCAGCGCCGACTGGAAGGTGAAGGGCAAGGCGGCCGACGTGATCGGCGAGGGCGTCGCCCGGGGCTGGAAGCGCGCCGCCGGCACCATGCCCGACCGCCCCGGCGGAACGGACCCCGAAAAGATCCATGAATGGCGCAAGCGGGCCAAGGACCACTGGTACCAGGCCCGTCTGCTGCGCGGGATATGGCCCGGCCCGATGAAGGTCCACGCCGAGCAATGCGACCGGCTGACCGGGCTTCTGGGAGATCACCACGACCTCGCCGTCTATGAGGGCTTTCTCGACAGCGACCGCGCCCCCGGAATCGAGGCCGAGCGCATGACCGAGCTGCGCCGGATCGCGAGCACCCGGCAGGACGCGCTCGAACGCGAGGCGTGGTCGATCGGTGCCCGGCTTTTCGCGCCGCCGGTCAAGGCGCTGCCCAAACGCTGGCAGCGGCACTGGACGCTCTGGCGCAAGGGCGTCTGATCTTCAGGCCGTCACCGCGGCAAGGTCCAGCACCCGCACGCCCGAGATCCGCCAGCGGCCCTCCACCTCGGTCATTCGGTATTCCAGCGCGTGGCCCATGCCCGCCTCGTCGGTGATGTAGACCCGCTGCCACAGCCCGTCGTCGCGATCCTCCAGCACACCGAAGCGCACCTCCCCCGGCCGCCAGACCATGGGATAGCCGTTGCGCACCATGGCGCCGAAGTTGCCCGGCGTGCGGAACATGTTGCGGATCGAGGGGCTGGCGTATTCGAAGGCGGTATCCACGTCCTCGGCGAGGAAGGCATCAAGCTGCTCGCGGATCACCGTCTCGATCTCCGCCTCCTGCGCCGGGGCGGGCGTGGTGCCGGCCATGGTGACGATGGCCGCCAGCACGATAAGAAAACGTCTCATGGGCTGCTCTCCCTGCGTGATGCAGGAAGAGCTATGTCATATTGCCGTAAGGGAAAGGGCTGTCAGCCGAGCTCGCCGGCAAGCCCCTTCTCGATCAGCTGGGCGCTTTCCTCGACGCCGTAAAGCGCGATGAACCCGCCAAAGCGCGGCCCCTGGCTCTGGCCCAGCAGCACCTCGTAGAGCGTCTTGAACCAGTCGCGCAGCGGCTCGAACCCGTGGTCCTTGCCGACCGAGAAGACCAGCGTCTGAAGTGCCTCGTCCTCGACCGCCCCGTCGTAGGCCCGCAGCCGCGCCGCAAGATCCTCGAGCGCCGCCCGCTCGTTGGGTTCGGGCGCGCGATAGGTCTTGTTGGGCTTCACGAAGTCCTCGTAGTAGCGCACGGCAAAGCCCGCCGCCGCATCGAGATCGGGATGCGTCTCGGCGCTGGCATCCGGCGCGTAACGGCGGATGAAGCCCCACATGGCCTCCTTGTCCTCGGCCCCCGCCGCGCTGGCGAGGTTGAGCAGCATCGAGAAGGGCACCACCATCCGGCTTTCCGGCGGGTTGCCGTTGTGGATGTGCCAGACCGGGTTGTTCACCTGCTGCGCAAGCTCCTGCCCCGGGTAGGCCCGCAGCTGCTGGTGGTATTCATCCACCGCCTTGGGAATCACGTCCCAGGACAGCCGCTTGGCCGTCTTGGGCTTCTGGAACATGTAGTAGCTCAGGCTCTCGGTGCTGGCGTAGGTCAGCCACTCGTCGATCGACAGGCCGTTGCCCTTCGACTTGCTGATCTTCTCGCCGTTGGCGTCGAGGAACAGCTCGTAGGTGAAATGCTCCGGCGGACGAACACCCAGCGTCCGGCAGATGCCGTCGTAGATCGGCGTGTTGGTGCTGTGGTCCTTGCCGTACATCTCGAAGTCGACGCCCAGCGCCGCCCAGCGGGCGCCGAAATCCGGCTTCCACTGCAGCTTCACGTTGCCGCCGGTCACCGGCAGCGTCCACTCGCGCCCGTCCTCGTCGTCGAAGGTGATCTCGCCGCGCACGGCGTCCACGTTCTTCATCGGCACATAGAGCACCCGCCCCGTCTCGGGGTGGACCGGCAGGAAGATCGAATAGGTCTGCTGGCGCTCCTCGCGCAGCGACTTGAGCATGATGGCCATGAGGTCATCGTACTTCTCGGCGGCCTTCAGCAGCGTCTCGTCGAACTGGCCCGACTTGTAGAACTCGGTCGCCGAATAGAACTCGTACTCGAACCCGAAGGTGTCGAGGAACCGCCGCAGCATGGCGTTGTTGTGGTGGCCAAAGCTTTCATGCGTCTCGAACGGGTCGGGCACCGAGGTCAGCGGCTTCTGCTCGTGCTGGCGCAGCATGTCCTGGTTCGGCACGTTGGTCGGCACCTTTCGCATGCCATCCATGTCGTCCGAGAAGCAGATCAGCCGCGTCGGGATATCGCTGATCGTCTCGAAGGCGCGGCGGATCATCGTGGTGCGCAGCACCTCTCCGAAGGTGCCGATATGCGGCAGCCCCGAGGGGCCATAGCCCGTCTCGAACAGCACGTATCCCTTCTCGGGCGGCGCCTTCTCGTAGCGTTTGAGCAGCCGACGCGCCTCTTCAAAGGGCCAGGCCTTTGCTTTCATCGCCGCGTCTATCAGGTCGGACATGCCGCTCACTCCTTGTTTCACAGCCCCGTGGGGCACCCGGCGGTTCCTATTGCCCCTCTCGCGGGCCGTCAATAAAGTGCCGCTCGACGCAGCACTCCGCCAGCGAAGGTTCCCAGTAACAATGACCCAGCCGTCCCATCCGCTCAGCCCGCAGGATTGTCTCGTGGCGCTGATGATCGCCGTTTCGGCCTCGGACGAGAACATGCGCACCGTGGAACTGGTCAAGATCGACGCCGCCGTGAACCAGCTGCCGATCTTCCGCGACTACGATTCGGACCGCGTGCGGGTCATGTCCGAGCTGGTCTTCGACCTGTTCGAGCAGGAAGACGGGCTCGACACGCTCTTCGGGCTGCTGCGCGACCACCTGCCCGAACGCCTTTACGAGACGGCCTACGCGCTGTCCTGCGACGTGGCCGCCGCCGACGGCAGCCTGGGCGAGGCCGAACTGCGCCTGCTCGAGGAAATCCGCTACGAACTTGATCTCGACCGCCTGCACGCCGCCGCCATCGAACGCGGCGCCCGCGCCCGCCACCTGCGCCCCGAGTAGGCAGTCCCGGGCGGTCGCCCCCTTCAAAGCATCATGTTAACCTAGGGTCAGGATTCCCGCACTGGTCAGATCGTTTCCGGCCGTGCTTCAATGTTTCCCACATTATTCTGCCTGACTTTACATTTTGCCTTACCGGGGGATTTTATCATGAACCGTCATTTCGTGACGCTGATTGGCGTATGCCTGCTCTGCCTTCTGCCTGTCCTCGGCGCCGCCGCGCCGCTTGTGGCCAAGGTCAATGTCTCGACGCAGACCATGACCGTATTCCAGGACGGCGAACCGCTTTACCAATGGCCGGTCTCGACCGCGCGGTCGGGCAAGTGGACGCCGCGCGGCACCTTCACCGCGCAGTGGCTCTCCCGCTACCACAAGTCGAGCCTCTACAATAACGCGCCGATGCCCTTCTCGATCTTCTTCCGGGGCAACTACGCCATCCACGGCACCGATCAGGTCACGCGCCTCGGGCAACCTGCCTCCGCCGGCTGCGTCCGGCTCCACCCCGAGCACGCCGCGACGCTCTTTTCCATGGCCGAAACCGTGGGCCTGTCGAACATGCGCGTGGTGATCGAGAACTGACGCCTCAGGCGCTGGACATGATGCCCCAGCGCTCGATCAGTCTCTGCTGAAGCAGCTTGGACCGCCGGTTCCAGACCGCCCAGCCGGGCGGTCTTTCCCGCTCTTCCTTGCTCAGCCCCGCCCGTGTTTCGAGGTCGGCCGAGAAATAGGCGAAGGCCAGCTCGGTGCCGTCGGGCGCATCGATGTAGCCCGCAAGCCCGCTCACGAAGTTCAGCGTCCCGGTCTTGGCATGCACCGACAACGGATGATTCTCGACCACGCGGTACTGCTGGTCACGCACTGGCACATCCTTCAGCAGCGCCTTGAGCCCCGCCTCGCGCTGCCGCAGCGCCACCAGCGCGCCCATCATGTCGGCCGGGCTGATGCGGCTGTCGTCGCCCAGCCCCGAATGGTCGGCCAGCGCCGGCCCCGCCAGCCCCAGCTCCTCCACCGACCATTGGTTCATGGCGGCGGCGGAATCGGCCAGCGTCTCGACCTTGGCCCCGCGCGCCAGCGAGGCGGTCATGCCCACCACCTCGGCGGTGATGTTGGTCGACCACTTGAGCATGTCGCGCAGGATCTCGCGCAGCGGCTCGCTCTCGTGCCGCGCCAGCACGAGGCCGCGCGGCCCCTCGTCGGCCCGCGTCGGCTTTTTCAGGACGATGCCATGCGACCGCGCGAAGGTCTGAAAGACCTCGCCCGCGTAAATCGCCGGGTTGCGCACCGGCAGCCAGCGCGCCCCGCCGTCGCCCAGGGCCCCCTGCGCCACGGTCCAAAGATCCCGGCCCTCGCGGCGCTCGTAGGTATAGACCGGCCCCGTCCGCGACTCGACCGACATGGCCGCGACCTCGACCGCGGGCCGGAAGCGATCCGACCGGGCCTCCATCGTCACGTCGTAGCCGCCGCCGCCGCGCTTCCATTCGAAGTGGACGCGATTGAAGTTCAGGTTCAGCCCGCAGACCGCCGGATCGTAGCCCACGTGGTCGGGCTGGCCGGGGTCGATGCGGTCCTGATAGGGCAGCGCCCCGTCCCAGACCCGGAACGCCCCTTCCACCTCGCGCAGGCCCTCGGCCTTCATCGCCGCGGCGAGATCGGCAAGCTCGTTGGTGCCCAGCGTCGGATCGCCGCCGCCCGCAAGGATCAGGTCGCCCTTCAGCACCCCGTCCTCGATCGGGCCGTCCGCCACCACCTGCGTCATGAAACGGTAGCCCGGCCCCAGCGCGTGCAGCGCATAGGCGCTGGTCAGCGCCTTGGCCACGCTTGCCGGCGGCAGCCCGGTGGCAGCGTTGTGGGCTTCAAGCAGCTTCCCGCTGCGTGCGTCGGCCACCGCGAAGGCCACGTCGCCCACCAACCGCGACTCCGCGATCATCTGGTCGACGGACCCGAGCGCCCGCGCGGCCAGTTCCTCGCCGCGCGCCACCGGGCGCAGCGATCTCTCGGGGGCCTCGGCCAGGGCGCCGGTCGCGCCCGCGGCCGCCAGCCCGGCCAGGAAGAAACGTCTGGAAAGCGCCGTGTTCATGCGGCGATCTAACCCCGCCCACGCGCGTCAGGCAACCGCCTCGGCCGCGTCACCGGATCACGCCTGCGTGCCGCCAGCGGCGGGCCAGCCGCCGCGCGCGCGGATCTCGGTCGAGCTGACCTCGCGCATGGGCACGTTCACGAAACACCAGGCCGGCGCCTGGCAGAGCGGCAGCAGGTGCGAGGCATGCTCGGGCAGGCGCGCGTTCCGCCAGGCCCGCGCCGCCACAGAGGACCGCGCCGCCAGCCGCTGACCGGGCCGGGCCAGCACGCCCACGGGTACACTCCGCAGGATGCCCTGCCAGTTGTCCCACCGGTGGAATTGCACGAGGTTGTCCGCCCCCATGATCCACACGAAGCGCACCCCGCGGTGCACGTGCCGCAGCTGTTCCAGCGTCTCGGCGGTAAAGCGCGTGCCGTGCCGCGCCTCGAAGTCGCTCACGTCGATCCTCGGATGATCCACCAGCTCGCGGGCCCGTGCCATCCGCTGCGCCATCGGCGCCGGCGCATCGCGCTTGAGCGGGTTGCCCGGGCTCACCAGCCAGACCAGCCGGTCCAGCCCGAACCGCCGCAGCGCCTCGTGCGAGATATGCAGATGCCCTTCGTGCGGCGGATCGAAGGACCCGCCGAGCACGCCAACCGCCTGCCCCGCCGCCAGCGGCAGCTCTTCAAATCGCGTCAGCGCAGGCACCTCGCCTCCCCCGGAACCTCAGACGCGCCGACAAATGCAGAAGCAGCGCCGATGTGCAAGCCGGAGGCCCCCAAAGACCCTGATCCCGCACCGCACGCCTGTGCCCTCCCGGCCCATTGCTCCTTGGGATCAAAGCGACTAATCATCCGGCGCTGAAGCAGCGCAGGAGGGCCGGCACATGGCACAGAAATACGTCTACCACATGGACGGCGTGTCCAAGACCTACCCGGGCGGCAAGAAGACGTTCGAAAATGTCCGTCTTTCCTTCCTCCCCGGCGTCAAGATCGGTGTCGTCGGCGTCAACGGCGCCGGTAAATCGACCCTGCTGCGCATCATGGCCGGCATCGACAAGGATTTCTCGGGCGAAGCCTGGGCCGCCGAAGGCGCCCGCGTGGGCTACCTCCCGCAGGAGCCCGAGCTCGACGGGACCAAGTCCGTGCGCGAGAACGTCATGGACGGCGTCGCCGAGAAGCGCGCCAAGCTCGAACGCTTCAACGAGCTGGCCATGAACTACAGCGACGAGACCGCCGACGAGATGGCGCAGCTTCAGGACGAGATCGACAGCCAGAACCTCTGGGATCTCGATAGCCAGATCGACGTCGCCCTGGAGGCCCTGCGCTGCCCGCCGGACGACGCCGACGTGACCACCCTCTCGGGCGGTGAAAAGCGCCGCGTGGCGCTCTGCAAGCTGCTGCTCGAAGCCCCCGACATGCTGCTGCTCGACGAACCGACCAACCACCTCGACGCCGAGACGATCGCCTGGTTGCAGAACCACCTGATCGCCTACAAGGGCACGATCCTGATCGTCACTCACGACCGCTACTTCCTCGACAGCATCACCGGCTGGATCCTCGAACTCGACCGCGGCCGCGGCATCCCCTACGAGGGCAACTACTCGAGCTGGCTTGAACAGAAGGCCAAGAGGCTCGAACAGGAAGCCCGCGAGGACAAGGCGAAGCAGCGCACACTTTCGCGCGAACTCGAATGGATGCGCCAGGGCGCCAAGGCGCGGCAGGCCAAGTCCAAGGCCCGTATCCAGGCCTACGAGAAGATGGCCAACCAGTCCGAGCGCGAGCGCGTCGGCAAGGCGCAGATCGTCATCCCCAACGGCAAGCGCCTCGGCGGCAAGGTGATCGAGGTCGAGCACCTGAAAAAGGCGATGGGCGACAAGCTCCTGATCGAGGACCTGTCCTTCTCGCTGCCGCCGGGCGGCATCGTCGGCGTGATCGGCCCGAACGGCGCCGGTAAATCGACGCTCTTCAAGATGCTCACCGGCCATGAGCAGCCCGACGACGGGTCCATCGAGTTCGGCGACACCGTGGAGCTTTCCTACGTCGACCAGAGCCGCGACGACCTGAACCCCGACGACAACGTCTGGGAGGCCATCTCGGGCGGCGCCGAGGTCATCAAGCTGGGCGATGCCGAGATCAACTCGCGCGCCTACTGCGGCGCCTTCAACTTCAAGGGCGGCGACCAGCAGAAGAAGGTCGGCCTGCTGTCGGGCGGTGAACGCAACCGCGTGCACATGGCCCGCCTGCTCAAGGAAGGCGGCAACGTCCTGCTGCTCGACGAACCGACCAACGACCTCGACGTGGAAACGCTGCGGGCGCTGGAAGACGCGCTGGTCGACTTCGCCGGCTGCGCCGTGGTCATCTCGCACGACCGCTTCTTCCTCGACCGCATCTGCACCCACATCCTCGCCTTCGAGGGCGATGCGCACGTCGCGTGGTTCGAGGGCAACTTCGAGGACTACGAGGAAGACAAGAAACGTCGCCTCGGCCCGGACGCGGTCGAACCGAAGCGGGTGAAGTTCAAGAAGTTCACCCGGTGACGGTGCGGGGCGCGATACGCGCCCTGCCCCATGATG
>CAYNKL010000095.1:0-15703 GCA_964397775.1 uncultured Rhodobacterales bacterium | reverse complement strand
TCATCAACCACCCGCTCGACTGCCCGATCTGCGACCAGGGCGGCGAATGCGACCTTCAGGACCAGGCCATGGCCTACGGCGTCGACTTCTCGCGCTACCGCGAGCCCAAGCGCGCCGTCGAGGACCTGGACCTTGGCCCGCTGGTCGAAACCCACATGACCCGCTGCATTTCCTGCACGCGCTGCGTCCGCTTCATCACCGAGGTGGCCGGCATGCCGGAGCTCGGTCAGACCGGCCGGGGCGAGGATGCGGAAATCACCTCCTATCTCGGGCAGACGCTCGAGTCGGAGATGCAGGGCAACATCATCGACCTCTGCCCGGTGGGCGCGCTGGTCTCGAAACCCTACGCCTTTACTGCCCGCCCGTGGGAGCTGACCAAGACCGAATCCATCGACGTGATGGATGCGCTCGGCTCCTCCATCCGGGTCGACTGCAAGGGCCGCGAAGTGATGCGCTTTCTGCCGCGCAACCATGACGGCGTGAACGAGGAATGGATCTCGGACAAGACGCGCTTTGTCTGGGACGGGCTGCGCCGCCAGCGGCTCGACAAGCCCTACATCCGCAAGAACGGCAAGCTGACCCCCGCCACCTGGCCCGAGGCGCTCGCCGCCGCCGCCGACGCCATGAAGGGCGCGAAGAAGGTGGCCGGCCTTGTCGGTGATCTTGCCCCGGTTGAGGCGGCCTATGGGCTCAAGACCCTGATCGAGAGCCTTGGTGGCAACGTCGAGTCGCGCACCGATGGCGCGAAGCTGCCCATCGGCAACCGCTCCGGCTATGTCGGGACCGCCTCGATCGAGGATGTGGACCTGGCAGAGAACATCATCCTGATCGGCACCAACCCGCGCCACGAGGCGCCGGTGCTGAACTCGCGCATCCGCAAGGCCTGGCTGAACGGTGCCAAGGTCGCCCGCATCGGCCTGCCCGAGGACCTGACCTACGAGGTCGAGGAACTGGGCACTGGCCGTGACACGCTGTCGAAACTCGCGAAGGCGGATCATTCCGACAAGACGGAGACCGCCGGTGTCGTGATCGTGGGGCAGGGCGCCCTGACAGGTGACGACGGCGCGGCCGTGCTTGGCACGGCGATGAAGATCGCCGAAGCCTCGGGCGCCAAGCTGATGGTCCTGCACACAGCGGCAAGCCGCGTCGGTGCCATGGACGCAGGTGCCGTCACCGAAGGTGGCCTGGAGGCCGCGCTCGACGGGGCGGACGTGATCTACAACCTCGGCGCGGATGAGATCCAGATCGCCGACGGCGCCTTCGTCATCTACCAGGGCAGCCACGGCGATCGCGGCGCGCACCGCGCCGACGTGATCCTGCCTGCCGCCGCCTATACCGAGGAACAGGGGCTCTTCGTGAACACCGAAGGCCGTCCCCAGATGGCGCTGCGCGCGTCCTTCCCCCCGGGCGAGGCCAAGGAAAACTGGGCGATCCTGCGGGCGCTCTCGGCAGAGGCGGGCAAGACGCTTCCCTGGGACAGCCTTGCACAACTGCGCCAGAAGCTCGTGGCCGATGCACCGCAGCTCAAGGGAATCGATACTGTCCCCGAGAACGAGTGGCAGATGGTCGAGGCCGGCAAGCTGGGCGAAGGCGACTTCAAGACTCCGGTGGCCGACTTCTGGCTGAGCAACCCGATTGCCCGCGCCTCGGAACTGATGGCAGAGCTTTCGCGACGCGCCAAGGAGCGGGCCGAGGCACCGATTGCGGCCGAGTGATCCGGTGCCGTCGCTTCCGCGAATGCTGGGCCTGATGGCCATGGCCGGGACACTCGGGGGCTGCGCCGCCCCGTCCGAGGAGCGCGATCCGGAGCCCCGGATGCCGGTCGCGCCGCCTGCGGGGGCGCAGTATCGCGGGATCGAGACACGGCTGCTCGACACCGATCTGGTGGGTTTTGTCGTGGAAATGAACGGCGCGCGTGACGCGCGCGACGTTGAGGACTATGCGGGATGCGCAGCGGCGCAATACGCATTGATCCGAGGATATGGCTTTGCGCGTCATTTGCGCACAAAGGTCGAGGAAGAGGGTGGCCTATGGCGGGCAGATGCGGTTTACACCATCTCGCCGGCGCTGCCCCGCGGTCTGAAGACGATCGACGCCGAAGTCGTCGCCCAGGCCTGCGCCGAGAGCGGAATACCGATGGTGTGAGGAGCTGATGGCCGATTTCTTTTCCACCCCCCTGGGCACGCTGGTGATCGTTGCACTGCAATGCGTCGCGGTGCTTGGCTTCGTCATGATCTCGCTGCTCTTCCTGGTCTACGGTGACCGGAAGATCTAGGCCGCGGTCCAGCTGCGGCGGGGCCCCAACGTGGTCGGTTTTGCAGGTCTTCTGCAGACCGTGGCCGACGCCCTGAAGTACGTCGTGAAGGAGGTCGTGATTCCCGCGGGCTCCGACCGGACGGTCTTCATCATGGCGCCGCTAACGAGCTTCGTGCTCGCCATGATCGCCTGGGCCGTGATCCCCTTCAACGATACCTGGGTGCTCAGCGACATCAACGTCGCGATCCTCTATGTCTTCGCCGTCTCCTCGCTCGAGGTCTACGGCGTGATCATGGGCGGCTGGGCCTCCAACTCGAAATATCCCTTCCTCGGCTCGCTGCGCTCGGCCGCGCAGATGATCTCCTACGAGGTCTCCATTGGTCTGATCATCATCGGGGTCATCATCTCCACCGGGAGCATGAACTTCGGCGACATCGTCCGTGCCCAAGACGGCAACCTCGGGTTCCTGAACTGGTACTGGCTGCCGCACTTCCCGATGGTCTTCCTGTTCTTCATCTCGGCCCTGGCCGAGACGAACCGCCCGCCCTTCGACCTTCCCGAAGCGGAATCGGAGCTCGTGGCCGGTTACCAGGTGGAATACAGCTCGACGCCCTTCCTTCTGTTCATGGCGGGCGAATACATCGCCATGTTCCTGATGTGCGCGCTGACCTCGCTGCTGTTTTTCGGCGGCTGGCTGTCGCCGATCCCGGGCCTGCCCGACGGCGCGCTCTGGATGGTCGCGAAGATGGCGTTCTTCTTCTTCATCTTCGCGATGGTGAAGGCGATCACGCCGCGCTACCGCTACGACCAGCTGATGCGTCTCGGCTGGAAGGTCTTCCTGCCCTTCTCGCTGGTCTGGGTTGTCTGGGTCGCCTTTGCCGCCAAGTTCGAGTGGCTCTGGGGCTTCTACACCCGCTGGGTCACGGGGGGCTGAGATGGCGGACCTGAAAGAAGCGATCCTGGACGCGAAATACGTCGACCTGATTGCGCTTGGCGATTTCATTGCACGCGACTGTGCGCTGCCTGTCACCGACGGGGCGGGCAACGCGCTGCCGCAGGCGAGCGAGCTGGCCGCCGCAATGTTCCGCTGGGCCGCGGGGGCCGATCCGCAACTGGGCGCCGAGCCCGAGGCGATCATCGTACCGGCCGAAGATGGCACGGTGCCCTTCTTTTCCGAAACATGCACCTCTGGGGGTAACAGCTGATGGCCACGATCGACTACGGCCGCGCTGCGCGGTACTTCCTGCTTTATGACTTCTTCGTGGGCTTCAAGCTGGGCCTGAAGTACTTCTTCGGACCCAAGGCCACGCTGAACTACCCGCACGAAAAGGGCCCGCTCTCGCCGCGCTTCCGCGGTGAACACGCGCTTCGCCGTTATCCCAACGGCGAAGAACGCTGCATTGCCTGCAAGCTCTGCGAGGCGATCTGCCCCGCGCAGGCCATCACCATCGACGCCGAACCACGCGAGGACGGCAGCCGCCGCACCACGCGCTACGACATCGACATGACCAAGTGCATCTACTGCGGCTTCTGCCAGGAAGCCTGCCCGGTCGATGCCATCGTCGAAGGCCCCAACTTCGAGTTCTCCACGGAAACCCGCGAGGAACTCTACTACGACAAGGCCAAGCTGCTCGAGAACGGCGAGCGCTGGGAGGCCGAGATCGCCCGAAACCTCGAAATGGACGCGCCCTACCGCTGATCTTCACTGGATGACATCGGACATGCATAACCTCGCAGCCACGCTGACCCGGACCGGGCAGACCGCCGCCAAGAGGGCACAGGGACGGGAAAGCAGCCGCGCTTACCGCCAGCTGGCCCCTCGGCAGGGCGCGGATGTGGTATGGCTGGAGCCGACCCGAACCCAGCGAGGCCCCGCATGACCGATCCCAAGACCCCGTTCGAGCTGATGATGGCCCAGGCGCAGGAGATGGCGAAGGCCTTCAATCCGGCGCTCTCGACCTTCGATCCGACGAACTTCGAGAAGATCTGGCCCACCATGCCCAAGGACGCCATGGAGATGTGGTTCGGCCGGGGCATGAGCAAGGAAGGGCTGGACGCCAAGACCCGCCTGCTTCTGACGCTGGCCGGGCTGACCATGCAGGGTGCGCAGGCGGAGACGCCGCTGCGCATGACCGTGCGCCACGCCATGGAGGCGGGCGCCACCCGAGACGAGATCGCCGAGACCATCGCACAGATGTCGATGTTCGCCGGCATTCCTGCCATGACACGGGCGATGGACCTCGCCCGGGGTGTCATGGACGACGACAAGGATGACGAGACATGAGCGCATTCGCCTTCTACCTCTTCGCCATCAGCGCCATTGCCGGCGGGCTGCTCACCGTGATGAGCCGCAACCCCGTGCACTCGGTGCTGTGGTTGATCCTCGCCTTCCTGAGCGCGGCGGGTCTTTTCGTGCTGCTCGGGGCCGAGTTCGTGGCGATGCTGCTGGTGATCGTCTACGTGGGCGCCGTGGCGGTGCTCTTCCTCTTCGTGGTCATGATGCTCGACGTGGACTTCGCCGAGCTCAAGGCAGAGATGGCCAAGTACATGCCGCTGGCGCTGCTGATCGGGATCGTGATCCTGATGCAGTTCGCGATCGCCTTCGGGGCCTGGGAAAGCGCTGACATGGCCGCCTCGCAGATGGCTCAGCCGACACCGGGCGACGTGCACAACACCAAGGCGCTGGGGCTGATCCTCTACGACCAGTACTTCCTGCTCTTCCAGCTGGCGGGCCTGATCCTGCTGACGGCGATGATCGGGGCGATCGTGCTGACGCTTCGGCACCGCCCGGACGTCAAGCGTCAGGACGTGCTGGCGCAGATGTATCGCGATCCGAAGAAGGCCATGGAGCTTCGGGACGTGAAACCGGGGCAGGGCCTTTGAGCCTGCCCGACCTGCTGGCCCTCGCAGAGGGTCAGATGGTCAGGCTGGGTCTCGCGGGGTTCGTGGGGCTCTGGACCGTGAAGGCGGGCGCCACCTGGCTGGCGCTCCGCTGGTGGAGACAACGGCGCAGCCTGCGCCGGCCCGAATAACCGCCCCCACGGGGGCGAAACGTGATGGCCGCGCAGAACGCGCGGAACAGGAAATGGAGACGGCGATGCACTGGGCAAGCTGGGTGGCGATCTTTCTGGCCGCGTCGATCCCCTTCGCCGTGAACCTGCTGAAACGGTACGAGCGGGGCATCACGCTTCCTTCGGCCGCAATGACGATTCTTTCGCTGGCGTTCGGCGCCGTGGCCATCGCGAGCTAAAAGGACGAGGGACATGATCGGACTTGAACATTACCTGACGGTGGCGGCTGTGCTGTTCGTCATCGGGATCTTCGGGCTCTTCCTGAACCGCAAGAACGTGATCATCCTGCTGATGTCGATCGAGCTCATGCTGCTCTCGGTCAACATCAACATGGTGGCCTTCTCGTCGTTCATGGGCGACCTGGTCGGGCAGGTCTTCACCCTGTTCATCCTGACCGTCGCCGCGGCGGAGGCGGCCATAGGGCTTGCCATCCTCGTCTGCTTCTTCCGCAACCGCGGCACCATTGCCGTGGAAGACGTCAACATGATGAAAGGCTGAGCCCCATGGAGAGCATCATCCTCTTCGCCCCCCTTCTGGGGGCTCTGATCGCGGGCTTCGGCTGGCGCGCCACGGGGATCCGCGGCGCCCAGTGGATCACCACCGGCCTGCTTTTCGTCGCCTGCTTCTTCAGCTGGGTCGTCTTCTTCAGCCACGGTCCCGATACGCAGCACATCCAGGTCCTGCGCTGGATCGAGAGCGGCACGCTCAGCACCGACTGGTCGATCCGGCTCGACCGGATGACCTCGATCATGCTGATCGTGGTCACCACGGTCTCGGCGCTCGTGCACCTCTACAGCTTCGGCTACATGGCGCATGACGAAAACTTCAAGGAGGGCGAGGAGAGCTACAAGCCGCGCTTCTTCGCCTACCTGTCGTTCTTCACCTTTGCGATGCTGATGCTGGTGACCGCCGACAACCTCGTCCAGCTGTTCTTCGGCTGGGAGGGCGTGGGCCTCGCTTCCTACCTGCTGATCGGCTTCTACTACCGCAAGCCCTCGGCCAACGCGGCTGCGATGAAGGCCTTTGTCGTGAACCGCGTGGGGGACTTCGGCTTCCTGCTGGGCATCATGGCGATCTACTTCCTCGTCGACAGCGTGCGCTTCGACGACATCTTCGCCGCCGCGCCGGATATCGCGCAGACCCAGCTGACCTTCCTTTGGTCCGAGTGGAACGCGGCCGAGGTCATTGCGGTGCTGCTCTTCATCGGCGCCATGGGCAAGTCGGCGCAGCTTGGCCTGCACACCTGGCTGCCGGACGCGATGGAAGGCCCGACGCCCGTGTCGGCGCTGATCCACGCCGCGACCATGGTGACCGCCGGCGTCTTCCTCGTCTGCCGCATGTCGCCGATCATGGAATTCGCGCCGCACGCAACGGCCTTCGTCACCTTCCTGGGCGCGACCACGGCGTTCTTCGCGGCGACGATCGGCCTTGTGCAGACCGACATCAAGCGCGTCATCGCCTATTCGACCTGTTCGCAGCTCGGCTACATGTTCGTGGCCGCCGGCGTCGGCGTCTACCCGGTCGCGATGTTCCACCTTTTCACGCACGCCTTCTTCAAGGCCATGCTGTTCCTCGGCGCAGGCTCCGTCATCCACGGGATGCATCACGAGCAGGACATGCGGAACTACGGCGGCCTGCGGAAGAAGATGCCCTATACCTTCTGGGCGATGATGATCGGCACGCTGGCGATCACAGGCGTGGGCATTCCGCTCACCGGCTGGTTCGGTTTTGCGGGCTTCGTCTCCAAGGACGCCATCATCGAGAGCGCCTGGGCCGGCACGGCAGGGGGCTATGCCTTCTGGATGCTGGTCATCGCGGCGCTTTTCACCAGCTTCTACAGCTGGCGCCTGATGTTCCTGACCTTCTACGGCAAGCCGCGCGGCGACAAGCACACGCACGAGCACGCGCATGAAAGCCCGACGGTCATGCTGATCCCGCTCGGCGTGCTGGCGCTTGGTGCGATCTTTGCGGGCATGATCTGGTACGGCAGCTTCTTTGGCGACCACTCCCGCGTGAATGCCTTCTTCGGCGTGCCGCAGCACCATGCCGAGGCCTCCGAAGGCCACGGCGAGGAAGCCGCGGCGGGCGAAGAGCATGCAAGTGCCGAGGGCGAAGCTCCGGCTGAGGAGGCGGAGGCCACGGAGGAGACCGCCGCTGCCGATACCGCTGATGCGGGCGAAGGCGAGGCCGCCGAGGGCGACTCTGCTTCCGAAGGCGGCGAGGCCATGGCGCTTGCCGGTCCCGCACCGGGCGAGGGCGCGATCTATACCCATCCCGACAACCACGTGATGGACGACGCGCACCACTCGCCGGTCTGGGTGAAACTCTCGCCCTTCATCGCGATGGTCATCGGCTTCGTCACTGCCTACTGGTTCTACATCAAGAACCCGGCGCTTCCAGGCCGGCTCGCCGAAAACCAGCGCCCGCTCTACCTGTTCCTGCTGAACAAGTGGTACTTCGACGAGATCTACGATTTCGTCTTCGTCCAGCCGGCAAAGGGGCTCGGGCGGCTGCTGTGGCGGCGCGGTGACGGCAACGTCATCGACGGCTCGATCAACGGCGTGGCCATGGGCGTCGTGCCCTACCTCACGCGGCTCGCCGGCCGGGCACAGTCCGGATACCTGTTCACCTATGCCTTTGCGATGGTGCTGGGGATCGCGCTCCTCATCACCTGGATGACGCTCACCGGAGGGGCGGAATAATGGACAACCTGCTATCCATCGTCACCTTCCTGCCGGCGCTCGCGGCAGCGATCCTCGCGCTCTTCCTGCGCGGCGGGGGCGAGGCAGCGGACCGCAATGCCAAGTGGCTGGCGCTGATCGCGACGGCCGCGACCTTCCTCGTCTCGCTCATCATCCTCGCGCAGTTCGACGCCTCGAACACCGGCTTCCAGATGGTCGAAGAGGCCGACTGGCTGATCGGCATGAAGTACAAGCTCGGCGTCGACGGCATCAGCGTCCTGTTCGTGCTGCTGACGACCTTCATCATGCCGCTGGTGATCGCTGCCAGCTGGGAGGTGAAGACCCGCGTCAAGGAATACATGATCGCCTTCCTGCTGCTGGAAACGCTCATGCTGGGCGTGTTCATGGCGCTGGATCTGGTGCTCTTCTACCTCTTCTTCGAGGGCGGCCTGATCCCGATGTTCCTGATCATCGGCATCTGGGGCGGCAAGAACCGCATCTACGCGAGCTTCAAGTTCTTCCTCTACACCTTCCTGGGCTCGGTGCTGATGCTGGTCGCCATGGTGGCCATGTACACCGACGCCGGCACCACGGACATTCCGACGCTGCTCAACCACGAGTTCGCCTCCGAAAGCTTCAGTGTCCTTGGCATCCACGTGCTGGGCGGCATGCAGACGCTGCTGTTCCTGGCCTTTTTCGCCAGCTTCGCGGTCAAGATGCCCATGTGGCCGGTGCACACCTGGCTGCCTGACGCCCACGTGCAGGCGCCCACGGCCGGGTCGGTCGTGCTGGCGTCGATCCTGCTCAAGATGGGCGGCTACGGCTTCCTGCGCTTCTCGCTGCCGATGTTCCCCGTCGGCTCCGAGGTGATCGGGCCGCTGGTGCTGTGGCTCAGCGCCATCGCCATCGTCTACACCAGCCTCGTCGCGCTGGTGCAGGAGGACATGAAGAAGCTGATCGCCTACAGTTCGGTGGCGCACATGGGCTACGTGACCATGGGCATCTTCGCCGCCAACCAGCAGGGCGTGGACGGCGCGATTTTCCAGATGATCAGCCACGGCTTCGTCTCGGGTGCGCTCTTCCTCTGTGTCGGCGTGATCTACGACCGCATGCACACCCGCGACATCGACGCCTACGGCGGCCTCGTGAACCGCATGCCGGCCTACGCGCTGATCTTCATGCTCTTCACCATGGCCAACGTCGGTCTGCCGGGGACAAGCGGTTTCATCGGCGAATTCCTGACGCTGGTGGGCGTGTTCCAGGTCAATACCTGGGTGGCCGCCGTGGCCGCGTCGGGCGTGATCCTGTCGGCCTCCTACGGGCTGTGGCTCTATCGCCGAGTGGTCATGGGCGACCTGATCAAGGAAAGCCTGCGCAGCATCACCGACATGGGTCGGCGCGAGAAGTGGATCTTTGCCCCGCTCGTGGTGGCGACGATCCTCTTCGGGGTCTATCCCGCGCCGATCCTCGACACGATCGGCCCCTCGGTCGAGGCGCTGATCTCGCAATATGACGTGGCGGTGGAGAACGCGCAGGACGTTCTCCAGGTCGCCAACGCCGGTCACTAACGGAGACGCCAGTCATGATCTCTTCCGATTTCAACGTGATCCTGCCCGAGATCCTGCTCGCCGTCTTTGCGATGCTGGCGATGCTCGGGGCGGTCTACACCGGCAAGGACAAGCTGGCGCCGATGCTCGTCTGGGTGACCAGCGCGATCTTCCTCGCCCTCGCGGCCTGGATCGGCACGCGGCAGGGCGGCGATGTCACGGCCTTCAGCGGCATGTTCATCGACGATGCCTTCGCCCGCTTTGCCAAGGTGACCATCCTGGTTTCGGCGGCAGCGGTGCTGCTCATGTCCGAGGGCTACATGGAGCGTCGCGGCATCCTGCGGTTCGAATACCCCGTGCTGGTCTCGCTCGCTGCCGTCGGCATGATGATGATGGTCAGCGCCGGCGATCTCATGGCGCTCTACATGGGGCTGGAGCTTCAGTCGCTGGCGCTCTACGTCGTGGCCTCGCTGCGCCGTGACAACGCCAAGTCGACCGAATCCGGTCTCAAGTACTTCGTGCTCGGGTCGCTGAGCTCGGGGCTGCTGCTCTACGGGGCCTCGCTGACCTACGGCTTTGCCGGCACGACCCACTTCGAGGGCATCGTTGCCGTCGCAGGCGAGGGTGTCTCGCTCGGCCTGCTCTTCGGCCTCGTGCTGCTGATCTCGGGCCTCGCCTTCAAGGTCTCCGCCGTGCCCTTCCACATGTGGACACCCGACGTCTACGAGGGCGCGCCGACCCCGGTCACGGCCTTCTTCGCCACCGCGCCCAAGATGGCGGCCATGGCGCTGTTCGCGCGCGTCATGCACGACGCCTTCGGCGGCGCCGTGGGCGACTGGAGCCAGGTGGTCGCGCTGCTGTCGCTGCTGTCGATGTTCCTCGGCTCGATCGCGGCGATCGGCCAGACCAACATTAAACGCCTGATGGCCTACAGCTCCATCGCGCACATGGGCTACGCGCTCATGGGCCTCGCCTCGGGCACGCAGTTCGGCGTGCAGGCGCTGCTGGTCTACATGGCGATCTACGTCACCATGAACGTCGGCACCTTCGCCTTTATCCTGTCGATGGAGCGTGACGGCGAGCCGGTGACGGATATCCGCAGCCTGGGCATGTATTCGAAGCGCGAGCCGGGCAAGGCGCTGGCGGTGCTGGTGCTGATGTTCAGCCTCGCGGGCGTGCCGCCGCTGGTGGGCTTCTTCGGGAAGCTCTACGTGTTGCGCGCCGCCTACGAAGGCGGGCTTGCCTGGCTTGCCATCGCGGGCGTCGTGGCCTCGGTGATCGGCGCCTATTACTACCTGCGGATCGTCTACTACATGTACTTCGGCGAGGACCGCGAGGATGCACTCGATGCTGGCAGATCGCCCGTGCTGTCGGGCTTTCTCATGGCCTCGGCGCTGATCATGGTGCTGGGCGTGGTGAACCTCTTCGGCATCGAGGGCGCGGCCGAGGCCGCGGCGGCCACGCTTGTCAACTGATCTGGGGCAGGGGGCTCTGCCCCCGTCGCGCTCCCGCGCGACTCCCCCGGAATATTTCTGCCAAGAAGAAGCGCCGGGCGGTTCGCGATGAGCTGGCCCGGCGGTTACGGTCGGCGGGTGCTGGCAGAGGTGGACAGCACCAATGCCGAGGCCGCGCGCCTGGCCGATACGCTGGCGGGGCCGGAGTGGATCTGTGCGCTGCGGCAGACGGCGGCACGCGGGCGGCGGGGGCGTCCCTGGGCGAACCCGCCCGGCAATTTCGCGGCGACGCTGGTCTTTCGTCCCGAGGGCGATGCGCGGCAGGTCGCGCTCCGGTCCTTCGTCGCAGCCCTCGCCCTGCATGATGCGCTGGCTGCGCTGACCCGGGCTGAGGCGGCGCTATCGCTCAAATGGCCCAACGATGTGCTGCTCGCGGGTGGCAAGGTTGCGGGGATCCTGCTGGAGTATCCCGCGGGCTCAGGCGGCCCTCTGGCGATCGGCGTGGGGGTGAACCTTATTGCGGCGCCGGGTGCGGAGGCGGTGGAGCCGGGGGCCGTGCCGCCGGTCTCGGTGCTGGCGGAAACCGGTGTGCGGCTCTCGCCCGAAGCCATGCTCGATGCGTTGGCGGAGGCCTATGCCCGGCACGAGGCGGCGCTTGTCACATACGGGTTCGGCCCGATCCGAGAAGCCTGGCTCGCCCGCGCGGCGCGGATCGGCGAGGTCATCACGGCGCGCACGGGACGCGAGGAGCGCCGCGGCACCTTCGAGACGGTGGACGATGACGGCAATCTTGTCCTAAAGACGGCGGAGGGCCGGGTGCGCATCGCCGCGGCGGATGTGTTTTTCTGAGCGGAGCGCGCCATGCTTCTTGCCATTGACTGCGGCAATACGAATACCGTTTTCTCGATCTGGGACGGAACCCGGTTCATCGCCACCTGGCGGACCGCAACCGAACACCAGCGGACGGCCGACCAGTACTACGTCTGGCTCTCGACCCTGATGGAATTCCAGGGGATCGAGGCGAACATCACCGACGTGATCATCAGCTCGACCGTGCCGCGGGTGGTCTTCAACCTGCGGGTCCTGTCGGACCGCTATTTCGGCACGCGCCCCTACGTGGTCGGCCGTCCCGATTGCGAGCTTCCGGTCGATGTGCGCGTCGACGCTGGAACGCAGGTGGGCCCCGACCGGTTGGTGAACACCGTGGCGGGCTACGACCTATATGGCGGCGATCTGATCGTCGTCGATTTCGGCACCGCCACCACCTTCGACGTGGTCGATACCGACGGCGCCTACGTGGGCGGGGTCATCGCGCCCGGCGTGAACCTCAGCCTCGAGGCGCTGCACCAGGCCGCCGCCGCGCTGCCGCACGTGGACATCTCCAAGCCGCAGCGCGTGGTGGGGACGAACACCGTGGCCTGCATGCAGTCGGGCGTGTTCTGGGGCTACGTCGGCCTTGTCCGCGAAATCTGCAACCGCATCCGCGCCGAGCGCGAGCGGGATATGAAAATCGTGTCGACCGGGGGGCTCGCGCCGCTGTTCCAGCAGGCCGAGATTCTGTTCGACACCTATGACGACGATCTGACGATGCACGGCCTGACCGTGATCCATAAGCACAATACCGGGGGATAACCCATGAGCAGCGACCGACTAATCTACCTGCCCCTAGGCGGGGCCGGAGAGATCGGCATGAACGCATATGTCTACGGCTACGGGCCGGCGGGCAAGGAACGCCTGATCCTGGTGGATCTGGGCGTGACCTTTCCGGACATGGACACAACACCCGGCGTGGACCTGATCCTGCCGGACATCACCTGGCTGAAGGAGAACCGCGACCGGCTGGACGCGATCTTCATCACCCACGCCCACGAGGACCACGTGGGCGCGGTGGGCCATTTCTACGACCAGCTCGGCGTGCCGATCTACGCGCGCGCCTTCACCGCCAACATAGCCCGCGGCAAGCTGGCGGAATACGGCGTGGGCGAGAACGCGGTGACCACCGTATCGAAGTGGCCCGAGACCGTGAAGGTCGGGCCCTTCACCGTGGGCTTCGCGCCGATCTCGCACTCGATCCCCGAAAGCTCCTCGCTGGTGATCGACAGCCCGGCGGGCCGCGTGGTGCACTCGGGCGACTTCAAGCTCGACAGCACGCCCCTGGTGGGCGAGCCCTGGGATCCCGAGATGTGGGCCGAGATCGCCAAGCCCGGCGTGCGCGCGCTGGTCTGCGATTCCACCAACGTCTTTTCGACCAGCCCCGGCCGGTCCGAGGCCGTGGTCGGCCCCGAGATCGAGCGCCTGCTGACCGAGGCCAGCGGCATGGTGGTGGCCACGACCTTTGCCAGCAACGTCGCCCGGGTAAAGACGCTGGCCGAGGCTGGCGAACGTGCCGGGCGGTCTGTCTGCCTTCTGGGCCGCGCCATGCGCCGCATGATCGAGGCCTCGCAGGAGACCGGCGTGCTGACCGGCTTCCCTAAGGTGGTCAGCGCCGAGGAGGCGAGCCAGATCCCGCGCGAGAACCTGATGCTGATCGTGACCGGCAGCCAGGGCGAACGCCGGGCGGCCAGCGCGCAGCTTGCCCGCGGCAAGTACAACGGCATAGAGCTGAAGGAAGGGGACATGTTCCTCTTCTCGTCCAAGATCATCCCGGGCAACGAACGCGGCGTGCTGCGGATCATGAACCAGTTCTCGGAAAAGGACGTGGACGTGGTCGATGACGATGGCGGCCGCTACCACGTGTCGGGCCACGCCAACCGCCCCGACCTCGAGATCTTCCACGACGTTGTCTCGCCGCAGTTCGTGGTGCCCATGCACGGCGAACACCGCCACCTGCGCGAGCACACGAAGCTCGCCAGTGCACGCGGTCGGCACGGCATCCTCGCGGTGAACGGCACCATGGTCGAGCTGTCGGGCAATGCCCCCCAGCCGGTCGAGTTCATCGAGACCGGGCGCACCTACCTCGACGGCAGCGTGCAGATCGGCGCGCTCGACGGCATCGTGCGCGACCGTATCCGGATGGCCCTCAACGGGCACGTGATCATCACCGTCATTCTCGACGAGGACGACGAACCCATGGGCGATCCCTGGTGCGATGTCATGGGGCTGGCCGAAACCGGGCGCAGCCATGCGCCGCTGGTGGATGTCCTCGAAGAGGATCTCTCGCAGTTCATGGGCCGCGCCGGCAACAAGGTCCTTGCCAGTGACGACAAGCTCGAGGACGGGCTGCGCAAGGTCGTCCGGCAGAGCTGTCTCAACGAGATCGGCAAAAAACCCGAGGTGACGGTCATCGTCAGCCGGGTGGCATGAACCGGGCGATCCTGTTCGATCTCGACGGGACGCTTATCGACAGCCTGCCCGGCATCAGCTGGGCAGCCAATACACTGCTTGAGGGGGAGAGGCGTCCGCCCCTTCCACAGGCGCAGATCGGCAGCTTCGTGGGCCGAGGGGAGCTTGTCTTCCTGCGGCGGCTGATCGCGGCGGGCGGGCTGAAGGCCTCGGACCAAGAGCGGCTGCTGCCCCCTTTTCTGGAACTCTACGCAAAGGCCGCCGAGCGGACGGAGCTTTTCCCCGGCGTGCGTGCCGCGCTCGAGGAACTGAAGGGGCAGGGACGGCCGCTCGGGCTTGTGACCAACAAGCCCAGCGGGCCTATGACAGCTGTGCTCGACCGGCTGGAGCTTGGCGCCTTCTTCGACTGCATCGTGGCGGGGGATACGCTGGACAAGCGCAAGCCGCATCCCGAGCCGCTGCTGCATTGTCTCGATACCCTGGGGGCGGAGCGGGGTCTCTACGTCGGCGACAGCGAGATCGACGCCGAGACATCGGGGCGCGCCGGCGTGCCCTTTGCGCTCTTCACCGAGGGGATTCGCCAGGCTCCGGTCGAGGACCTCGCCTTCTGGCGCACCTTCGATCATTTCGACGCGCTGCCCGCGCTTGTGGCTGAGCTGAACGACCTACGCTGATCATCGGGCCATGGCCCCGTATCGCAAGGTATCTCCGAGACGCGTTGGAACCCCGTCCATGACCATCACGTTTGTCCAATGACATCCTTGAAACATGGAAAGGACGGGAGATCATGATCAAGAAGAACGGTTCCGCGATCTGGAAGGGCGGCCTCAAGGACGGCACCGGCGAGGTCACCACCCAATCCGGCGTGCTGTCTTCGGCCCAGTACGGTTTCAACAAGCGGTTCGAGGGCGAGCCCGGCACCAACCCCGAGGAGTTGATCGGCGCGGCCCATGCGAGCTGCTTTGCCATGGCTCTTTCGATGATCCTCGGCCAGGACGACCTGACTGCCGACGAGATCAACGCCAAATCCGAGGTGACGCTGGAGCAGAAGGATGACGGGTTCGCCGTCACCAAGATCCATCTCGACGTCACCGCCAAGGTGCCCGGCGCCGACGACGCGGCCTTCAGCAAGGCTGCCAATGCCGCCAAGTCCGGCTGCCCGATCTCCAAGCTGATGAATGCCGAGATCACTATGGATGCAAAGCTTGTGAGCTGATCTCCACCGGACCGGTGAAATGAAAAACGCCCCGTGCAATGCGCGGGGCGTTTCTTGATTCTGAAGGTGGCGCCTGCCTTTAGCTGGCGCGGCGCTCTTCAAAGCTCAGCGCGATGAACTCGGGCATGTGATCGCCCATGCCCACCACGTTGTTGTCGCGCTTGCCGCCACCGGAGTTGCCGCGCGAACGGCCGCC
>CAYNKL010000094.1:0-15789 GCA_964397775.1 uncultured Rhodobacterales bacterium | reverse complement strand
ATCGCCGCCGCCTGCCTTGCCGCCGAAGGGGCCAGCGATCCGCTCATGCTGCCCGCCCCCGGCGCGGTGCTCTGGGCCCCGCGCGAGGCCCGCGTGCTGCGCGACATGCCCCCGGCGCCCCCCGCCACCATCCTCGGCGGCTTTCTCGGCGCGCCGCAGGAGACCGACCCCGACGACATGGACTTTCCCGACGTCTCGGACCTTGTCGTCGCGTGGGAGCGGACGCGGACGCTCGACGGCATGGCGCAGATCGCCCAGGCCTCGGCCCAGCGCACAACCGATCTGCGCGGCCCGCAGGACGACCCCTCCGAGGGGCTCTGCGCGGCGCTCGGGGCGCTTGGCTACGCACGGGCGCACACAGGCTCGGCCCGCGCCTTCATCTTCGCACCCGGCACGGCCCCCGCCATCGGCGCCGACATCCTGAGCGCAGCCGGCCTGAGCGGCGTCTTCACCTTCGACACGGGAGGCGCCCCATGAGCTTTGCCCTCGTCATGGCCCTGGCCTGCGCGCTCGACGCCGCTTTCGGCTGGCCCGACTGGCTCTACCGCCGCATCGGACACCCGGTGGTCTGGATCGGTGCCGTGATCTCGGCCCTGGAACTGCGTCACAACGACGGCGAGCCCGCTGAGCGCCGCCGGGCCGGCACGCTCGGCGTGATCGCCACGCTCACGGTCGTGCTGATCCCGACGCTGCTCCTGCAGATCGCCCTGCCCGGCGGCGCCTTTGGCCACATCCTCGCCGCCGTGCTCGTCTGGCCCTTCATCGCCATCCGTTCCATGCACGACCATGTCGCCGCCGTGGCCCGCCCGCTGGTTGCGGGCGATCTCATGGCCGCGCGGCAGGCGGTCGCCATGATCGTGGGACGCGATCCCGCCCGGCTCGACCACGCGGGCACCGCGCGCGCCGCGCTGGAAAGCCTGGCCGAGAACACCTCGGACGGGATCGTGGCGCCGGTCTTCTGGGGTGTCATCGCGGGACTGCCCGGCATCGCGGTCTACAAGGCCATCAACACGCTCGATTCCATGATCGGCCACCGCAACGAACGGTTCGAGGAATTCGGCCGCAGCGCCGCGCGGCTCGACGATCTGGTGAACCTGATCCCCGCGCGGCTGACCGGCGTGCTTTTCGCCGTGGTCTCGCGCCGCCCGCGCAAGGCGCTGACCACCATGCGCCGCGACGCCCATCACCACCGCTCGCCCAACGCCGGCTGGCCCGAGGCGGCCATGGCGGGCGCGCTCGACATCCGCCTGTCGGGGCCGCGCATCTACGGCGACCTGATCGCGGACGAGCCCTGGGTGAACGAGGGCGCCTCCGATCCGACTGGCGCCACGCTCGCCGCCGGGTTAGGCCTCTACCGCCGTGCGATGCTGGCCATGGGGCTGGGACTGCTGGCGATTGCGGCGATCTGACCGGGACGGAGACGGGGACGGACATGCGCGACCACGGCGGCGATCTCGACCGCGCCATGCGCGACTACGGCGCGGGCGACTGGCTCGACCTTTCGACCGGGATCAACCCGGTGCCCTACCCCGTGCCCGATCTTGCGCCCCGCGCCTTCACCGCCCTGCCGACGCGGGCCGACATGGCCGCCCTGACCTGCGCGGCGCGCGCAGCCTATGGCGCCACCGAGGGCACCGGCTGCACTCCGCTCGCCGGCGCGCAGGCGGCGATCCAGCTTATCCCGCGGCTCACCACACCCGGCACGGCCCGCGTCGTGACGCCCACCTACAACGAACACACCGCCGCCCTGCGCACGCAGGGCTGGCAGGTGGAGGAGGTGGCGAGCCTCGACGCCCTGAAGGGCGCCGCGCTTGCCGTTGTGGTGAACCCCAATAACCCCGACGGGCGGTCGTGGAGCCCCGAGGCGCTGGCCGATCTGGCCACGACCATCGGCCTGCTGATCGTCGACGAAAGCTTCGCCGACCCGCATCCCGGTCTCTCGCTGATCCCGCACCTCGCCACCCTGCCCGGCAACACGCTGGTGCTGCGCTCTTTCGGCAAGTTCTACGGCCTCGCCGGCCTCCGCCTCGGCTTCGCCGTCGGTGCGCCCGCCCTCATCGACCGTATCGCAGCACTGGCAGGCCCATGGAACATCTCCGGCCCCGCCATCGCCGCCGGCATGGCGGCCCTGCAGGACACCGGCTGGCACGCCAATACCTGCGCCCGCCTCATGACCGACGCCACCCGGCTCGATACGCTCGCCGCGACCCGGGGCTGGCAGCTCGTGGGCGGCACACCGCTGTTCAGAACCTACGACACCGGCGACGCGCAGGCCGCGCAGGATCGCCTTGCCCGCCACCATGTCTGGTCGCGCATCTTCCCCTATTCCGAAAGCTGGCTCCGCCTCGGCCTGCCGGGGACCGAGGCGCAATGGCTGCAACTGGAGAGCGCCCTGCGCGGCTGACCCTCAGCGTGCGGCGCCCAGCAGCCCTGCGACATCCAGATGCGCCTCGAGGTGATCGGCCAGCGCATCCAGCGTCGCCTCGACGCCCGCGTCGTAGCGACCCGAGGCCTTCACCCCGAAGCCGGCAAGGTAGGCCGCCCGGAACCCGTCGTCGCGGAACATCCCGTGCAGGTAGCTGCCCGCCACGCGCCCGTCGGCGCTCATGGCGCCCTCCGGCGCGCCGTCCACGTATCCGAAGGGCCGCGCCCGATCCGGCCCCTCGGTGCGCCCGATGTGGATCTCGTAGCCGCGAAAGCCCTGCCCCGTGGGCGCGTGCTGCGCCGTGACCTCGGTCAGCCGCTTGTCACCGGTCATCACCGTTTCCACCTCCAGCATCCCTAGGCCCGCGTCCTCGCCCGGGGCGCCCTCGATCCCGTCGGGGTCGGCGACTCGCGCGCCCAGCATCTGGAAGCCGCCGCAGATGCCCAGCACATGCCCGCCGCGCCGCCGGTGCGCCATGAGGTCCACATCCCAGCCCTGCGCGCGCAGGTAGGCGAGGTCCCCCCGCGTCGACTTGCTGCCCGGGATGATGACCAGATCGGCGTCGCCGGGAATGGCCTGCCCGGCCCGCAGCATCGTCAGCCGCACGCCGGGTTCCTGCGACAGCGGATCGAGATCGTCGAAATTCGCCATCCGCGACAGGCAGAGGCATACCACGTGCAGGCCCTCCTTCGCGGGCCCCTCGGCCACGTCGAGCGCATCCTCGGCGGGCAGCTTCCAGGCCTCGGGGAACCAGGGCGCCACGCCGAAACCGCGCCAGCCGGTACGCGCCTCGATCATCGCGTAGCCGTCATCGAACAGCCGCGGATCACCCCGGAACTTGTTGACGAGGAAGCCCGCCACAAGCCCAGCGTCCTGCGGGTCCATCACGACCTGCGTGCCGACGATCTGCGCGATCACCCCGCCCCGATCGATGTCACCACACAGCACCACCGGCACACCTGCCGCCTGCGCAAAGCCCATGTTGGCGATGTCGCCCTGCCGCAGGTTCACCTCGGCCGGGCTGCCCGCGCCCTCGACGATGACCAGATCATGCGCCGCCCTGAGCCGCCCGAAGCTTTCCAGCACCGCGTCCAGCAGCTGCGGCTTGAGCTTGGCGTAATCGCGCGCCCGTGCCGTGGTCAGGCGCTTGCCCTGCACCACGACCTGCGCGCCGACGTCGGTTTCCGGCTTCAGCAGAACCGGGTTCATGTCCGTATGCGCCGCCAGCCCGCAGGCCAGCGCCTGCAGCGCCTGCGCGCGCCCGATCTCGCCCCCGTCCGAGGTGACGGCCGCGTTGTTGGACATGTTCTGCGGCTTGAAGGGCGCGACCGACAGCCCCCGCCGCCGCGCCGCCCGGCAAAGCCCGGCCACCAGCATGGACTTGCCCACGTTGGAGCCGGTGCCCTGTACCATCAGCGCGCGCGCCACGGCGCCTATCCCCGCTGCGGCAGGAAGGCCTCGACCGCCGCCTGCGCCACCACCGTGACGGCGCCGGTGTCGGGGTCGGTCACGTCGAGCCCACCAAAGACCGCCCGCACCTCGGCCCGCCCGCGCGGCAGCATCCCCGCCAAGGCGTCGCAATCCACTGCCTCGGGCTTTTGCACGCCAACGGTGACCTGCACCCGCATGTCCTGATCGTCGATGCCCAGCGCCGAGAGGATCGAGAGCTGCGCGTGGCGGATCGCGTCCTCGATCGCGCGCCCGGCGGCGCGGGTGTAGTCCTGCCCGTGCTGGCTGTTGCCCGTGCCCATCTCGATGATGAAACGCCGCTCGCTCATGCCGCGCCCTCGACATCCGGGGCCACGTCGAGCGCGACCGAGATCGCCACATTGGCCATCGCCGTCGGGTTGCCCTCGCCCTCGGGCCGCGGCACGTCGAGCCCGCCCGCGACCACGTTCACCGTGACCGCCCCATAGGGAAAGACCGCCGCCACCGCGGCCACGTCCACCTGCTCGGGCTGCTGCACGCCCACGTCCACCGTGATCTGCATCTCACCCTTCTCCTTGCCGAAGAGCTCGGCCAAGTTGATCGAGTTGTGCCACAGCGCGTTCTCCACGCCCCGCACGGCGGCCTGCGTGTAATCCTGCTGCCGCAGCGAGGTGCCCATCCCGAACTCGGTCAGAAGACGCTTTGCAACCATCAGTACTCCACCCCCTTCTGGGCCTTCACGCCGTCGCGGAAGGGGTGCTTGACCAGCGTCATCTCGGTCACGAGATCCGCCGCCTCGATCAGCTCGGGCTTGGCGTTGCGCCCTGTAAGGCAGACGTGGGTCATCTCGGGCTTCTGGTGCAGCAGGAAATCCACCACCTCGTCGATGTCGAGGTAATCGTAGCGCAGGGCGATGTTGATCTCGTCAAGCAGGACGAAGCCGATCTCGGGGTCGAGGATCTGTTCCTTGGCGATCTCCCAGCCCTTCTGGGCTGCGGCCACATCGCGGTCGCGGTCCTGCGTTTCCCAGGTAAAGCCCTCGCCCGAGACGAAGAACCGGCATTCGTCAGAAAAGCGCTCGCGCAGCATGGCGGCCTCGCCCGTGGGCCAGGTGCCCTTGATGAACTGCACCACCGCGCAGGGCATGCCATGGGCGATGCAGCGCAGGATCATCCCGAACCCGGACGAGGATTTGCCCTTGCCCTTGCCAGTGTGCACGATGATCAGACCCTTTTCCTCGGTCTTGGTCTTCATCATCTCGTCGCGGGCCGCCTTGATGCGGCGCATCTTCTCGTTGTGGCGCTCGGTCGCGTCGTCCATGGGGCCCCTCCGGTTCTGGCGTGCGCAAGACCTCGCACCGCCCGCAGCGCGCGTCAATCCGCGCCCCCGCGCCTGGCCCGATTGCGGCGATTGACGCGGCGCGCCGTTCCCGCCACAGTCGCCGCCGATGGTTCCCGGGGGATTCCGCCGGGAGAATAGGGAACGCGGTGCGGCGCCAAGCCTACTCCGCGGCTGCCCCCGCAACTGTAAGCGGCGAGCCACCCTGCATTGTCCACTGGCCTTTCGGGCCGGGAAGGCGCAGGGCGGCACCGACCCGCGAGCCAGGAGACCTGCCATCGCAAACGCAACACGCAATCCCGGGCGGGGTGCCCCGGAGGAGGCCTTTATGACGGCGCAAGCCGACCCCTTGAACGAAGTTCCGCCCAGCACGGTGGCGCCATGAGCGCGCCCGCCGAACTGCTCGTCTGCGTGAAATGCCGCCGCGGCACCGAGGTGACCGAGGATGGCGAACGCCCCGGACAGCGCCTGCACGACCGGCTGGCTGACCACGGCCTGCCTGAGGGCGTGACGCTGACCCCGGTGGAATGCCTGCAGAACTGCGACAGCGGCTGTTCCGTCGCCCTGCGCGGCGGGCCCGAACGCTGGATCTACGTCTACGGCAACCTGCACGAGGACGACCACGTCGCGCTTCTCGCCGAGGGCGCGAAGCTCTATCACGACAGCGGCAACGGGCTCATCCCCTGGCGCAGCCGCCCCGAACACTTCAAGCGCAACTGCATCGCGCGCATCCCCCCGCAGGAGGACACCAATGGCTGATCTCGCCAAACTCCCCGTCACCGTCATCACCGGCTTCCTCGGCTCGGGCAAGACCACGCTGATCTCGCACCTGATGCAGAACCCCGGCGGCAAGCGGCTCGCCGTGGTGGTCAACGAATTCGGCGACGTGGGCGTCGACGGCGAAATCCTGAAGGGCTGCGCCATTCCCGACTGCCCCGCCGAGAACATCCTCGAGCTGGCAAACGGCTGCATCTGCTGCACCGTGGCCGACGATTTCATCCCCACGATCCAGGCGCTCATGGCGCTCGACCCGCGCCCCGAGCACATCCTGATCGAAACCTCGGGCCTTGCGCTGCCGAAGCCCCTGCTCAAGGCCTTCGACTGGCCGGACATCCGCTCCAAGATCACCGTCGACGGGGTCATCGCGCTCGCCGATGCCGAGGCCGTGGCCGCGGGCCGCTTTGCGCCCAACGTCGAGGCGGTGGACGCCCAGCGCCTGGCCGATGACAGCATCGACCACGAAACGCCGCTGTCGGAGGTCTTCGAGGACCAGATTTCCTGCGCCGACATCGTGCTGCTGACCAAGCCCGACCTTGCCGGCCCCGAGGGCGTGGCCAAGGCCAAGGAAATCATCGCCGCCGAGGCGCCCCGCCCGATCCCGGTGATCGAGGTGGCCGAGGGCGCCGTCGACCCGCGCGTGATCCTCGGGCTCGAAGCCGCCGCCGAGGACGACATGGACGCCCGCCCAAGCCACCACGACGGCGTGCCCGAGCACGACCACGAGGATTTCGACAGCACCGTGGTCGAGATCCCCGAGCTTACGGATCCGACCGAGCTGGTGAGCCGCATCGAGGAGCTGGCCCGCAGCCAGAACATCCTGCGCGTGAAGGGCTACGCCGCCGTCGCCGGCAAGCCCATGCGCCTGCTGGTGCAGGCCGTCGGCGCCCGCGTGCGGCACCAGTACGACCGCCCGTGGAAACCGGGCGAGGACCGCGCCGGGCGGCTTGTCGTGATCGCCGAGCACGACGATGTCGATCCTGCCGCCATCGCCGCCATCCTGAACCCCGCGCGAGAGGCCGCCGAGTAAGCCCATGCACGTCGTCTTCCGCGAAAGCCACGGGCTCGAGGAAACCGAGACACCCACCGATCTGGGGCAGACGCCCGCGGATCTGGTGGTGCTGTCCTTCTCGGATTCCGACCTCGGGGCCTTCGCGGCAGGCTGGGAACGCGGCGGCGGCCGCGAGGGCCGCATGCCCACGCTGCGGCTCGCCAATATCGCGGCGCTGAAGCACCCGCTGTCGGTGGACACCTACGTCGAGAACACGCTGTCGGGCGCCACGGGCATCCTGATCCGCCTGATCGGCGGCATGCCCTACTGGTCCTACGGGCTGCAGCAGGTGGCGGCGCTGGCCCGCGAAAAGGGCATCGCGCTGGCGGTCCTGCCCGCCGACGGCCGCCCCGATCCGCGCCTCGACGAGATCTCGACCCTGCCCGCCTCGACCCTGCACCGGCTGGCGCAGCTCTGCGACACCGGGGGCGCTGTGGCCGCGCAGGCGGCGCTGGCGCAGATGGCGCTGGCCTCGGGGCTTTACGCGGGCCCCGTGCGCGGCGCCAAGGTGCTGCCGCAGGTGGGCGCCTGGACGCCCGAGGACGGGGTCGCCTGCCCCGTCGTGGCGCTGGCGGACTGCGCCGGAGGGGGGCTGTCTGCCCCCCACGGGCCTGCGGCCCGCCCCCCCGAGGATATTTCTGCCAAGAAGAAGCCGCTGGCGCTGGTGGTCTTCTACCGGTCCTACCTCGTGGCGGCGGATCTCGGGACGGTGGAGGCGCTGTTCGAGGCGCTGCGGGCGCGGGGCTTTGCGGTGCTGGGGCTTTTTGCCCCCTCGCTCAAGGCGCCGGAGGCGGCGGGCTGGCTGGAACGGCAGGTGGCGCATCTGGCGCCCTCGGTGATCGTGAACGCCACCGCCTTTTCCGGGCGCGGCGACAGCGGGCGCTCGCCCCTCGATGCGGCGGGCTGCCCGGTCTTCCAGGTGGCGCTGGCGACCTCGACGCGCGAGGCTTGGGCGGGCGCCGAGCGGGGGCTTTCGCCTGCCGATCTCGCCATGCATGTGGTGCTGCCCGAGGTGGATGGGCGGCTTTTCGCGGGCGTGGCTTCCTTCAAGGCGCCGCAGGAACGCGATACGGACCTGCAATTCTCGCGCTACGTGCACGCCGCCGAGATGGACCGGGTGGAGGCCGTGGCCGACCGCGTGGCGGGCTGGCATCGCCTGTCGGTCGCCCCCGCGGCCGAGCGGCGGCTGGCGCTGGTGCTGTCGACCTATCCCGGGCGCGACTGGAACATGGCCCATGCGGTGGGGCTCGACGCGCTGGCCTCGGCGGACGCGATCCTCTCGGATCTTGCCGAAGACGGCCACGCGGTCGAGACGGGCCTGACGGCCGAGGATCTGTCCGGGGCGCGGCATCACTGGCCCATGGCCGACTATCGCGCGGCGCTGGCCCGCCTGCCGCAGAGCCTGCGGGACGATCTGCAGGCAACCTGGGGGCCGCCCGAGGCGGACCCCGAGGCCACGGAGGAGGGCTTTGCCTTCCGCCTTGTCAGGCGCGGCAGGGCCATTATCGCACTCCAGCCCGAGCGGGGCACGCCCGAGGCGCGCGACGATGACTACCACGACCTCTCGCGCACGCCGCGGCATGCCTACGTGGCCTTCTATCTCTGGCTTCAGCAGCACACGGACGCGCTGATCCACATCGGCGCGCATGGCACGCTGGAGTGGCTGCCGGGCAAGGCCGTGGCGCTCTCGGGGGCCTGCTGGCCCGAGGCGCTGACCGGTGCGCTGCCGGTGCTTTACCCCTTCATCGTCAACGATCCCGGCGAGGCGGCGCAGGCCAAGCGGCGCATCGGCGCGATGACGCTGGGCCATATCCCGCCGCCGCTGAAACGCTCGGGCACGCCCGAGCGGCTGTCGCGGCTCGAGGCGCTGCTGGACGAATTCTCCAACGCAGACGGGCTCGACCCGCGGCGGCGCGACCGGCTGCAAGCCGACATCCGTGACGAGGCGCGCGCGCTGGGCGTCGAGTGCGATCTGGGCATCGACCACGCCACCTGCGAGGCCGAGGCCATCACCCGCATCGACCGCTTTGTCTGCGACGTGAAGGACAGCTTCTTCGGCGACGGGCTGCACATCTGGGGGCGCACGCCCGACAGGCAGGAGGCCTTCGACGGCGCCACTGCCGCGACCAGCGAACGGCGCGCGCTGATCAACGCGCTGAACGGCCACCGCATCGCGCCCGGCCCCTCGGGATCGCCATACCGGGGCCGCGGCGACGTGCTGCCCACGGGGCGCAACCTCTTTGCCACCGACCCGCGCTCGGTGCCCACGCGCAACGCCTACGCGCAGGGCGTGACGCTTGCCGACGAGCTTGTCCGCGCGCACCTGCAGGAAGAGGGCGACTGGCCGCGCGGGCTGATCGTCGATCTCTGGGGATCGGCCACCATGCGCACCGCGGGCGAGGAATTCGCCATGGCGCTGGCGCTGCTGGGCGTGAAACCGGTCTGGGACGAGGGGTCGGAGCGTGTGAGCGGCATCGAGGTCACGCCGCTGGCCGAGATGGACCGCCCCCGCATCGACGTGACGCTGCGCGTCTCGGGGCTGTTCCGCGATGTCTTCCCAACGCTTTCGGGGCTCTTCGCGCAAGCCGTGCGCACGCTTGCCGCCCGCGACGAGGCGCCCGATTGGAACCCCTACGTGGGACAGGAAGGCGCGCGCGTCTACGGGCCGGCGCCGGGCAGCTACGGGCTCGGCATGGGGCCGCAGCTGACCGACTATTCCGAGGAAGGCCGCCGCGCGGCGGGTGAGGCCTGGCTTGCCGCCTCGTCCTGGGCGCTCGACGGCGAGGGGGCGAGTCGCGACCCGCAGGGGCTGCGCGAGCGGGTGGCCCGCGCCGACAGCTTCGTGCACCTTCAGGATCTGCCCGAAACCGACCTGCTGCTGGCCGAGGACTACGCCAGCCACGAGGCGGGCTTTGCCGCCGCCCAGGGCGTGACGGGCGGCAAGGCCGCGCTCTACCACCTCGACAACACCGATCCGTCGCGCCCCTGCGCCCGGCCCCTGACCGAGGAAATCGCCCGCGTGGTGCAGGCGCGCGCCGCGCATCCGGGCTGGATCGCGGGCATGCGGCGGCACGGCTTCCGCGGCGCGGCCGAGATCGCGGCGACGCTGGAAAACATGGCCGCCTTCGCGCAGCTTGCGGGCGTGGTGCCCGCGCATCTCTTCGACCTCTATTACGAGGCGACGCTGGGCGACGCCGAGACCGAGGCCTTCCTTCAGGATCAGAACCCCGAGGCCCATGCCGCGATGCAGGCACGCTTTGCCGAGCTGCACGCCGCGGGCCTCTGGCAATCGCGGCGCAACTCGATCCTCGCCGGGCTGGAGGCCGCGCAATGAGCGCGCCGCAGGATAGCGCGCCGCAGGTCAGTGGGCCAAAGATCAAGGGGTGGTGCCCCGGTGCCCACCGCCCGATGATGTCGGGCGACGGGTTGGTGGTGCGCGTGCGCCCGCCGCTGGGGGCGCTGACGCCCCCGCAGGTGACCGTGCTCTGCGATCTGGCCACGCGCTACGGCATCGGCACGCTGGACCTCACCACCCGCGCCAACCTGCAGGTGCGCGGCGTGGCGGAGGCCGATCACGAGGCGCTGCTGCGGGGGCTGAACGGTGCGGGGCTGCTCGACGCGGACCCAGCGCTGGAATCCCGGCGCAACATCCTGATGCCGCTCGACTGGGTCGAGGGCGACCTGTCGCACTGGCTTGGCACGGCGCTGACTGGCGCCCTGCCCGATCTGCCGGCGCTTCCGGCCAAGATGGGTTTTGCCGTGGACACCGGGGCCGAGGGACGCCTTGCCGGGGCCTCTGCCGATTTCCGTTTCGAGCTGGGCGCGGACGGCCTGATCCTGCGCGCCGACGGGGCCGACAAGGCCCGGCCGGTGAGCGAGGCCACGGCCATCCCGGCGCTGATCGAGCTTGCGCAGTGGTGCATCTCGACCGGCGGCCCGGCCAGTGGCCGCATGGCGCGGCACCTGCGCACCACGGCCCTGCCCGAGGCATGGCAGCAGGCCACGCCCCGCCCGCAGGCAGCCCCCCTTCAGCCCGGCGAAACCGCAGCGGGCCATATCCTCGGCGCGCCGTTCGGCGCCATCGACGCGGGCGCGCTCTCCGCGCTGATGACCGACACGGGCGCCACCGGCCTGCGCGTCACCACGGACCGGCTCTTCCTGCTGCAAGGGGCCAGCGCCGACACGCCCGACTTCGTCACCGCGCCGGGCGATCCGCGCCTGCGCGCCCATGCCTGCCCCGGCGCGCCGCTCTGCCCGCAGGCCGAGGCGCCGACCCGCCAGCTTGCCACGCAACTGGCGGCACGCCGTCCCGAAAACACCACGCTGCACGTCTCCGGCTGTGCCAAGGGCTGCGCCCTGCCACGCGCTGCCGATGTCACGCTCACCGGGCGCGCGGGCGGCTTTGACCTTGTCCGCAAGGGCGCCCCGTGGGATGACCCTGCCCAATCCGGCCTCACCCAGGCCGAGGCCCTGACGCTCTTCGAGTAAGCCCATGCCCTACGAATACGAAACCGACGGCGCCGCGATCTACGCGCAATCCTTCGCCACCATCCGGGCCGAGGCCGCGCTCGACCGCTTCGACGCGGAGGAAGAGCAGGTCGTCGTCCGGATGATCCACGCCGCGGGCCTCGTCGGGCTCGAACGCGACGTGAAGGTGGCCCCCGGCATGGTCCGCGCCGCGCGCGAGGCGCTGACGCAGGGCGCGCCGATCTTCTGCGATGCCTTCATGGTCAGCGAGGGTGTCACCCGCAAGCGCCTGCCCGCCGACAACGACGTCATCTGCACCCTGCGCGATCCAGAGGTCCCCGACCTCGCCGCCAAGCTGAAAACCACCCGCTCCGCCGCCGCGCTCGAACTCTGGCGGCCGCGCCTCGAGGGCGCGCTGGTGGCCATCGGCAACGCGCCCACGGCGCTTTTCCATCTGCTGGAAATGCTCGAGGACCCCGCCTGCCCGCGCCCGGCGGCCATCATCGGCTGCCCCGTGGGCTTCGTCGGCGCGCGCGAATCCAAGGACGCGCTGTGGGCGGCCAACCCCGTCCCCTCGCTCATCGTCGAAGGCCGCCTCGGCGGCAGCGCCATCACCGTCGCCGCCATCAACGCCATCGCGAGCCGCGCCGAATGAACCGGATCTCTCCCCTCGGCACCGTCTACGGCGTCGGCCTCGGCCCCGGCGATCCGGAGCTCATGAGCGTCAAGGCCGACCGGCTGGTTCGCAATGCCCGCCACGTGGCCTTCTTCCGCAAGGCCGGCCGCCCCGGCCGCGCCCGCGGCATCGTCGAGGGGATGATCCCCGAAGGCGCCGTCGAATTCGCCATGGAATACCCCGTCACGACCGAGATCCCCTTCTCGGACCCGCGCTACAACAACATGCTCTCGGCCTTCTACGCCGACTGCACCGCCCACCTGCGCGCGCTGGCCGAGGCGGGCGAGAACCCCGTGGTCCTCTGCGAGGGCGACCCCTTCTTCTACGGATCGTTCATGCACCTCTACACGCGCCTGCGCGCCGAGGTGCCGGTCCACGTCGTCCCCGCCATCACCGGCATGTCCGCCGCCTGGACCGCCACCGGCAGCCCGGTGACATGGGGCGACGACGTCATGAGCGTGCTCATGGCCACCCTGCCGCAGGACGAACTCGTCCGCCGCATGGAAGGCGCCGACGCGCTGGTCATCATGAAGATCGGCCGCAACCTGCCCCGCGTGCGCGCCGCGCTGGAACAGGCGGGCAAGCTCGACCGTGCGTGGCTCGTGGAATACGCCAGCATGGAGGGCCAGACCGTCCTGCCGCTGGCCGAGGCCGGGGAGCGCATCTCGCCCTACTTCTCGATCATCATCGTGCATGGCGAGGGCCGCCGCCCATGACGGGCCGCGTCACCATCGCAGGCCTCGGCCCGGGGTCCGAGGCCCTCGTGACACCCGAGGTGCAGCAGGCCATCGACGAGGCCACCGACATTGTCGGCTACATCCCCTACGTCCGCCGCATCGCCCCCCGCGAAGGCCTGACGCTGCACGAAAGCGACAACCGGGTCGAGATCGACCGCGCCCAGCACGCCCTTCAGATGGCCACCGCAGGCCGTCGCGTCGTGGTGGTCAGTTCCGGCGATCCCGGCGTCTTCGCCATGGCCTCGGCCGTATTCGAGGCGGTGGAACACGGCGAAGCCGCCTGGCGCGATCTCGACATCCGCGTCCTGCCCGGCATCACCGCCATGCTCGCCGCCGCCGCCCGCGCGGGCGCCCCGCTCGGCCACGACTTCTGCGCCATCAACCTCAGCGACAACCTCAAGCCCTGGGACCTGATCGAAAAACGCCTGCGCTTTGCCGCGCTGGGCGATTTCGCCATGGCCTTCTACAACCCCCGCAGCAAGTCCCGCCCCGAGGGCTTCGCCCGCGTGCTCGAGGTGCTCGAGGAAACCTGCGAACCCCGCCGCCTGCTGATCTTCGCGCGCGCCGTCTCGACCCCGGATGAGGAAATCCGGGTCGTCCGCCTGCGCGATGCCAAGCCCGAGATGGCCGACATGCGCACCGTGGTGCTCGTGGGCTCCTCGCAGACCCGCATGATCCTGCGGCAGGGCGCGCCCTTCGTCTACACGCCGAGGTCCGTGCCGGAATGAGCGACCCTGTCCAGCACCTCCTGCGGGCTGGACAGCTCGGGCCGCGCCGGGATCGCCGGGCGGTCGATCATCACCACGGGCAGGCCCAGCGCCCGCGCCGCGTCGATCTTGGCCCGCGCGCCGGTGCCGCCCGCGTTCTTGGACACCACCACCTCGGCCCCGAAACGCCGCATCAGCGCACGGTCGCCTTCTTCCGTGAAGGGTCCGCGATCCACCACGACCTCGCAGTCGGGGAAGGGCAACGGGCCGTCGGGGGCATCCACGAGGCGCAGCAGGTAGCGGTGCTGCGGGTTCACGGCGAAGTCCTGCAAATGCATCCGCCCCACCGCCAGCATCACGTTCCGGCGCGCGCCATCGAGCGCCGCGACCGCACCTGCCATGTCGGGCACGCGGTGCCAGTCGTCGCCCGCCTGCGCCGCCCAGGGGGGCCGGGTCAGCGCCACCAGCGGCACGTCGGCCTGCGTGCAAGCGGCGACGGCGTTGGCGCTCATCTGGGCGGCGAAGGGGTGCGTGGCGTCCACGACGTAGCTCACGCCGTCGGTGCGCAGGTAGGCCACCAGCCCGTCGATACCGCCGAAGCCGCCCACCCGCAGAGGCAGCGGCTGGCGCGCGGGGCGCGCCACGCGACCGGCCAGCGACACGGTGGCCCGCAGGCCCCGCTCGGCCACCAGACGCGCCAGCGCCGTGGCCTCGGTCGTGCCGCCAAGGATCAGGATATTCTCTGCCATGCCCGCCTCTTCCATACCTGATGCCCCCTGGCTCACCATCGTCGGTCTGGGCGAAGATGGACCGGACGGCCTGCCCGCCGCAAGCCGCGCGGCGCTGGACGCGGCCGAGGTTGTCATGGCGCCCAGCCGCCACCTCTCGCTGCTCCCCGACAGTGGCGCCGAGCGCATCGCCTGGCCCGTGCCCTTCGCCGAGGGGCTGCCCGTGCTCAAGGAACTGACCGGACGACGCACCGTCGTGCTCGCCTCGGGCGATCCCTTCTGGTTCGGCGCGGGCAGCGTCATCGCGCGCGAATTTGCGGCGCACGAATGGCGCGCCCTGCCCGGCCCCTCGACCTTTTCGCTCGCCGCCGCGCGGCTGGGTTGGCCGCTCGACCGGACCACCTGCCTCGGCCTGCACGCGGCGCCGCTGTCGCGCCTGCGCCCGCATCTCGCCCCCGGCGAGAACATGATCGTCCTGCTGCGCGATGGCGCGGCGGTCGCGCTGCTGGCCGATTACCTCTCGGGCCTCGGCTTCGGCGCCTCGACCCTGCACGTGATGGAGGCGCTCGGCGGCCCCCGCGAACACCTGAACACCTGCCGCGCCGACAGCCCACAGGGCACCCACAGCGCGCCGGTCTGCGTCGCCATCGAACCGGCGGGAGGCCCGGCCCTGCCGCAGGCCTCGGGCCTGCCCGACGAGACGTTCGAGACCGACGGCACCATGACCAAGCGCCCGGTGCGGGCGCTCACGCTCTCGGCGCTGGCGCCGCGGCCCGGGGAACATCTCTGGGACGTGGGCGGCGGTTCGGGCAGCGTGGCGGTGGAATGGCTGCTGAGCCACCCGACCACGCAGGCCACCACGGTAGAGCCGCGCGAGGACCGTCGCGCGCTCATCGCCCGCAACGCAGCCAGCCTCGGGCAGGACCGCCTGCGCATCGTCGAGGGCAGCGCGCCCGAGGCGCTCGAGGGGCTCGCACCGCCCGACGCGGTCTTTGTCGGCGGCGGCCTCTCGCAGGCGCTTCTAGACCGGCTGACCGCCCTGCCCGCGGGCACGCGCCTCGTCGCCAATGCCGTCACGCTCGACAGCGAGGCGCTGCTGGTCACGGCGCAGACCCGCCATGGCGGCACGCTCCTGCGGCTGGATCTGTCCGAGGCCGCGCCGCTGGGCCCCCGCACAGCGTGGAAGGCCGCCTACCCGGTGGTGCAATGGAGCGTCACGCTGTGATCGTCGCCGGGTTCGGGTTCAGATCGGCGGCCACCGAGGCCAGCCTTGCCGATGCGCTGGCCCGCGCGGGCGCCACGCCGCAGGCGCTGGCCGCGCCCGAGGACAAGGCCGCGACGCCGCTCTTCCGGCGCTTTGCCGCGGCGCAACACCTGCCTGTCGTCGCAATTGACACCGCGCAGCTCACCGCGCAGACCACAGCCACACGATCGCCCGCCTCCGCCGCCGCGCGC
>CAYNKL010000093.1:0-15938 GCA_964397775.1 uncultured Rhodobacterales bacterium | reverse complement strand
CGAGACGCGCTGGATCAGCGCCCTCACAGCTCGCTCTCCCACGGGGGATTGGCGCCGGCGCGGCTGACGGTGACGGCGGCGGCGCGGGTGCCGAGGCCGGCGGCGCTTTCCAGCACCTCCATCTTGGCCATGCGCAGCGCGCCGCGCGTCAGGATGCCTTCCTGCGTGAGGCCGGCGAGGAAGCCGCCGTTGAAGGTGTCGCCTGCGCCCACGGTATCCACCACGGTGACGGGGTGGGCGTCGGCGTGGCCGTCGCCCTTGGGGGTCACGATGTCCACGCCCTCGGCGCCGCGGGTGACCAGAACGACGGTGCAGCCGCCGGCGACCAGGTCCTGCGGCGTAGTCCCGAGCCAGTCCATGTCCTCGTCCGAGACCTTGACGATGTCGGCGCGGGCGAGGATGCGGTCGAGCCTCTCGCGGAAGGTGGCCTCGTCGCGGATGAAGCCGGGGCGGATGTTGGGATCGACCATGACGATGCGGTCGCCGGCGTTTTCGGCCATGGCGGCGAAGGCGTCGGCGCAGGGTTCTGCGGCCAGGCTGATGCCGCCGAGGAAAAGCGTGGTGATCTCTTCCCCGAGGTCGGGCAGGTCGTCCGCGGTCAGCATGCGGCCGGCGGTGTTCTCGTCGTAGAAGGCGTAGCGGGCGTGGCCGTCGGTGAGCGTCACGAAGGCGAGCGTCGTGGGCCGGTCGCTGCGGTTGGCGTGGGTGTGGTCGACGTTGGAAGCGGTCATGGCGCGGGCCAGCACGTCGCCGAAGAGATCGGTGGAAAGCCCGCCGAACCAGCCCACCGGCGCGCCGAGACGGCCCAGAGCGATGGCGGTGTTGAAGACCGCGCCCCCGGCGAGCGGCGCGAAGGCGGGTTCGCCCGCGGCGGTTTCGCGGGGCAGCATGTCGATCAGGGCTTCGCCGCAGCAGAGGATCATGGGCAGGGTCCTTCGGTCGTCATTCTGACTTGCCATAGCGGTAAGCGCCGCCGCGGTCGAGCGCCCGCTGGTAGGCGGGGCGCGCGCGGACGCATTCGAGCCAGGCGTCGAGCGCGGGCGTGGGCTCGCGGCCGGGGATGCGGGTGAGGCCGGCCTCGACCGGGAAGCTCATCATCACGTCGGCGGCGGTAAAGGCGGGCCCGGCGAAGAAGCCGTCGCCTTCCAGTTCCACCTCCCAGAAGGCGCGGTGGTCCTTCAGCTGCGGATCGAGGAAGGCCTCGTCCATGCCCTGGGCGATGCGGCGGCCGAGCGGGCGCAGGAGAGCGGGCAGGCGGGTGGGCATGGCCGAGAAGATCAGCTTCATGACCAGGAGCGGCATGGCCGAGCCCTCGGCGTAGTGCAGCCAGTAGGCGTGGCGCAGGGCGGCGTCGGTGCCGGGTTCCGGGTGGAGCGCGTGGTCCGTGTCGAAACGGGCGAGCAGGTATTCGGTGATGGCGCCGCTTTCGGCGACCACGCGGTCGTCGTGCTCGATCACGGGGCTCTTGCCGAGGGGGTGGATGTCTTTCAGGGCGCGGGGCGCGCGCATGTCGGGGCGGCGGTGGTAGGTGACCACCTCGTAGTCCTGGCCCAGCTCCTCGAGCAGCCAGAGGATGCGCTGGGCGCGGGAGTCGTCGAGGTAGTGGACGCGGATCATCTGGGGGCCTTTCTCACTGGCTCTGGGCTGCGATGTAGCCCACCACGGCGGCGAGCAAGGCCCCGGCGGCCACGGCCAGCGCGATCTTCCAGGCCGACCAGGGCCGTTCGCCCTGCACGCGGCCGGTGCGACCGTTGACGACGAAGCGGTAGGTGTCGCCGCGGTACTTGTAGGCGGCCATCCAGACCGGCAGCAGGACGTGCTTGAAGGTGACGGCGCTGACCTGCGTGTCGATGCGGTGGATGCGCTGGCGGTCGCCGCCGATGTCGAACTTCACGTCGCGCTCGATCACGCGGTCCATCTTGTGGCGGGCCTCGGTATAGCCGTCGGAAAGTTCGACCTGGTAGCCTTCGGCGCGGAAACCGGCGAGGTACTCCGGGTGGTAGGGCTCCAGCGCGGCGAGATCCCAGGGTTCGAGCGCGTCGGTGAATTTCTTCGGCAGCGAGCGCGAGGCCAGCACCAGCACGTCGTCGAAGAAGCGCGAGACGCGGCCCGAGGCGTGGCGCCAGCGGATCTTCTGGACCCGCACCGTCTGGGCCTTGCCGTCGCGCATGACGGTGCGGGTGGTGTAGTAGACGGTGCCGCGCTCGCCAGCATAGTCCGAGGCGGTCTGCGCGTCGAAGGTCCAGTAAGGCACGTAGATGCCCTGCATCTTTCGGCCTCGGCGGGCATAGTCTTTGAGGCCGTTCGGCGCGAACCAGAGCCGGCCCAGCCAGTCCTTCATCGCCGCATGCGCCGCCGGTTCGTCCAGCGCGAAGGGCAGCAGCGCCCGGGGCTTGATATGGCGGTGGGTCCCGGTGCCCGTGACTACGGGCGTGGCGCAATAGGGGCATTCGGCGGCGTGATTGTCGGGGTCGAATTCGATCTGTGCCGCGCAGTTGGGGCAGGTCGAGACGCGCGTCTCTTCCATCTCCTGCTGCGGCAGCTGGCTGTCGAGCGCGGCGCGGAAATCGAGCTCGCGGATCCCGCCTTCCCACGGGCCGGGCGGGGAGACCTCGGCCTCGGCGCCGCAGTGGTCGCAGACCAGCCGCCCGCGTGCCGGATCGAAGCGGTAGTCGGCGCCGCACTGGTCGCAGGGAAAGCGGTGTTCGTCTGTCATGGGGCCCTCGTGGAACGCGGGCGCCACCCTAGCCAAGCGGGCGCGGAAGGGAAGGGGGCCGCGGCGGTCCGTCCCGGCAGGCCCGCGCCGGCTTGCACCTCGCAAGAGGGGTACCGATATCGGGGCCAAAGCCGGAGACCGCATGCCCCAGACCACCAAGATCGCCACCTGCACCTATTGCGGCACGCGCGCCGCGCTGGTCCTGAAGGGCAACACCCGACACGAGCTGGCCTGCCAGGCCTGCGGGGCCCCGCTGCACGACCTCAAGCGTCTGCCTGAGGGCCACGTCGACGCTGAGGCGCACCGCCCGCCCCGGAAGGGAAAGAAGGGCAAGCGCAAGGGGCCGGTGCCCGTGCCGCCTTGGGGCGCATGGGAGGAACCGCTGAAGCAGATTGCGAAGGGGAAGACGCGCAAGAAGAAGCGGAAGAAATCGCTCGGCCGCCGGATGCTCGGCGAGGCATTCGACCTCATCGAGGACATCTTCGACTGATCCGCGGCGTCGCGAAGCAGCTTCCCCTCTGGCCATCCGGGCCCTGCTGGCTTATCTCGCCCACAGATGCGCGAGGCCCCCATGACTCAACACTACGAAACGCCCGGACCCGTCGAAAGCAACTGGCGCGATGCGATCTCCTCGATCGAGGAGATCATCGAGGATGCCCGTAACGGCCGGATGTTCATCCTTGTCGATCACGAGGACCGCGAGAACGAGGGCGACCTCGTCATTCCCGCGCAATGGGCCACGCCGGATGCCATCAACTTCATGGCGCTCTACGGCCGCGGGCTGATCTGCCTGGCGCTGACCGGCGGGCGGATCGAGGAACTGGGCCTGCAGCTCATGTCCACGAACAACTCCTCGCGCCACGAGACCGCCTTCACCACCTCGATCGAGGCGCGCGAGGGCGTGACGACGGGCATCTCCGCTGCCGACCGCGCGCGCACCGTGCAGGTGGCCATCGACGCCTCCAAGGGCGCGGGCGACATCGCCACGCCCGGCCACGTCTTCCCGCTGCGCGCCCGCGACGGCGGCGTGCTGGTGCGGGCAGGCCACACCGAGGCCGCGGTCGACGTGTCGCGGCTGGCGGGGCTCAATCCCTCGGGCGTGATCTGCGAGATCATGAACGACGACGGCAGCATGGCGCGCCTTCCCGAACTCGTGGCCTTCGCGCAGCGCCACGGGATCAAGATCGGCACCATCTCGGACCTGATCGGCTACCGCCGCCGCCACGACAACCTCGTGCGCGTGCGCACCGAAGAGGTCATCGCCTCGGAATTCGGCGGCGACTGGAACATGCGGATCTACACCGACGAGACCCACGGCGACGAACACATCGTGCTCTCCAAGGGCGATCTTACCACCGACGATCCGGTGCTGGTGCGGATGCACGCCATGGACCCGATGCTCGACATCATCGGCACCGGGCCCGGCGGCCGCGCCGACGAATTCCGCGACGCCATGCGCGCCGTGGCCGACGAGGGCCGGGGCGTGGTGGTCCTGCTGCGCGACACCGACATGAAGCTCGACGTCCACGACGAGGTCAGCCCCCGCACCCTGCGCCAGTACGGGCTCGGCGCGCAGATCCTGTCCTCGCTCGGCCTGTCGGAGCTGATCCTTCTCACCAATTCGCCGACCCCCCGTGTGGTGGGCCTCGAGGCCTACGGGCTCGAGATCGTCGGCACCCGCAAGATATCGGAGCTTGGCTGATGGCCTCGAACGAAACCCACTATTCCCTGCCGCGTGCCAGCTTCGACGATCCGGTCAAGCTGCTGATCGTCGTGGCGCCCTACTACAAGGACATCGCCGACCAGCTCGTCGCCGGTGCGATTGCCGAGATCGAGGCCGCGGGCGGCTTTCACGAAACCATCGAGGTGCCCGGCGCGCTGGAGATCCCCAGCGCCATCGGCATCGCCGGGCGCATGGCGGAGTTCGATGGCTACGTGGCGCTGGGCTGCGTGATCCGGGGCGAGACCACGCATTACGAGACCGTCTGCAACGACAGCTCGCGCGGCCTCACGCTGCTGGGCCTGCAGGGGCTCTGCATCGGTAACGGGATCCTCACGGTCGAGAATTACGATCAGGCTGCGGTGCGGGCCGAGGCCGCGGGCCAGAACAAGGGCGGCGGTGCCGCCGCGGCGGCCCTGCACCTCGTGGCGCTCACGCGGCGCTGGGGCAGCGCCCGCAAGGGCGTCGGCTTCAAACCCGCGCGCGAGGACGAGATCGCCGGAGGTCGGGCAGGCTGATGACTGACGAACAGGCCCCCAGGGACATGCCCGAACCCTCGGGCAACCAGAAGCGCCGGATGAAAAGCGCCTCGCGGCTTTACGCGGTGCAGGCGCTGTTCCAGATGGAGCATTCCGGCGCCACGGCGGACAAGGTCAAGCGCGAGTTCCTCGACTTCCGCTTCGGTGCCGAGATCGCCGAGGGCGAGGAGATGATCGACGGCGACATCGACCTCTTCACCGCGATCCTGAACGAGGCGGTGAACTGGCAGGCGCGCATTGACCAGATGACCGACCGCGCGATCGTCGCCAAGTGGCACATCACCCGCATCGATCCGACGCTGCGCGCGCTCTTCCGCGCCGCGGGCGCCGAGCTCGTGGCCCTCGACACGCCCCCCAAGGTGGCCATCGTCGAATACGTGGGCGTGGCGCAGGCCTTCTTCCCCGAGGGCAAGGAAGCCAAGTTCGTCAACGCCGTGCTCGACCACATGGCCCGCGAGGCGCGCCCCGAGGCCTTCTGAGCCCCGGCCCGCGCTTCTTTTCGCCGAAAATACCTCGGGGGAGTCCCGCAGGGACGGGGGCAGAGCCCCCCGCCACGCCCGGGCACCCCGCGTGACGCTGCGGTTGCGACATCGGCGTGGCTTGACCTTCCGTCGCGCGATCGTATCTTTATCCTTGAATGGTAAGGAGACCGTCATGCCCTCCCTCATCCGCCTCTACATCCGCCAGGTCATCGCAGGTTTCGCGATTTCCGCCGCCTTCGTAGCCACCCTGCTGTGGTTCGACGTGGCCAACCTCTGGCACCTCGTGACGCATTCGGAGGTGGGGCTTCTGGCGGTCTTCCTGCTGTGGCTCTTCAACGGCATTGTCTTCGCGGGCGTGCAGTTCGGGATCACCATCATGCGCATGGCCGACGACACCGATCAGGGCGGTGGCCGCCGCGATGCCATCCCGGCGCAGGGCATGACGCCCGATTACGTCGCGATCCCGGTCCGCGCGGACGAGCCGCGCCGCCGCGACCAGCTCCAGCGCCGCCGTCACTGACGGCGGCCCTCGGGCCGGAAAACTCCAGGAAAATAAGGGAAGTGGCGGGAACCACCGCAAACGTGTGGGTAGCGCATTCCCGAGGACCTGTTCTTACAGGTGGGCGCCAGGTAACGAGGCCAGGACCACGTCAGAGCCAGCTCCCTCGGATTTGCTTAAGGCCACCGGAATGTACCCGTCTCACGGGAAGGGCAGAACCCGCCACTGCGCGAGATATGCCGCCACCCCGGGCCTGACAAGGGGCATCACCCTTCGGACGGGATGAAACCGTAGCGCTCCAGCTCTTCCGGGACGAGCACGTAGATCTCGTCCGGCGGCGTGGTGAGGGCGTGGCGCATGACCAGCGGGTCGATTCCCATCTCGTCGAGGTAGGTCATGACCTCGCCCTGGCCGAACTGGATGTCCTCGACCGCGGTGAAGGCGGGCAGGAGGGTGCTTTCGCCGAAATAGTGCTGGTGCACGCCGACCGAAGCCTCGGGGTCGATGTCGCGGGTCGTCCCGCCCGCCAGCAGATAGGGGCAGGCCGAATAGCAGAATTCGCCCGACAGCATCCGCGTCTCGATGCCCTGCTGGCGCAGGGCGCGCCCCAGCGCCAGCGCGTCGCGGACCGAACCGCCGGGGCTTTGCAGGATCAGCGCCTCGATCGGCGTTTCGCTTTCGGCGATACGGTCCGCGATCCGGTCGCCGTCGCCCTCGGAAATCGCGCCTTCCAGCCGCCAGGTGGTGCCCTCTTCCTGCGTCAGCGTCAGCCGCGTGGGCAGGTCGCCCGGATCGCGGGCGGGTTTCACGTAGGGGCGGTCGCGGTCGGGATCGAAGACGCGTCGCTGGTCGCCGGGGCGCACGGGTTCCGAGGTGCGCGGCACATCCGGGCCGAAGCTTGGCATGCGGAAGCTGCCCTGCATGTCGCCGACGATCAGCAGCCCGCCCAGCACGAGCTGAAAGGCCAGCACGCCGCCCAGCGTGCGCGCCACGGCGTTGCGCGGGGCCGGGCGGGGGGGCGCAGATGCCTCCGCCGGTGCCGCGCTCTTGCGCCGCCAGATCATCAGCCGTGCCTCGTCACGGGGCGGACGTGATCATCGTCGCGTGGCTCATTGTCGTCGTCCGAGGTCTCCGCCTCGGGCGGCGCGGTTTCTTCCTGCGTAGGCGAAGGGTCCGTTGTGTCATGGGGCGGCCTGCGTGCCTCGCCCATGGTGCCCTCGACATCTCGCAGCGCGGTGACGGCGGCGCGCAGTTCGGCGAGCGTCATGGTGTCCTCGATGCCCGACCCCTCGCGCCCCTGACGGATGGCCGACTGGGTGACCGCCACGATGAAGACCAGCACAGCCGGCAGCAGGTCGATGGCGATGGCGCCCGCCCAGGATGGCACGAAGTTGCGCGCGTAGAGGATCACCGCGTCGGCGGCCGAGATCGGCGTGTAGGTGACCTCTTCGGCGGCGGGCATGGACACGACCTCCTGCGCCGCGGTTTCAAGCGTTTCGGCCCGCTGGCCCAGCACCTCGAGCACCGAGGTGATCGTGGCCGACTGGTTGGACCGGTTCTGCGCGGTCGAGGCGTCGAGTTCGGGCAGGACGACGGATCGGGCGAGATCCTGCGCGGCGCGTTCGACCAGCGGGGCCACGGAAAGCTGCCGCAGCTGGGTGATGAGCCCCTGCAGCCGCACGGCGGATTCGGAGAATTCGACCGAGCGCGCCTCGACCGGACCCTGTTCGACGGTGAGCGCGCGCATGCGTGACAGGATTTGGTTGCCCTCGTCGAAGGCCTGGTCGATCAGCGGCGTCTGCGCGGCGATCTGGTCCTCGATGGCGGCGAGTTCGTCGGATTTCTGCCGCAGCACGCGGAAGACGGCCCCGCGCCCGGCGAGACCCGAGAGCGAGCCCTGTGCCTCCTGCTCGGAGAGATCCTCGAAGCTTTGCCGCACGCGGGCGACGTCGCGTTCCAACGACTGCGCCGACAGAGCGATCTCGTGCGAACGCTCCAAGCTCGACTGGTAGTCCTGCACGGTCTCGGCCAGGTGCTGTTCCACCGCGGCCGAGCCCGCGAGTGCTGCGGCGTTGAGCCATGAGGACATGGCCACGATGGCGAGCGAGCCGAGGCCCATGGCGGCGAAAAGCCCCGCCCGCGAGGCGGCCGTGCGCACGGCGGGGAAGAGCCGCATGAGATAGGACCAGAAGACGAAGATCCCCACCGAGACGGCGGTGGAATAGGCGATGGCGGCAAAGACCGACATGGCGCCGTTGTCGTCGAGCAGCGACGATACGCCGAGGTAGGTGTAGATCCCCGAGGCGACCGACAACACGCCGAGCGCTGTGCCGGTGAAGGTCTCGAGCCACGTGAGGTGGTTTTCTAGTTCGCGCGCGTGGCGCACGCCGCGTGCCTCGGCGCGGCTCTGATGGGGCTGGGGCATGTGCTCTCCTGTCGGGACCCTGTGAAATCTAGGCGGCAGAGGGGCACCTGCAAAGGTCAGGTATCGCGGGGTTGCGCCTGTTCACGTAATGTTCGATGTTTCGGGCATGCCTATCGAGAGCCTGAGATCCGAAGACCGCCTGATGATGCCCGGCCAGCTGCTGGCCCGCGGCGTCTGTCGCCACCTTGCGAGCCACGGCTTTTCCGTGATCGAGGAATTCACGCCCGAACGGGGCAAGCGGCTGGACGTGATGGCGCTGGGGCCGAAGGGCGCGCTCTGGGTGATCGAGTGCAAGTCGAGCCGGGTGGATTTCACCTCGGACGCGAAATGGCCGGGCTACCTCGAATGGGGGGACCGCTATTTCTGGGCGGTGGACCAGGATTTTCCGACCGAGCTTTTGCCCGATGACACGGGGCTGATCCTGGCCGACGGCTATGACGCGGAGATCCTGCGCATGGGGCCCGAGACCAGGCTGTCGGGGGCGCGGCGCAACGCCGTCATCCGGCGTTTCGCCGCGCATGCCGCCCGGCGGCTTCAGGCCCTGCGAGACCCGGAGGCGGGGCTCGAGGGCTGACCGGGGAAAGGAGGGGGCGCTGCCCCCGTCCCTGCGGGACTCCCCCGGAATATTTTTTGCCAAGAAGAAGCGCAGGGCCGCGGGGCCTTGGCTAGCGGCGCTTGGCCCGGCGGGCGGCCTGGGCCGCGGCGCGGATTTCCTCGGCGATCTCCTCGGCTTCCTCGGGCTCGAAATCCATCGGGATCTCGAGGCCTTCGCCCGCCACGAAGAGCCGGACCATGCCCTGGTCGGTGGGGCCGATCTGCAGGTTCGCCTCGATGTCGCTTTCGTCGTTGATGCCCATGGCCCTTGTCCTCTGCACCTTGTGGAAGGCGTCGCTTAGCGCCTTGCCCCCGGGGTTACAAGTTTTGCGCCGCAGCGGCGGTTCCGCAAGCGCGCGAAGGGCAAAAACCGCGCCCCCCGGGGCATCGGGGGGCTTGCAATCGTGGCGAACGGGAGCTATTTCGCCGCGCAGTGCCGCCTTAGCTCAGTAGGTTAGAGCGCTTGATTGTGGATCAAGAGGTCTCCCGTTCGAACCGGGAAGGCGGTACCATTCTCTCCCTCAGGTCGGATATCAGGGATCGCGCTTCGGATGTCGCGGGTCAGTCGTGTTCGATGGCGATGCGCTGGCGCAGTTTGCCGCTGTCGCGGGAAAAGATCAGGATCTCGTCCCCTTCGGTCACCACGGCGTACCAGTCGGCGCCTTGCGTAAAGGCCGTGGCCGTCTCGCCCGAGGGCAGGGTGATGACCGGGGGCAGCGGCGCGCGGGTCGTCCGGTAGCGGATGACAAGCATGACGAGGATCATTAGAACGCCGGCGATCATGACGGTGGTGAGCAGTGTCACCAGCCGGCGCAGGAAACGCAGCATGGCGGGATCGGGATAATCCCCGGGGTCCTGCGGATCGGGAGCGGACATGGACGAGATCCTTCGGGTCATCATCGCGGCGGACCCGCCGCCGCGCCTTGATAAGGCGCTTGCCCGCGATGTGCCAGAGGCGGCGGCGCTGTCGCGCACGCGGCTGGCGCGGCTCATCGCCGAGGGCGCGGTGACGCGCGGCGGCGAGGTGCTGTCCAATCCCAAGGGGGCGGTGGCCGAGGGCGATGCGATCGAGATCGCGGTGCCGCAGGCGCAGGACTACGATGTGGTGGCGCAGGATATCCCGCTGCAGTTGGTCTTCGAGGACGAGGACCTTGTCGTTGTGAACAAGCCCGCGGGCATGGTGGTGCACCCCGCGCCGGGCACGCGGGACGGCACGCTGGTCAACGCGCTGCTGCATCATTTCGGCGGCGCGCTGTCGGGCGTCGGCGGCGAGAAGCGGCCCGGGATCGTGCACCGGATCGACAAGGACACCAGCGGGCTGCTGGTTGTGGCCAAGTCGGACCGGGCCCACCACGGGCTTGCCAAGCAGTTCGAGAAGCACTCGGTGCGGCGCGCCTATAGGGCGCTGGTGCACGGGGTGCCTGACGTGGCCGACCCGCGCCTGCGCGGGGTGCGGGGCGTTGCGGTGGAGCCGGGCGAGGTGGTGCGCGTGACCTCGGGGCTGGCGCGGCACAAGACCGAGCGGCAGCGGCAGGCGGTGTTCTTCGACGGCCAGGGGCGGCATGCGATCACGCGGGCGCGGGTTCTGGAATCCTTCGGCAGCCCGGCGTGTCTGGCGCTGGTGGAATGCCGGCTGGAGACCGGGCGGACCCACCAGATCCGGGTGCACATGGCCCATAGCGGCCACGGGCTTGTCGGCGATCCGGTCTACGGCGGGCGGCGCAAGCTGCCGGTGCGGGCGGTGCCGGAGGAGGCGGACGCGCTGGTGCGGGGCTTCGGCCGGCAGGCGCTGCACGCGGCGGAGCTTGGCTTCGATCACCCGGTGAGCGGCGAGGAGATGCTTTTCGAGGCGCCGCTGCCCGCTGACATGAGCGCCCTGCTGGAGGCGCTGCGGGCGGGCTGAAGCGCCCGTTGCCCGTCAGTCGGGGTCGGGGATGTAGCCCTCGGCGGTCCAGAACACCATGTCGGCGCCCGGAACGGGTTCGGTTTTCAGGCCTGCGAGATGCGGGGCGAGCTGTTCCAGCCCGTCGGGGTGGCATATGCCGCGCATCGGCCCGCGGTAGTCCTCGGCCACACGGTCGAGCGCCCAGCCGAGGTCGGGTTCGCGCAGGAAGGCGTAGGGACGGCCGTTCGACGAGAAATGCGTGATGGCGCCGGGGGGTACCCGAGGTGTCCTCGAGAAGCCGCAGAAGACCAGCATCTCGTCATCCTGAAGCTCTGCTCCGAGGCGCTCCAGAATCGGCTCCAGAGGGACGCCGTAGCGATCTTCGCTGCGGTAGGGCGGGTCGAAAACCTCGGGCCGCAGGGGGCCGCCCGCCAGCGCCATGAGCACGACGGCCGCCCCGAGGCCGAGCCAGGGCGCGGGACGCAGCAGCATCAGCACGGCCGCGAGCGATGCCATGAGCAGCGGGACCATGATCAGGGAGTAGCGCGAGTAGACGTCGCCCGAGGCCAGGAACATGCCCAGCACGAAGATCAGCGTGATCCCCGGGACGACGATGAGCGTCGGGCGCCGGGTGACGAAGGGCAGCAGGCAGACCGAGAGCAGGGCCGGGACGCGAAGCCAGCCTTCGCCGTCGAGGATCAGTCGGAGAAATTCGGTGATGCCTCGACCGCTGGCGCCGGGAGTGAAGCGCTCGAACATCTCGTTCTCGACGCTGCCGTTGATTTCCGTGCCGGCAGTGAAGCGGAAGGACTGCAGGAACTGCCAGGAGAAGCCCAGGATGATTGCCAGGAGCAGCGCCCGCCGGAAGGCCCGGGTGCGCCAGATGTCCCGGCCGCGCAGGTTTTGCCAGCGCGGTGCGATCCAGTGCGAGAGCGCGAGGATCAGAGGCGCGAACATCATGAAGAAGAGCGGCGTGGGCGCCTTTTGCAGACCGGCAAGGAAGACGGCGCCGGCCAGCCCGTACCAGTAGCGCGGGGTCTCGAGCGCCTTCAGCAGGAAGGCGAAGCCGAGGCTGGTGAAGAGCATCGCGCCGGGATCGAGCATGGCCGAGCGCGCGTAGTCCCAGAACTGCCAGGAGCAGGACATGAGCGCAACAGCGAGGGGCATCGCCCAGGGCCGCGCGGGGGCTAGGATGCGTGCGATCCAAGCGGTGACGCCAAGCACGCCGAGCGCGAAGAACATGGAGGGAATGCGAAGCGCGACACCCGGCTCGACGCCCCATTCCATCAGGAGTCCCCCCATCCAGTATTGCAGCGGGGGCTTCTTCAGGGTGGGGGCGTTGCTTGTGTAGACGGCCCACCAGTCATTGAAGCGCGCAAAGGCGGCGCTGCGTTCGAGCGTGTAGTATTCATCGTAGCGCGAGAAGTCGGCGAGCGCGAAGCCGTTCAGGTGCCAGAGCCAGAAAATCGCGATCAAAAGCAAGGTCAGGGCAAAGGGCGCCCACGCCAAGGCCATCGGCGAGGCTTCGCGAGCGCCATGCCGCACATCAGCATTCATGGTTGCTTCCCCTCGGGAATTGACTCATAGGACGGCCAGTTTCGACGGCTGCACCGGTGTCTGCTCGTGCCGCGCGGTGCACCGCACCGACATCCGCTTTCCGGTCCAGCTTGAACACGAAGGGAAAGCCCGATGCAACATACTCGGCAGGAAATCGGTCACCGCGCGCCGGTCGCGCCCGGAACGCCGCAGGTCTCGGTTGTCATTCCGATGCATGACGAGGAAGGCGCTGTCGCGGACCTGATTTCCGGGATCGCCGAGGCCGCCGCAGGGCTCTCCGATTTCGAGATCATCGCCGTCGATGACGGGTCAAGCGACCGCACCTTCGAGCAGCTTGTCGCCGCCCGCGCGACCGTGCCGCAACTGCGCATCCTGCGCCATACCCGTGCCGGCGGGCAGAGCGCCGCCGTGCACTCCGGCGTTCGCGCGGCGCGCGCGGCGATCTGCTGCACCCTGGACGGCGACGGTCAGAACCCGCCCTCGGAATTGCCCAAGCTCTGGGAGCCGCTGCTTGCCGACGAGAGCGGGCGCGTGGGTCTTGTCGCCGGGCAGCGGCTGAAGCGGCGCGACACTTTTTCCAAGCGCATGGGCTCGAAGTTCGCCAATGGCCTGCGGCGGCGCATCCTGAGCGACGGGACCAGCGATACGGGCTGCGGGCTGAAGGGGTTCCGGACCGAGGCCTTTCTTGCGCTGCCCTACTTCAACCACATGCACCGCTACCTGCCCGCGCTGTTCAAGGCCTACCGCTGGGAGGTGGTGCTGGTGGAAGTTGCCCATATGGAGCGGACCTCGGGGCGGTCCAAGTATACCAACTTCGGCCGGGCGGTCGCGGGCGTGGCCGACCTGATCGGGGTCTTCTGGCTGCTGCGGCGCGCAAAGTCCGTGACCGCAGAGGAGACCGTGGCCGATGCTTGAGGCGATCCTGAACTTCCTGCACGTCGACGACTGGATCGAGGGGCTCTGGGTGATCGTGGGGCTTTGCGGGCAGCTGCTGTTCACCGCGCGGTTTCTCGTGCAGTGGCTCGCCTCGGAAAAAGCGCGCAAGTCGATCATCCCGGTCGCCTTCTGGTATTTTTCGATCGGTGGCGGGCTGATCCTGCTGTCCTACGCCATTTACCGGCGCGACCCCGTCTTCATCCTCGGCCAGTCGCTGGGGGTCACGGTCTACCTGCGCAATCTCATGCTGATCCGCGGTGAGCGGCGCGATCCCTCCTGAGAGGGCGTCAGGCGGCCGCGATCGCGGGCGGCTGCATCAGGCGGCGCGGCAGGTTGGTGCCCGTGCGCCAGCAGGTGATTGCGCGGGCAAAGAGCGCCGGGTCCTCGGCGCCCCAGCCGTAGCCGTAGCCCTGCACGGTGCGGGCCTCGGAGCCGGGGATGCCGTCGCGAAAGGCGGTGAGGGCATTCAGGATGGCGGGATGTTCCTTTTCCCCCGCGAGAAACAGCGTGGGCGTCCGGACATGACAGAGATCTTCACGGGCGTCGAACTCGAGCGCGCAGCGCGCGGCGCGCCACATGGTGCGGATCGAGGCATTGGGCCGCCCGTGGGCGTCGCTTGCCACGGCGAGGTTCATGAAGCCCATGTCGCTGGCGGAACGTTCCCGCAGGGCGCGAAAGCTCATCAGGGCAGAGGTGGCGCGCATGGCAAGGCGCATGGCGGGGCCCATCATCACCGGGCGGTCCTGGAGGCCGCTGAGCACCGCGCGGCGCGCGAGGTCGGGATGACGTGCGAGGCAGCGGAAGCCGACGTAGGCGCCCAGCGAGAGGCCGACCAGGGTGACGGCGCCGTCGTGGCGGGCGCGGATGCACTCGGCCACCTCGTCGGCGGCGGCGCCGAAGTCCTGAAGATCGGTGTCGCGGCTTTGCCCGTGACCGGGCAGGTCGATCGCCGTGCAGCGGCAATCGGTGAGCTGGGCGGCAACCTCGGCCCACATGCGGCAGTCGTAGCCGGCGCCATGAAGGAAGACCAGCGGCGGTCCTTTGCGAGAACCCAGTTCAACCTTGTGCAGCACTCGAAACCTCGCACCCGAAGGGCCACGCCAGGGCAGCATAGTGTGGCAGTGAACGGACGGGTCGAAGATTCAGGAGGGCGGGCCGCCGCGAGGGGTTGCGCGCCGGGTGGTCCGTCCTAGGCTGCCGTCCGTGTATTCCATAGGAGGAGCGCGATGCGCGCGGTTTTGTTCCTGCTCTTGTTTGCCGGTGCGGCTTCGGCCGAGCCTGCGACGTGGCGTTTTTCCTGGGAAGGGGAGGGCGGATATGCCCTGCGCGGGGCCCTGCGCTACGACACGGCCGAGACCGGGCGGATCGTGCGCGAGACCGACCTGAGCTGCTTCGTGATCGAAGGCATGCGCGACGAGATGCCGGTGGGCCGCTGGGCGCTGACGGAGCTGACCAACGAGACCACGTGGCGGCTGCATTTCGACGCCGAGGCGGGGGCTTTCCTGGTCGAGGGGGACGGTGCCTGGATGCCGCAGGCCTGGAACATGGACGGGGCGGGAGACGACTGCGGGCCCGATGGATTTGGCTTCAACATCGGCAACGCGGCGCAGGATCTGTGCCTGAACAACAGGCTTGTGGTGGCAAGCCAGGTCGATCCCTTCCGGCCCTTCCCGGCGGTGCGGGACGACAAGGCCGAGCTGCCCGGCGATGCCTGCTACGCGCCGCCGCTGCTGGGCGGGCTGTCGATGGACAGGTCGCAGGGCTAGGAGCGCCCCCGCGCCCGGTCAAGCTCCCGGAGGCGGGGGCGGGGGCATGACGGTGAAGAGCTGGGCCAGTTCGGTGACATCCTCGGCGCGCATCCAGCCGTCCTGGCCTTGCGTCCAGACGTAGGTCTCGCGCGTCATCTCGCCGCCCGAGACCATCTTGCCGAGGTCGGCGCGGCTGTAGGGGCCCGAGGTCTGGCCGTTCTTCGCCAGGTGCCAGACGTGTTCGACCGGCGGGGGCGGGGGAGGCGCGGCCTGCGGCTGCTGCGGCGCGGGGGCGGCGCCCCAGGGGCCTTCGCGGCCCATGGTGTTGGCCATCTGCATGCCCATGCCCGCGCCGAAGCCCATGCCCATGCTCTGGTCCATGGCGCCGCCCTGGCCCATGGCCTCGGCCGCCTTCCACTTCATGTGGTCGTCGAGATTGCCCGCGATCCCGCGCGAGGTGCGGGCGTCGAGCGCCTTTTCCACGGCGGGCGGCAGCGAGATGTTCTCGATGTAGAGCTCGGGGAGGGTGAGGCCGTATTGCTTGATCGTCGGGTCGATGGCCTTGGCGAGAAGGGCGCCCACCTCGTCGGTGTTGGCGGCCATGTCGAGCACGGGGATGCCGCTGGCGGCGATGGCGCGCGAGAACGCCTGCACGATGATGTTGCGGATCTGGAAGCTGATCTCGTCGCGGGTGAAGGCGCCGTCGGTGCCCACGATCTCGGTCAGGAAGAGCGCGGGGTCGGCGACCTTGACCGCGTAGGTGCCGAAGGCGCGGATGCGGGTGGGGCCGAATTCCGGATCGCGCAGCATGATCGGGTTCTTGGTGCCCCACTTGAG
>CAYNKL010000092.1:0-16110 GCA_964397775.1 uncultured Rhodobacterales bacterium | reverse complement strand
CGCATGATGTGCTCGATCGAGGCGAAGGCCATGTCCACATGCGGCGTGTAGTGCATGACCAGCACGATGCCGGTGATGATCTGGAGCGCCAGGCAGAAAGTCAGCACGATGCCCCAGATCCACATCCAGTTCAGGTTCTTGGGCGTGGGGATCATGATGGTGTCGTAGAGCAGGCCGACGATCGGCAGCCGCTTGTGCAGCCACTTCTCGCCCCCCGTCGACGGTTCGTAATGATCGTGCGGAATTCCGGACATGGGCGCGTCTCCTTATCCGAGCAGGATCGTGGATTCGTCCACGAATTCGGCAGCCGGGATCGGCAGGTTCTCGGGGGCGGGACCGCGGCGGATGCGGCCTGCGGTGTCGTAGTGCGACCCGTGGCAGGGGCAGAACCAGCCACCCACGCCGTCTTCGGCCTGGTAGTCGCCGGCGTTGCCGATCGGCACGCAGCCGAGGTGGGTGCAGACGCCCATCTGGACGAGCCATTCGCCGGTATCGTCGAGGGCGCGGTTTTCGTCGGTGGCCGGGACATCGCCCTGGATGTTGGCGTTCCGCGCGATCGGGTCGACGAGGTCGCTGAGGTCGACAGCGCGGGCCGCCTCGATCTCGGACTCGGTGCGGCGGCGGATGAAGACCGGCTTGCCGAGGAACTGCACTGTGAGCTGGCTGCCTTCGCTGACGCCCGAGACATCGACCCGGATGGTCGACATCGCCCGCACGTCGGCGGAGGGGTTCATCTGGTTGGCCAGCGGCCAGATGGCAGCGCCCGCAACGACGGCGCCGGCCCCTGCCGTGGCGTAGTAGAGGAAGTCCCTCCGGGTGCCTTCGTGGTCTTCTGCATGCGACACGAATCTACTCCTTCGCTTCGGGCCGGTGGTTTGGCCGCAAAAAGGGTGGTGGCCGCGTGGACTGCGGCGTTCGGACGGCTATTTAACGGGAGGCGGTTGACCAGTCCAGAACGCAAACCCGCCTTGCGGACGGAAGCGCGGAAGTGTCGCGGTTGAAACACCTGCATTGCAATGCTTATTTGCCGCTGAATTCCCCGGGGGACATCGGATATGAAGACCTTGTTGATCAGCGCGGCCATGGTTGCCGCGACAGCCGGCGCGGCGGCAGCGGAAATGGAGCTGTCGTTCTACACCGGCTACCAGACCGCGCCGCACAGCCGCGTCGAGGGCGACCTGCCCAACGGTGACGGCAGCTATGACGAGCTTTTCGGCTGGGAGGGCAAGTCCTTCGAGATGCCGCCCTACTACGGCGTGCGCGGCACCTGGTGGCGGTCCGAGACCATCGGCTACGGCATCGAGTTCAGCCACAACAAGGTCTACGCGGACAAGGACGACCGCGAGGACCTGGGCTTTGACCGGCTCGAGTTCACCGACGGTCTGAATATCCTGACCGCCAACGTCATGCGCCGCTGGCCCGAGCTTTGGGGCGGGGCGACGCCCTACGTGGGCGGCGGTCTGGGGATCTCGGTCCCGCACGTGGACGCGGAGTATCCGGCTGGTGATTCCGACACCTTCGGGTATCAGTTGACCGGTCCGGCCGCGCGGCTGACCGCGGGCCTGAGCTATCCGATCAACGATCGCTTCGCCGTCTTCGGTGAGTACCAGTTCACCTACACGAGCAACGATGTCGATTTCGACAACGACGGGTCGATGGACGTGGACATCAAGACCAACGCGCTGAACGTCGGTATCGCGATGCGCTTCTGAGGCGTCACTCGGGGCGCGTGGCGATCATCGAGTCGCGCGCCTTGAACCCGGCTTCCCACTCCGCAAGGGCGGGATGCGCCGCGCGCCAGGGGCGGTCGGCGTGGCGGAAGTCGAGATATCCCAGCGCGCAGGCGCAGGCGATCTGCCCGGCATCGAGCGGCCCGTTGAGGTGGCTCATCCAGCGGCCTTCCAGCTCGGCAAGTCCGCGTGTGACCTTGGCCCACTGGCCTGCGATCCACGGGTCGTAGCGCAGGTTTTCCGGCCGGAAGCGGCCTTCGTAGACCATCAGCACCGCCGCCTCGAGGATGCCGTCCGCGGTCGCCTCGAGCGTCAGCGTGTCCCAGATTCGGGCCTGCGGGTAGAGCTTTGTCCCGGCGACGTGATCGAGATAGCGGCAGATGACGCGGCTGTCGTAGAGCGTCGGGCCCTCGTCGCGGACCAGCGCAGGCACCTTGCCGACCGGGTTGGCGCTGGTCAGCTTGCTGTCGGGCTCGAGCGGCGAGGCGGTGACCTGCACCATCTCCACCTGATCCATGAGCCCGGTTTCGTGCAGCGTCACGAGCACTTTGCGGACGAAGGGCGAGGGGCCGGCCTTGAGCAGTTTCATGACGAGAACTCCCGAACTTGCAACTTTGTCTCGGGGATAGGGCCAGCGGCTCCGACTGGCAAGCTCAGCGCGCCTTGGGGTGGGCGGCCTCGTAGACCTTCATGAGCTGGACCTCGTCGACCGAGGTGTAGGCCTGGGTCGTCGAAAGCGAGGCGTGGCCGAGCAGTTCCTGGATGGCGCGCAGGTCGCCGCCGGCGGACAGCAGGTGCGTGGCGAAGCTGTGGCGCATGGCGTGGGGCGTGGTCGTGGCGGGCAGGCCGAGCTGCAGGCGGGCCTTTTCGGTGACCTTTCGGATGAGCCGGGCATTGAGCGGCCCGCCGCGCTGACCGCGGAAGAGCGCGCCTTCGGGCGTCATTTCGTAGGGGCAGAGCTGCAGGTAGATCTCGACCGCCTTGCGCGCGGCGGGGATAACGGGAACGACGCGTTCCTTGCCACCCTTGCCGGTGATGCGCAGCGCCTCGCCCAGCGGCAGATCGCGGCCGGTGAGGCCGAGCGCCTCGGAGATCCGCAGGCCGCAGCCATAGAGAAGGGTCACGACGGCGGCGTCGCGGGCGCCGATCCAGCTGTCTTTTGCCTGCACCTCGACGCTGTCGATCATGGCGCGCGCGGCATCCTCAGCCAGCGGGCGGGGCAGCTTCTTCTGGAACTTGGGCGCGCGGGCCGAGAGGACGGCGGTGGGCTCGAACCCCTCGCGGTCGGCCAGCCAGCGGTAGAAGCCGCGCACGGCGGAAAGCTTGCGGGCAACCGAGCGCGAGCCGACGTCGTCGCGCCGCAGGTGGGCCATCCAGGCGCGCATGTCCGAGGTGGTCACACGGGCGAGCGGGGCAAGGCCCTGCGGCTCGCCCTTGTGGTGGGTCATGAAGGCAATGAAGTCGAGCAGATCGGTGCGGTAGGCGGTGAGCGTGTTCTTCGCTGCGCCGCGCAGGGCGCTCTGACCGGCCAGCCAGTCGTCGAGCGCGGCAAGCGCGGCGGGGGAGATCACGGCTGTCATCCCAGCCAGCGGCGCATGGTCCGTTCAAAGACCCCGCCGAAGAAGGTCAGCAGGTCGGTGCCCTGCTGAGGCGTGAACATGTTGCCGTCCTCGGAGCCCATGAGAAGCAGGCCGGGCAGACGGCCCGGGCCGAAGTCGAGCTTGAGGCAGGCCTCGGAGCGGATCCAGGGCGCCTTGTCGCCGTAGAGGGCTGGATCGCCCTCATTTACCTGGCGCAGAGTTACTGGGCGGACCGGGGCTTCGCGGCCGGCGGAGATATAGGCGTCGGTGAAGCCGGGATCGGCGACCGAGAGGACCTCGCCCAGGCGGCTGACGGCGGGGTCGTCCTCGCTCTGGGTCGATTCGAGCACGAGGCGGATCACGTCCACGCGCAGGATCTGGGCGACGTCGCCGCCGAGATCACGCAGGAAGGGCTCGAACGCGACCGGGTCGAGCATCCGCAGGATGGCGCGGTGGATCTGGTTGGTGCCGGCAAGGTTCTCGTAGGCGGCGGCGATGACGCTGCGGTGCGTGTCCTCGAGCCGGTCGAGCCGTTCCTCGAGCCGCTCCATGGCGACGCCGCGCAGGTCGACGATGTTGCCGCCCATGTTGCGTTCGTTGGTGTCGATCAGCGCCTGCATCACGTCCTTGTCGTCGAGGATGATGTCGGGTTGCGCGATGATGGTCTCGCGCAGGCTGTCGTCGATGCTGCTGGGTCGTGTCATGGGGCCTGTTCCTGCTCGTCCGCGGGGCGACGTGCATGGGATCATGGCCGCAGCGCCCGTCTTGCGATTTTTTCGGGCATTTCTGCCAGCTTACGGCGTCATGTCAACGAAAAGGCGCCCCGGCGGGCGAAGCCGCGGGGCGCTGGTGCATGGGCGACACCGGGTGTCGCAGGGGGAATCAGGCCGCGATGCGCTGTGGAATGGCGTCGGCCGAGACCGCGAAACGGTAGCCTGAGCCGCGGACGGTTTCGATGGCGACGGCGTCTTCGGCCAGGCCGAGATGGGCGCGGAGATTGCACATATATACATCGAAGACCCGGGGGGCGGGTTCATCCTCGAGCCCGTAGATATGGCTCAGCAGGGCATCGCGGGCGACAAGCGTGCCCGGGCGCAGCGCGAGATATTCGAGAATCTCGTAGAGCTTGGGCGAGAGAGAGAGCGTCGCGGCGCCGATCTGGGCGCGCCGTTCCTTCAGGCGGATGCGCAGCGGGCCGTATTCGATCTCGCCGTGCGAGATGCCGCGTGCCCGGCGGGCCACGGCGTGCAGGCGCGCGACCACTTCCTCGGGGTCGGTGGCGGCGTCGATGACCATGGCGGCGCCGTTGTCGAGCCATTTCGCGACCTGCGCGGAGGTTGCCTTGCGGGCGAGCACGCAGATCGGGGTACGGCGGGCGAGAACCGAGAGCGCCGAAAGCCGGACCTGGGCGGCCAGGGCCGCTGAATCGAGCACGATCAGGTCGTGCGCACCGCATTCGAGATAATGTGGGATGTCCTCGGGCCGGTCGGTTCGGGTCAGCAGCGTGCCGTTGTTGGCAAGCGCGACAGCAAGAGACATCGTTTCCCAGGTGGTTTCCGCGATCAGATAACGCAACTTCAGATCCTCACCGTTTTGGTTGGGGCCCGCCGGTGACCCGACAGGGGCCACACACATGGCAATTGGGCTGATCCGTCCGGAACATTCTGTGGGGAGGGGACCGTCTGAGGCGCTTTCTGCGGCCGGTGAGGATAGATAGCGGGAAATTATGGCCGGAGTTTGAACGAGGAAGGGCGTAATGCATCGCTTTTGACCAATCTGCACAACCGATCGGTGTGCGCAGAGGCACAGGGCCGGTGATTTGACCGCGGCGCCCCGGATGCCATCTTTCGCCCAACCCCTTGAGGAGAAAGGCGCAGGAATGGACGAGCTGGATCTGAGGTCGCGTGCGGGATTGCCCGACGCGCTGCGCGCGTTGCTGGAAAGCTATCCGCGTGACGAGTGGGAGGCGCATCCCAATTTCTCGGGACTGGTGGAGTTCTGGCTCGACCGGCACCTGATGTTCCGCAAGCTGACCACGGCGCTGAACGAGGACTCCGAGGCGGCGATGGACGGCAAGATGGATGCCGAGGCGCAGAAAGCCCGGCTCTCGCGCTTCGGCGGCATGCTTGTGCAGCAGCTTCACGGCCATCACCAGATCGAGGACATGCACTATTTCCCCGTGCTTTCGGGGATGGAACGCTCGCTGCAGCGGGGCTTCACCATCCTCGACAAGGATCACCACGCGATGGACGGTCTGCTGGAGCGTTTCACGACCGGCGCGAACGGCGTGTTGCGGGGCCAGGTGGAGGTTGGGGCCTTTCGCGAGGAGCTGCTCGATTTCGAGGCACTTCTGAGCAGGCACCTCGAAGATGAGGAAGAACTCATCGTTCCGGTGATCCTCAAGCACGGATCGGGCGGTCTTCATTGAGAAGGTGTTGCGCTTGGCGCTACCTTCGTATCCATGCCACTGACACCCGAAAATGTCGAAAGCTATCCCGTCACGCCGCTGATTGAGCCCGTTCCCGACGAGATCGTGGTCCGGCTGGGCGGCGTGGATATCCTGCGGACCGTCTGGGGGCTGCGCGTGCTCAAGCGAGGGCAGGCACCGACCTATTACCTGCCGCTCGAGGACCTGCGCGCGGATCTGCTGGCGCTGCCCGGCGAGGGCATGTGCGCCTGGTGCGCCCAGGCCTACTACTGGACGCTGAGGGCGGCGGGCGTGACCGCGGAATGCGCCGCCTGGGACCACCCGGAGGCGCGGGGGCACTACAGGTCGCTGCGCGGGCACATCGCGCTGTCGGCTCTGGCGATGGAAAGCTGCCGCGTCGGCGGGATGTCGGCCCTGCCGCAGCCCGGCGGGCGGTATGGCGGTTGGGTCACACCGAACCTTCGCGGACGTATCGAGGGCGCACCCGGCCCGCAAACATGGTAGGACGGGTCGGCGCGCCACGCGGGCGCAGGCCAGCAGGACGTCCATGCCGACTGAAACAGAAATTCTGAGAACCGAGGTTCACGAGCTCCGGATGGAGCTCGGACGGATCCGCAAGCACAACTTCTTCCGGGCACACACGCGCTGGTACCGGATGATGTACTTCTACTTCCTGCGCGGGGTGGCCATGGGCCTCGGGACGGTCATCGGCGCCACGGTGCTGCTGTCGGTCATGCTGTGGCTTCTGGCGCAGGTGGAATTCCTGCCGATCGTCGGGAAATGGGCGACCGAGATCGCCCGGATGGTCGAAGCGGGCACCTGAGGCCCGAGGGCGGGATTCCGGACTTTGTGACTTCGGCGGGGCAGGGTAGCCTTCCGGCATTCCATTGTGCCGGGAGGCAAAGATGTTTCGAATCCTGATTCTGACGGCCGGTCTCGTGCTGGCGGGCGCCTCGGGCGCGCGGGCCCAGCAGTTGCTGGCCGAGTATTACACCCTGATCGCGGGGCCGGATCTTTTCAATTCAAGCGGCGCGCGTCTGGGATCGCTCGATGCGTTCCTCCAGCAGGACCGGGCGAATTTCCACCGCTTCGGACGGGCGCATCCGGAGGACGGGTGGGACCCTCTCTTCACCTCGACGGGCGCGCGGCAGGCGATTCCGCAGCTTTATGCGGCGGGCGGGGGAAACCCGCAGATCGAAGCCCAGATGCGGCAGTACGGGTCGGCCTTTATCCTCGTGAGGGTCTGGGGTTACGGCGGGCGCCCGGCCTTTCTCGAGGTCTATCAGGGCGCGGGCTGAGGGCGTCCCGGGCCGGGACATTTTTCGGATCGAACGATTCCAAGGACTTGGCTGCTCGCGTTAACCGCCTGGCAGGATTGTCCCGCGCGGGCAGGCTGCGCGGTGCGAGGTTCCCCTTGCCAGATGGCTGCAAACCTGTCACTTGGGAGGGGCTTAGACTTTCTATCGACCCTGTTTTCCTTCACCGGCACGCAGTCATTCGATCCAGGACGCGCTATGCCGAGCCGCTGCAGTTCCGCGAGCGGTAACGACAAAAGGAAAACACACATGGCCACCGGCACTGTGAAATGGTTCAACACCACCAAAGGCTTCGGCTTCATCGCACCCGAGACGGGTGGCAAGGACGTGTTCGTGCACATCTCCGCCGTTGAGCGTTCGGGCCTCACCGGCCTCGCCGACAACCAGAAAGTGTCCTACGATCTGGAATCCGGCCGTGACGGCCGTGAGAGCGCGACGAACCTCGAGCTGCTCTGAAGCCTTCTTCCGGTTTTTCCGGAGAGATGCGACGCGGTCCCTGCGGGGGCCGCGTTTTTTTGTGTTTGTTTCGTAGGGTGCGTGCGAGCACGCACCCTACGTGAAGGTGATGTTAACCTTGTTTCGGGTCCTCTTGGGGGATGTCGAATTACATCCGACCGCGGGCGCCTGGCGCGACCATCTTCTTTACGGTGACACTGGCCGAGCGTGGGTCGGATCTGCTGGTGCGGGAGATCGACCGCTTGCGCGGGGCCGTGGTTGCAACGCGGCGCGAGCGCCCCTTCGCTGTCGACGCCTGGGTGGTTCTGCCGGACCACATGCACTGCGTCTGGACCCTGCCCGAGGGCGATCGCGATTTCCCGACGCGCTGGCGGTTGATCAAGTCGCGGTTTTCCCGCGGATTGCCGAAGGGGCCGCTGCGTGCGAGCCATGTGGCCCGGATGGAGCGCGGGATCTGGCAGCGCCGCTATTGGGAGCACCACATCCGAAACGCGGAGGACTACGCCGCGCACGTCCAGTATTGCTGGCACAACCCGGTGAAACACGGGTTTGTCACGTGCCCGGAGGCATGGCCGTATTCGTCGATCCATCGGGCGACGGACGGAAACCACGACACAGCGTAGGGTGCGTGCTCGCACGCACCACATTTCACGCACCCTACCTTTTGCGTTTCACGTTGCCGCCGCGTTGGCCCGGCTTCCCTGACGTGCTCCGCCCCTTGGACTTCGTGGCCTCGGCCGAGGCCTTCTCGACCGCCTGCTGGCGGGCGAGGGGGTCGTCGGCGACGGCGAGATCTACGGCCTCGAGGCGCTTGATTTCGTCGCGCAGGCGGGCGGCTTCCTCGAACTCCAGGTTCTCGGCCGCCTTGCGCATGTCGGTGCGCAGCCCGTCGAGCACGGTCTGCAGGTTGGCGCCGGCGTGCTTGTCGTCGATCTTGGCGGTCACGCGGTTCATGTCCACGTCGCCCTGATAGAGCCCGGCGAGGATGTCCTCGACGTTCTTCTTGATCGTGGCGGGCGTGATGCCGTGTTCCTCGTTGTAGGCGATCTGCTTTTCGCGGCGGCGGTTGGTTTCGCCAATGGCGCGTTCCATGCTGCCGGTCATGCGGTCGGCGTACATGATCACCCGGCCCTCGGAGTTGCGCGCGGCGCGGCCGATGGTCTGGATCAGCGAGGTCTCGGAGCGCAGGAAGCCTTCCTTGTCGGCGTCGAGAATGGCGACCAGCCCGCACTCGGGGATGTCGAGCCCCTCGCGCAGCAGGTTGATGCCCACCAGCACGTCGAAGGCGCCGAGCCGCAGGTCGCGCAGGATCTCGATCCGCTCGATCGTGTCGATGTCGCTGTGCATGTAGCGCACGCGGATGCCCTGTTCGTGCAGGTATTCGGTCAGATCCTCGGCCATGCGCTTGGTCAGCACGGTGGCAAGCGTGCGGAACCCCGCCTGTGAGACCCGGCGGATCTCGTCCAGCAGGTCGTCGACCTGCATCTCGACGGGACGGATTTCCACCTGCGGATCCAGAAGCCCGGTGGGGCGGATGACCTGTTCGGTGAAGACGCCGCCGGACTGGTCGAGCTCCCAGTTGGCGGGCGTGGCGCTGACGAAGACCGACTGCGGGCGCATGGCGTCCCATTCCTCGAACTTCAGGGGGCGGTTGTCCATGCAGGAGGGCAGGCGGAAGCCGTGTTCGGCCAGCGTGAACTTGCGCCGGTAGTCGCCCCGGTACATGCCCCCGATCTGCGGGACCGAGACGTGGCTTTCGTCCGCAAAGACGATGGCGTTGTCGGGGATGAACTCGAAGAGCGTCGGGGGCGGCTCGCCCGGGGCGCGGCCGGTGAGATAGCGCGAGTAGTTCTCGATCCCGTTGCAGACGCCGGTGGCCTCGAGCATCTCGATGTCGAAGTTGGTGCGCTGTTCGAGCCGCTGCGCTTCGAGCAGCTTGCCTTCGCCCACGAGCTGGTCGAGCCGCTGGCGCAGCTCCTTTTTGATCTGGATGACGGCCTGCTGCATCGTCGGCTTGGGCGTCACGTAGTGCGAGTTCGCGTAGACGCGGATACGGTCGAAGCTTCCGGTTTTCTCGCCCGTCAGAGGGTCGAACTCGGTGATGCCTTCGAGTTCCTCACCGAAGAAGGACAGCCGCCAGGCGCGATCCTCGAGGTGGGCGGGCCAGATTTCCAGGGTGTCGCCGCGCACGCGGAAGCTGCCGCGCTGGAAGGCGGCGTCGTTGCGGCGGTACTGCTGGGCGACGAGATCGGCCATGACCTGCCGCTGGTCGTATTCCGAGCCCACGTGCAGGTCCTGGGTCATGGCGCCGTAGGTTTCGACCGAGCCGATGCCGTAGATGCACGAGACCGAGGCCACGATGATCACGTCGTCGCGTTCGAGCAGGGCGCGCGTGGCCGAGTGGCGCATGCGGTCGATCTGCTCGTTGATCTGGCTTTCCTTCTCGATGAAGGTGTCGCTGCGCGGCACGTAGGCCTCGGGCTGGTAGTAGTCGTAGTAGGAGACGAAGTACTCGACCGCGTTCTCGGGGAAGAAGTGCTTGAACTCGCCGTAGAGCTGCGCGGCCAAGGTCTTGTTCGGCGCGAGGATGATGGCGGGGCGCTGGGTTTCCTCGATCACCTTGGCCATGGTGAAGGTCTTGCCCGTGCCGGTGGCGCCGAGCAGGACCTGATTGTGCTCGCCCCCGGTGATGCCCTGCGTGAGCTCCGCGATGGCCGCGGGCTGGTCGCCCGCCGGGGCGTATTCCGTATGCATGACAAAGCGCTTGCCACCCTCGAGCTTTTCGCGCGTCGCGACGTCGGGCGCGGCGGCGTGGAGGATGGGCTCGGACTTGTCGGAGTGGGCGTAGGGCATCGGGGGTTCCTTGTTCCTGTCCCCTAGATTGAAGCGCGGGGCGCGGGGATCAAGGGCTGGCGCGTGCGCGGGACATATTGAGGTCATTCATGGTCCGTTGCGCGGCCGCATGAAAGGGGGGCTGCGCGGGGCTGGTTTGATTTGTCGGGCAATCTGTGGTGACATCGCCGGGCAACGTGGGAGCGGCATATGCCGGGAGACGGATTGCAGGTCGGTGACCCTTGGGACGTGGTTTGCGGAACCGAGCGGGTCTTTGCGGCCGGGCCGGGCGGATGGATAGACGTGTGTCTCGCAAGAACCCGGGGGGGCGCCGATTTCAGCTATGGGGCCATTGCGGGCGTGGTCGACCGCGACAGCCTTTCGGCGGCGACGCGCCACATGGTCGAGGACCCGCGGCTGGGCCCGCGGCGCCCGACGCTCTGGGATCTGCGGTCCCATGATTTCGACCACACGCCGGTGGTGCGCTTCCGCGGCTATGCCTTCATCTTCTCGGAGTTTCCGGAACGCAGCGGGGTGCGGCGCGGCTATCTTGTGGGCAGCGATACCGGCTACGGCATGATGCGGATGTTCCAGCTTTCGGCGAGTGGCTACGGGCTGGAGGATGAGGCCCAGATCCGCGTCTCGTCGGATGCGGAGGCGCTTGTCGCCTGGTTGCAGGTCTGACAGCCGCGGGCCTCGTGATGTGTCCGATCCCGCTGACACATGCCCGTTTGATCAGCATTTCGGGCGCGATTGGGCCAGGGTGACATGGTCCGGTCGCGGCCCTTGTCTGGCAGAACAAAGTGTCGCAGTCCGCGGTTTTTCGGAAAGGCAATCAGCCGCTTACGCAGGGTCGCCCGGTGCCGCGCCCGGTGCGGCGCCGGACTCTGGCCGAATTTGCCGGTTGCCGGGTGCGCGACGCGCCGGGTAGCTTTCTGCCTGCAAGCAGGCGTTTGGCCGGAGTGCACTCCGGACACACACCCACCCCTCGCTCCCCTCGGGATGCAGCCGGTCGAACGCCGCTTGCCGTTCCCCCTTCTGCGACAATTCAATCGGTTCAAAGGCTTGCCCGCGGGCGCCTGATGCCCGATATAGCAGGGGATCGATCAGGAGGTGACCATGCGCGCACGCATCTACCGGCCAGCCAAGACCGCCATGTCCTCGGGGCAGGGGCGCACGAAGCACTGGGTCCTCGACTACGTGTCCGAGAGCCCGCGTGAAGTGGATCCGCTGATGGGCTGGACCTCGTCCGATGATACGCAGGCCCAGGTGAAGCTGCGCTTCGACACCAAGGAAGAGGCGCTGGAATACGCACGCGAGCACGGCATCGACGCGCAGGTCTTCGACCCCAAGGTGCGCCGCCCCAACGTGCGCGCCCGCGGCTACGCCGAGAACTTCGCCTACGACCGCCGGACGACCTGGACGCACTGAGTCAGTAGATCGTGGTCGAGTTGTAGCCAACTAGGTCACAAGCTCCGGCAAGCCTTACTTTCAAGGACATGCAGGGCGACTTCGGGGCGCCCTTATTGCATCCGGATCGCGCGCTTCGGATGCAATCGGCCAGAGCGTCAGTGGCCTGCCACGGTCCTGCCTCGCATGTGGCATGATGACGGGCAAGGTCACCCCGACTCCGATAAGCGCGCCAACCCTCATTCCGTTCATTTAGACCGCGCCTCCCATGGTCGACTGCGCGGGAAGCCTCGCCTTGGACAGGCGGCGCAAGAGCGATCGTGCCGATATGCGGGAAACGGATGTTAACAGAGCGTCGCAAAAGCATCGCCAGTAATACACATAGTGGGTAGTAAGGGAGCGGGCAGAACCTGACCTCGTCCCGAAGGCCGCTGCCCATGTCCGATCCCAATGTTCTGTTCATCGTCGTCGACCAGTGGCGCGGGGACATGCTGGCCCGTCTTGGAACCGAAGGCCTGCGGACGCCGAACATCGACAGGCTTTGCGCCGAGGGCGTGACCTTCGCCAATCACTACACGGTGACGGTGCCCTGCGGGCCGGCGCGGGCCAGCCTGATGACCGGGCTTTACGCGATGAACCACCGGGCGGTGCAGAACACCATTCCGCTGGACAGCCGCCACACCAACCTCGGCCGCGAACTGTCGAAGATCGGGTATGATCCCGCGCTGATCGGCTACTCGACAAGCGTGCCGGACCCGAAAGTGACGGCGCCGGGAGATCCCCGGTATAGCTGGCTGGGCGATGTGATGGACGGGTTCCGCCCGATCTGCACCTTCGAGCCGGAAAAGGAATCCTATTTCGGCTGGCTGGCGCAGAACGGCTACGATCTGCCGGCGAACCGCAACGATGTCTGGCTGCCCGAAGGCGAGGACGCCGTCCCCGGTGCCACGGATCGCCCGGCCCGCGTGCCCGCGGACCTGAGCGACACGGCTTTCTTTTCCGAGGCGGCGCTGGGCTATCTCAAGGGCGTGACGCCCGGGCGCCCGTTCTTCCTGCACCTGGGCTACTGGCGCCCGCATCCGCCCTTCGTCGCCTCGGCGCCCTACCACGCGATGTACGATCCCGCGGACATGCCCGGCCCGGTTCGCGTCGAGAGCGCCGAGGTCGAGGCCGCGCAGCATCCGCTGCTGGATTTCTACCTCCGCACGACGGGGCAGGGCGGGTTCTTTCAGGGGGCCGAGGGCCGGGCCGCGGACATGTCCGAAGCCGAGGTGCGCCAGATGCGTGCCACCTACTGGGGGCTCATGTCCGAGATCGACGACCAGCTGGGGCGGATCTTCGCGGTTCTGGAAGAGTCCGGCAAGATGGACGATACGCTGATCGTCTTCACGTCGGACCACGGCGAGCAGCTTGGCGATCACCATCTGCTGGGCAAGATCGCTTACCACGACGAGAGCTATCACATCCCCCTGATCATCCGCGATCCGCGTCGTGGCGACCGGGCGGGCGAGGTCGAGACCGCCTTTACCGAGAGCGTCGACGTGATGCCGACCATCCTCGACTGGCTGGGCGCCACGCCGCCGCAGCACATCGACGGGCGCTCGCTGCTGCCCTTCGTGGAGGGCAAGGGGCCGGAAAACTGGCGGCAGGAGGTTCACTTCGAATACGACTTTCGCAATGTCTTCTACTCGGCGCCCGAAGAGGACCTCGGCGTCGGCATGGACGAGGCATCGCTTGCGGTGATCCGCGACGGGAAATGGAAATACGTCCATTTCGCCGCGCTGCCGCCGCTTCTCTTCGATCTCGAGAACGACCCGCACCAGTTCACGGATTTGGCTGGTGATCCCGCCCATGCCGGGATCCTCGCCGAATATGCCGGCAAGATGCTGAGTTGGCGCATGCGTCATGCCGACCGCAGCCTGACCGGCTACCGCAGCAGCCCTGACGGTCTGATCGACCGCCGCGCCGCGTCATGACTCTACCTTCCCGAAACCCGACAAGGTCTTTTCCCATGCTTCATCTTCCCCGTCGTGGCTTTCTTGCGATGGCCGGTGCCACCGCGCTGGCAGCCCCCCGCCTGTCCTTTGCCCAGGGCGCACGTCCGCGGTTGACCATCGCGGTGCAAAAGCTTGCAACCTCGAACACGCTCGACCCGCTGACCGAACAGTCGAACGTGGGGACGCGGATCATCAACTCTTACCTCGAGTGCCTGATCGGCCAGGACTACCAGGGCACGCTCTCGCCGATCCCGCGCCTTGCCACCGCGTGGCGTCGCATCGACGACCGCACCGTCGAGCTGGACCTGCGCCGCGGCGTGAAATTCCACAACGGTGACGAGATGACGGCGGAAGATGTGGCCTTCAGCTTCTCGCCCGCGCGGATGTTCGGTGACACCACGCCGGAAGGCTGGGACGAGACCATCGCCGTCTCGGAAGAGCGGATCACGCAGCGCTCAAAGGAGCTTCCGCCGCAGGTTCCGGCCGTGTCGCGCCGCCTGTGGCCGTCGCTGGTCGAGGTGCAGGTGGTCGACGACTACACCGTGCGCTTCGTCAACGCGACGCCCGATGTCACCATGGAAGGCCGGATCATGGCGCTGGGCAGCCAGATCATCAACCGCCGCGCCTTCGAGGAAGCGCCGAGCTGGCTCGACTTTGCCCGTCAGCCCGTCGGCACCGGTCCCTACAAGGTGGCGTCCTTCACGACCGACGTGGAGCTGGTCCTGGTCCCGCACGAGGACTATTTCGGCGGCCGCCCCCCGCTGGAACAGCTCCGCTTCGTGCAGGTGCCCGAGGCGGCACAGCGCGTGAACGGCGTGCGCGCCGGTCAGTACGACATGGCCTGCGACCTGACCCCCGACCAGTTCTCGACCGTGACCGCCGACCCCAAGCTGGAAATCGCGGGCGGCATCATCAACAACATCCGGGTCACCAACTTCGACAAGAACGACACCGCGCTGGTGGACCCGCGCGTGCGCCAGGCGATGCTGCACGCGATCGACCGCCAGCTGATCGTCGATCAGCTCTGGATGGGCGAGACCGTGGTGCCGAAGGGCAACCAGTTCCTGTGGTACGGTGACATGTACCTGGACGATTGGGCCGCGCCGGCCTTCGATCCGCAGAAGTCGCGCGATCTGCTGAGGGCGGCGGGCTACAACGGCGACCCGATCCCCTACCGTCTGCTGAACGACTACTACACCCTGCAGGTCAACACCGCCCAGGTGATGGCCGAGATGTGGAGCCAGGTCGGTCTGAACGTCGAGATCGAGATGAAGGAGAACTGGGCGCAGATCTGGGACCCGGCGGGAACTCGCGGGATCCACGACTGGTCCACCGGCGGCAGCTTCCCCGACCCGGTGGCCACGCAGCCCAACCAGTGGGGCCCGCAGGGTCAGGCCGTCCAGACCGGCGAGTACGGCAACGAAGAAGTCAACAAGCTCTGTGGTGTGCTGCAGTCCTCGACCGACCGGGCCGAGCGCAAGAAGGCCTTCCGCCGGCTCGTGCAGGTTCTGGAGTACGAAGATCCGGCCTACGGGGTCATCAACCAGAACGCGACCTTCACGGCCAAGGCGAAGGCCACGCCCTGGACCGCGGCGCCGTCCTTCGCGATGGATTTCCGCCCGACCAACTGGGACGCGTGACAATGTCGGTGGCTGCCACCGGGATCGAAGGGGCGGCGACGCCCCTTCTTTCCTTTTCCGGTTTCCGGGTCGATTTCCCGCGCGGCCCGGCCGTGCGCGGGATCGACCTGTCCGTGTCCCGGGGCGAAGCCCTTGGGATCGTGGGCGAAAGCGGCTCCGGCAAGTCGGTGACCTGGCTGGCCGCACTCGGTCTGCTGGGCGACACCGCGCGCATCGGCGGCGAGGCGATCTTCGAGGGCCAGAGCCTGACCCGGATGCCGCCGAACGCCCTGGCGCGTTTGCGGGGCGGGCGGATCGCGATGATTTTCCAGGACCCGATGAGCGCGTTGAATCCGGTGAAGCGGGTCGGCACGCAGGTGGCCGAGGTGCTGGCCCTGCACCGCGGCATCGCGGGACGAGAGGCGCGCGCCGAAGTGGTGCGTCTGCTCGACCAGGTTGGCATCCCGAATGCAAGGCGGCGGGCCGATCTCTTTCCCCATGAACTGTCCGGTGGCCAGAACCAGCGCGTCTCCATCGCGATGGCGCTTGCCGGCCGCCCCGACCTGTTGATTGCCGACGAGCCGACCACGGCGCTCGACGTGACGATCCAGGCCCAGATCCTGGCCCTCCTCAATGACCTGCGGCGCGATCTCGGGATGGCATTGGTCCTGATCAGCCATGACCTTTCGGTGGTGGGTGAACTCTGCGAACGGATCGCCGTCTGCTACGCGGGCAAGATCGT
>CAYNKL010000091.1:0-16117 GCA_964397775.1 uncultured Rhodobacterales bacterium | reverse complement strand
GGCGACACCATGGGGGACTTCCACCCGCACGGTGACGCGGCGATCTACGACGCCATGGCGCGGCTCGCGCAGGACTTCACGATCCGCTATCCGCTGGTCGACGGTCAGGGCAATTTCGGCAACATCGACGGCGACAACCCGGCGGCCTCGCGCTACACCGAGGCGCGCATGACGGTCATGTCCGAGGCGCTGCTCGAGGGGCTGGACGAGAACGCCGTCGATTTCCGCGCCAACTACGACGGGCGGCTGCAGGAGCCGGTGGTGCTGCCGGCGGCCTATCCGAATCTGCTCGCCAATGGCGCCAGCGGCATCGCGGTGGGCATGGCCACCAACATCCCGCCGCACAACATCGTCGAGCTGATCGACGCCTGCCTGCACCTGATCCGTTCGCCCGGGGCCGCCGACGACACGTTGATGCAATACGTGCCGGGGCCGGACTTTCCCACCGGCGGCGTGATCGTGGAGCCCGCCGACAGCATCGCGCAGGCCTACCGCACGGGCCGGGGCAGCATCCGGCTGCGGGCGCGCTGGGCGATCGAGGACATGGGCCGCGGCCAGTGGCAGATCGTCGTGACCGAGATCCCCTACCAGGTGCAGAAATCCAAGCTGGTGGAACGGCTGGCCGAGCTGATCACCACCAAGAAGATCCCGATTCTCGCCGATATCCGCGACGAGAGCGCCGAGGATGTGCGCATGGTGCTCGAGCCGCGGTCCAAGAACGTTGATCCGGACATGCTCATGGGGATGCTTTTCAAGCATTCCGACCTCGAGGTGCGCTTCAGCCTCAACATGAACGTGCTGATCGACGGGCTGACGCCCAAGGTCTGTTCGCTGAAGGAGGTGCTGCGCGCCTTCCTCGATTTCCGGCGCGACGTGCTCACCCGCCGGTCGCGGCACCGGATGGCCAAGATCGACAACCGGCTCGAGGTGCTGTCGGGCCTGATGACGGCCTTCCTCAATCTCGACCGGGTGATCGACATCATCCGCTATGACGACGATCCCAAGATCGCGCTGATGTACGAGGACTGGTCCGAGACCCACCAGGCCGGCATCCGCCGCGCCACCGACGAGCGCGACTATGCATCGCCGCTGGCGGGGGTGGACAAGGCGGCGCTCGAGATGACCTCGGACCCTGAGGCCGAGGCGCCGCCGGATCTGGTCGAGGGCGACGAGCGCACCATCCCGCGCCGCTACGCCGGCCGCGACCACGGGCTGTCGGACGTGCAGGCCGAGGCCATCCTCAACATGCGCCTGCGCAGCCTGCGGCGTCTGGAAGAGATGGAACTGCGCTCCGAGAAGGAGCGGCTGGAGGCCGAGCGCGCCGAGATCGTGGCGCTGCTGGGCTCCGAGGACCTGCAGTGGCAGCGCATCGCCGAGGAGCTGAAGGAAGGCAAGAAGCGCTTCGGCAAGGACTATGTCCGCGGCAAGCGCCTCACCACTTTCTCCGAGGCGAGCGAGGCCGAGGAGGTGCCGCTCGAGGCCATGACACCGCGCGAACCGATCACCGTGGTCTGTTCGCAGATGGGCTGGATCCGGGCGCTGTCGGGCCACGTCGACCTGAACCGCGAGCTGAAGTTCAAGGACGGCGACGGGCCGCGCTTCATCTTCCATGCCGAGACGACGGACCGCCTGCTGGTCTTCGGCTCGAATGGACGCTTCTACACGCTGCAGGCCAGCCAGCTTCCCGGCGGGCGCGGCATGGGCGAGCCGCTGCGCCTCATGGTGGATCTGCCCAACGAATCCGAGATCGTGGATATCTTCATCCACGTGCCGGGCCGCAAGCTGCTGCTCGCTTCCTCGGCCGGGGACGGGTTCGTTGTGACCGAGGACGAGGTCGTCGCCCAGACCCGCAGCGGCAAGCAGGCGCTCAACGTCAAGGCGCCGGTCAAGGCGAAGATCTGCAAGCCGGTGACGGGCGACCACGTGGCCGTGGTGGGCGAGAACCGCAAGGTGCTGGTCTTCCCCATTGAGGAACTGCCCGAGATGGCCCGCGGCAAGGGCGTGCGCCTGCAGAAGTACCGCGACGGCGGGATGTCGGACCTGCGCACCTTCGCGCTTGCCGACGGCCTGACATGGCTCGACCCGGCGGGGCGCACGCGCACGCAGAGCGACCTGACCGAATGGCTGGGCAAGCGGGCCGGCACGGGCCGCATGGCGCCGCGCGGTTTCCCGAGGGACAACACCTTTACCTGAGGCATTCGCCATCGGGACATGAAAAAGCCCGGCTGCCGATCATGGCAGCCGGGCTTTTCGTCTTGCAGGGAACGGGCCTCATGGCCCGCTCCCAAACGGGATCAGGCGGCCTTGCGGCGGCGGCGCAGGGCGGCCACGCCGCCGATGCTGCCCAGCAGCAGCCAGCCGGCCGCGGGCAGCGGCACGGGCGAGGGCAGCGTGCCGGTGAAGGTGCCGCGCACCTCGGTGTACTGGTTCACATCGTTGCCGACCACGAAGGTGTCGGTGCCCCCGGCGTTGAGGTTCAGCGTCGCGAAGGGCGACAGGATGCCGAAGCCGAAGGTGCTGTTCACGTTGACCTCGGTGGCCTCGTAGAAGTTGAAGATGACCGAGGAATCGTCCTGGTTGAAGTTCGCGCCGATGTTGATGACCGACCCGGCCACGTTGACGATGAAGGTGTTGGCGAGGTTGCCGAAGGTCTTCAGCGTACCGGTCTTCAGGAAGTCGGCGCTGGAAAGGTTCAGCACCGAGAAGCCGTCCACGGGCGTGCCGCTGGACAGGCTCATCTGGTTCCAGTCGCTGAAATCGTAGCTCGCGCCTGTGTCGTCAAGCTGGGCCAGATCCTTGGACAGGCCTTCCATCGCGTTGCGCACGTCCTGAACCGGAACGCTTGCGCCGGTGGTGACGGTGTTGTTGCCGCCCTGCACGGTGCCCGACAGCGTGTTGGTCACGACGGTGCTGTTGTTCATGGTCGGGCGACCGGCCAGATCGCCGCCGACAACCAGCGTGCCCTTGATCGACGGAGTCACGGTGCCCTGCGCATTGCCGCGCGGGGTGATCGACTGGTCGCTGTTGAAGTTGCCGCCGACATAGACCGGCGCCTCGGTGTGCGACTTCAGGGTGTAGTCGCCGAGGGCGATGGTCCCGAAGGAGGAAATCAGCCCTTCGGCGTCGAGTGTGGCGGCCTGCGATGCGCCGGCCGAGGCAAGGAAGGCCGCCGTTGCGAGGGCAAGGCCGTGTCGAATGATCCGCATGAAAAACCTCTGTGGACTCGTACTTGGGGTATCGGTTCGAAGGGCATTTACGGCTTAAAAATGTCTTAACCAAGCGAAACGTGGTCGGCATGCCGAAATTTGGCCACAAACGTGACGTGGGGTCGACAATTCCGATCCGGCTGGGGAATTGTCTTCGTCTGGCGAGGTATCGGACTGTGGTTGGCCGAAGGCGCCTGTCATCCGCCGCCCTGGTGAGTCGCGGGTGCGGGCGCATGGCGGCGGAAGGCCCGGCGCACGGGCCGGGCTTGCGCGGGCGACCTGCCCCGCATCGTCGGGACAGGTCATGGGGCCGGGGAGCTTGGCCCGGTCAGGCGGCAGCCCTGCGGCGGCGGCCAAGAACCCCCACGCCAAGCAGTGCGCCCAGCAACAGTGGAAGCCCGGCCGGCAGCGGCACCGGCGAGGTCACGGGCCCGCCCGTCTCGGTGGCCGAGACATCCGACAGGCCCGCCACGTAGAAGTTCGAGCGGGCCGGTGCGTCGGGCCCCTGCCAGAAGGGCGCTCCGACCAGAAGCGACGTGACACCGGTCAGGTTCGCCTCGTGCGAGAAGATCCCGTCGGTGGCATCGTCGGGGCTGTTGAAGATCTGCAGGCTGGAGGCGATGTCCGCGGGATCCCCGGTCAGATCCACCAGCGAGGCGCTTGCCGCGTACCAGATATCGCGCGGTGCATTCGCCACATCATCCACCACGATCGCGCCGATGGACACGGGAATCGAGAAATCGAACTGGACGAGTTCGGACACGTAATTGCCGTCCGAATCCCTGTGTCCGTTGAACCCGAGGGCGGGGGATGTCTCGGAGCGTATGCCGAGACCGGCCCGCGACAGCCGCAGCCCGTTGGCGCGGCCCCCGGGGCAGAGGGCGGGGTTCAGGTTGGTGCAGGCCGCGACATCAATCGCCGGAAGCGGCCCGCTGATGCTGCCCGCCCCGCCGGAGGAGGGGATCGAGACGCTGTAGCCGGTCGCCGTGACCGTGATCCCGTTCAGCGTGCGCGAGAACGAGGTGCCGGTGGCGGTGAATTCGCCTGCCGACAGGCCGGACCAGTCGAGGTTGAAGGTGACGGCCTGCGCCGTCGATGCAAGGGACGCCAGGGCCATCGCGGCGGCGAGCGCAATCCTGCCCGGTGAAAATCTCATAATGCGAGCTCCTGAATAAAATGCGCATCCCCTCGAATCATGGGGCGGCAAACAAAATTTAGACAAAATTTCGCCCAAAAGCGAGATATTCGCTAACGCTACGGTAACCTTTGGGGCGGCCCCGGTGGCGGGGGCCTTTGCCGGCGGGCCTTCCGAGGCGCTCGAGCGGGGGCAGGCAAGGGGGGGCGGGCACGCAAGCCCCTGACCTCAAATGTTGATGCCCCATGCGGCGGGGGGGCTGATCTGCCTCCTGATCGAGACTGGCAGAACCACCCTGACATAGCTCCCTTTCGCGGGCTCCGCGGGCGATCGCGATCAGGATAGTCCGCACCGTGGCTATCCCGTTTGGATAACGGGGGCAGATTTAAATCATGCCCACCATGCACCGCGATCCGCGACGACACCTGTCGAAGATTCGCCCCCGATATTCGTCAGAGAAGTTCGTTGCAGCGCGCGATCTTGTAGTGCTCGATCATGTACGCCGCCCGAGCGCGATACCAGTCAGCAAGATCCTCGAAACGGGCGTCCAAAGACCGTTCATCGGTCTGCGGGGCACCATGGCGCATCTCGAAGAGGTGATCTTCCATCCACGCGAGCCTTGCGAAGAAGGCGCCGATGCCCGCTTCGGCTGACCCGCCGATCGGGGCGGGCTTCACCAGTCTCCCCGCAAAACCTGACCCGCCCTCGTCGATCAGCGGCACCCCAAGCCGAAGGGCCTCGGACAAGTGCGCGTCTCGCAACCGATAAGCCTCGGCATTCGCCTTATCTGCGCCTTCCATGCGCGCCAAAGGGAAAAGACTGAGCTCAGCAAACGCGGCGCAATTGAGATGCTCCATCGTTCTTGTCTCGTCAGCGGATGCGGCCGTCGCAATGCAGAGGGCCAATGTCGTTGTCGCAAATCGTCTCATCTTGCCGCCTCTCGCAGTCCCTCCCCAAATGTGGATCGGGCCAGTCTGTCCCGAAGATATCTTCGAGACGCACCACACATGATTGCTCCATCTGGACCGCGTTCAAGCACTGTTTCGAAGCGGATGGCGCATCCGAGGCGGAGGGCAGACAAAGGATCCTCAATCTCTGCCTTCAAGGGCTGGGCATGGGGGCCTTTCCACCTGCTTTTTGTCCGCGCGCGAGGCGCTGTCCCGCGGGACATTCCTAACAGGTGGTTAATTCGCTCTGTGTAACTCATTGATTTCTATAGAGCGCAAAGATGTCCCGGCCCGGGACACCCCGGGACGGACCTGTTCCGTCCCTCCTGATTCACCTGCGCGCGAGCCCTGATCGACGGGGCTTTGCAGGGCTGGGCGGCGCCTATATGAGGGGCCATGGTTCAGAATCCCCCCGATCTTCGCCCCGATCTCGCCAGCGCCCGCGTCCGCGAAAGCCGCCGCAAGGGCCAGCCCACCATCGGCATGGTCAGCCTCGGCTGCCCCAAGGCGCTGGTCGACAGCGAACGCATCCTGACGCGGCTCCGGGCCGAAGGCTACGGCATCTCGCCCGACTACGGCGGGGCCGACGCGGTGATCGTGAACACCTGCGGCTTTCTCGACAGCGCCAAGGCCGAAAGCCTAGGCGCCATCGGCGAGGCGCTGGCCGAGAACGGCCGCGTGATCGTCACCGGCTGCCTGGGGGCCGAGCCCGAGTACATCACCGGCGCGCATCCCAAGGTGCTCGCCGTGACCGGCCCGCATCAGTACGAGCAGGTCCTCGACGCCGTGCACGCCGCCGTGCCGCCCGCGCCCGATCCCTTCGTGGACCTGCTGCCCAAGGCCGAGGTCTCGCTCACCCCGCGGCATTACAGCTACCTCAAGATCTCGGAGGGCTGTAACCACAAGTGCAAGTTCTGCATCATCCCCGACATGCGTGGCAAGCTGGTGAGCCGCCCGCAGAAGGCGGTCCTGCGCGAGGCCGAGCGGTTGGTCGAGGCGGGCGTGAAGGAGCTGCTGGTCATCAGCCAGGACACCAGCGCCTACGGCACCGACTGGGCCGAGCGGGACGCCAAGTTCCCGATCACCGACCTTGCCCGCGATCTCGGGCAGCTCGGCGCCTGGGTCCGGATGCACTACGTCTACCCCTACCCCCACGTGCGCGACATGATCCCGCTCATGGCGGAGGGACTGGTGCTGCCCTACCTCGACATCCCCTTCCAGCACGCCCACCCCGACGTGCTGAAGCGCATGGCGCGGCCCGCCGCCGGCTCGCGGACGCTGGACGAGATCGCCGCCTGGCGCGAGATCTGCCCCGACATCACCCTGCGCTCGACCTTCATCGTGGGCTATCCCGGCGAGACCGAGGCAGAGTTCCAGACGCTGCTCGACTGGCTCGACGAGGCGCAGCTCGACCGCGTGGGCTGCTTCCAGTACGAGGATGTGGCCGGCGCCCGGTCGAACGCGCTGCCCGACCACGTGCCGGACGAGGTCAAGCAGGAGCGCTGGGACCGTTTCATGGAGAAGGCGCAGGCCATTTCCGAGGCGAAGCTTGCTGCGAAGGTGGGGCAGGTCATTCAGGTGCTCGTCGACGACGTGGACGAGGATGGCATCGCCACCTGCCGCACCAAGGCCGACGCGCCCGAGATCGACGGCAACCTCTTCATCGACGAGGATGCCGGGCACCTGGAGCCGGGCGAGTTCGTGACGGTCGAGGTGGACGAGGCCGGGGAATACGACCTCTGGGGCCGGCTGGTCTGAGCGGTCAGAGCTGGTCGAAGTAGTGGCGGACGCAATCCTGCACGCGCCGGAACCGGTCGCCGCCCAAGTGCTTGCCGCCGAACCAGCGGGTGACGATCACCACGTGGTCGAACAGCTCCTCGCGCTCGAGCATCCTCAAGATCACCGCCCCGGCGCCGCTTTCGCCGTCGTCGTTCTTGACCGGCCCGCCGTCTGACAGAAGCACCGCCCAGGTGTTGTGCGTGGCCTTGGCGAAGCGCTTGTTGCGCTTGAGTTCCGAGACCAGCGCCTCGGCTTCTTCCTTGCTTGCGGCGGGGCCGCCGGCGACGGCGTACTTGGACCCGCGGTCGGTCAGGATCTTGTCGTGGACGGTGGGGGCGGACATGGGGCTCCTTTCGCGGCGGAGATGTTGCCAAGGGCGGCGGGAGGCGGCAAGAGCACGCGCATGGCCAAGCTGCACTTCCACTACTCCACCATGAACGCGGGCAAATCCACCCTGCTGCTGCAGGCCGCCCATAACTACAACGAACGCGGGATGGAAACCCTGCTGCTGACGGCGGCGGTGGATACCCGCGCAGGCGAGGGCCGCATCGGGTCGCGGATCGGGCTGGGACGTCCGGCCGAGACCTTCGTGCCCGAGGACGATCTCTTCGCGCGGCTGAAGCGGCATCTCGAGGCAAAGGATATCGCCTGCATCTTCGTGGACGAGGCGCAGTTCCTGACGACGGCGCAGGTCTGGCAGCTGGTGCGGGTCGTGGACGATCTGGGCGTGCCGATCATGGCCTACGGGCTGCGGGTGGACTTCCGGGGCGAGCTGTTCCCGGGGTCGGCCACTCTGCTGGCGCTGGCCGACGAGATGCGGGAGGTTCGGACGATCTGCCACTGCGGACGCAAGGCCACCATGGTGATCCGGCAGGACGAAACCGGCCGCCCGGTACGCGAGGGCGAGCAGGTCCAGATCGGCGGCAACGAGACCTACGTGAGCCTCTGCCGCCGCCACTGGCGCGAGGCCATGGGGGATCGTGTCCCGGACTGAGGTTCGGGGGGTGTCCCGGGCCGGGACATCCTGGTGCTCTATAGGAATCAATAGGTTACAGAGAGCGAATTAACCACCTGTTAGGATTGTCCCGGGGTGGGGCGGTGGCGCTTGTCCGCGTTCGGCGGGGCTTCCGTCTGGTTTCTACCCCTCACCCTAGCCCTCTCCCCCGAGGGGAGAGGGGATGTGTTGCGCTGTCTGGCCGGTGTTTCTCGGTGACGCCTTGTCCGGGCCTGCGGGCTCAGTAGTCGCGCTCGTAGAAGATGCCGATGCCGGTTTCGCCGTCGGCTTCGGCGCGGCCGCGCACGGTGACGTGGTCGGTGACCGACAGGTTCAGGTTCACCTGCGTATTGCCTTCGCTGTTCACGCTGACTTCGGAATAGATGTTCTCGGTCAGGTACTGGCCGACGCGGGCCTCGGCGTTGCCTTCCTCGGTGATGCCGATGTCGAGATCGTCGACGCCGAGATTTTCGCGCAGGCTGTTGGTGAGGCCGAGGCCGCCCTGGCCCGAGAGCGTGCGGACCGCGGCGGCAAGCTGCACGGCCTGCAGCGCAGACAGGCTCTGGATGTCGCGCCCGAAGAGAAGCTGGGCCAGCACCTCGTCCTGCGGCAGCGATGGCGAGGAGGAGATGTCGAGTTCGGGCTCGGAGGCAGGGCCCTCGATGGTGATGGTGATCTCGAGCTCTTCGGTTTCGGTCGTCGCAACGAAGCGGATGAAGGGGTCGAAATCGCCCTGCAGCTGGACCGCGCCCTCGTCGAGTTCGAGGCGGTTGCCGAGCAGGTCGAGACGGCCGCGGATCAGCTCGAACCGGCCCTGCGGCTCGACGTTGGCGGTGGTGCCGAGAAGCTGCAGGCTGCCGCCGAGTTCCGCATCGAGCCCACGGCCGCGCGCGAAGATCCGGTTCGGGGCCGAGATGGTCAGGTCCAGCGGGAAGGCGGTGCGGTCGCCGCCGCTGCCGGCACCGGGGTCGTTGTCGCGCGGGCCCAGCCCGGCGCGGGCGAGGGTGAGGCGCACGTCGGGCGGCGGGGCCTGGTGTTCGAGCCCGTCGAGAAGTTCGAACGAACGGCCGATCTGCGGGATGCGCAGCTCGGTTTCGCCCAGCGTGAGGGAGCCGCCGATGGTGGCGCCGCCGGTGGCGGGGCCGGTGAAGGTCACCACACCGTTGGCGGTGGTCTCGTAAAGGTTTGCCTGCTGCAGCCGGGCATCGTCGATGCGCGCACGCAGATCGGCGTTGAAGGGCGGCGAGAGCGTGATCGGACCGCGCACCGCGATGTCGCCACCGTTGGAGATCGCGGCGTCGAGGGTGACCTCGGCGCGGGCACCCGAGAGGGCGATGTTGCCGGTGATGCCGTTCAGCGAAATGCCGGGACCGGGGAGGCTGAGGCGGCTGTCCTCGGTGGTGATGCGCCCCGAGGCCGAGGACAGTGCCACCGGGCCATTCATCGACAGATTGTAGCTGGCAAAGCCGGTGATGGTGTTGGGGGCGAGCCGCGGGTTTGCGATGGCGAGCGGCGCGCGGCCGTTGACGTTCAGCGAGACGGTGCTGGCGTCGGGCGCCACCGAGCCGCCGCCGTCGAGCGTGACGCCGCCGGGGCCGCTGCCGTCGAGGCTGACCTGCCAGTTGCCGCCGTTCGACTGCTGCGCGCTGCCCTGGATCGTGGCGGCGCCGGGCAGGTCGGAGACGAGCCGGCCGAGGTCGGCGAGCCGGGCCTGGAATTGCAGGCTGTTCTGCTGGGCGCCGGTGCTGCCCGATGCGCTGCCGGTGATCTGGGGGCCCGTGATCTCGAACCGCTCGATGGTCAGAACGCCCTCGGCGGTGCGGTTTGCGTCGAGTTCGACGTTGTTGGTGCCGGGCACGAGCGTGTCGAGCTGGGCGATGCCGGTGGTGAGCCCGCGCAGCGTGCCGCCGAGGCTGAGATCGAAGCTGCCTTCGGCGGGATTGGCCGAGGCGCTGGCGCTGAAGCCCGCGGCGCCGCTGATGGGGCGGCCGGCAAGCTCGGAGAAGGCTGAGAGCTGGGCGATGCCGCCGCGCAGGGTGCCCTCGACCGAGGTGCCGTCGGCGAGCGCGGTGCCCTGCGCCCGCAAGCGGCCCTCGCCCGGGGTGCTGAGGTCGGCGTCGAAGGTCCATTCCTCGCCCTCAAGGCGCGCGGTGCCGTCGAGCGAGGCCTGCCCGGTGACGCCCGGGATGAAGCGGGCGGTGTCGGGGATGCTGGCGGTGAGCTCGAGCGTGCCGATCTCGGGGCCGAGATCACCGCTGGCGCTGGCGTTGAGCGCAGGGCCGTCGATGTCGAGCTGGCGGATGCCGATGGTGCCGTCGGCGGCGCGTGTGCCCGAGAAATCGAGCCGCGTGGTTCCGGGCAGCTGCGCCTGCGAGGCGCCGAGGGAAACGGCGACATCGCGGGTGGTGGTCTCGGCGGTGACGTCGAAGGTGCGCTCGGCGGGATTGCCGCTGCCGCTGGCGTCGAGGTTGATGGCCCCGGAAAGGTCGCGTCCGGCCAGCGTCGAGAAGGCCGAGAGATCGCCGATGGCGCCGGTGACGGTGCCCTCGGCGTAGGTGCCGTCGGCGCGGGCGGTGCCATTGACGCGCAGCGCGCCGTCGCCGGGCGTGTCGAGTTCGGCGGTGACGTTCCAGCTTTCGCCGTCTTGGCGGGCGTCGGCGGTGAGCGAGGTCGGGCCGTCGAGGCCGGGAAGCGCCAGCGACGTGTCGCGGATCAGCGCGCTGAGGTTGGCGGTGGTGCCTTCGCTGCGCAGGGCGGCGTTGCCCTCGATCAGGGCGGCGGGGGTTTCGATGCGGAGCGGATCGAGGCGGGTGCCGGTTTCGTCCCGCACAGCGCCGAGGCGCAGGCGACCGGTGCCGGCGAGCAGCGGGTCGACCTGTTCGATGCCGAGGGCGAGGTTGCTGGTGGTGCCGCCCAGACCGAGGTCGAAGCGGCCGGTGAGCGGGCTGAGCGAGCCGGTGAGGTCGAGACCGGCGGCGCCCTGCAGCCCTTCGAGCTGTGCGATCGCGGCGAAGCGCGAGAGGTCGCGGGCGCGCAGGGTGAGGTCGGGGGTGACGGTGATCGGATCGCCGTCGGGGTCGATGGTCACGTCGCCGGTCAGCCCGTAGTCGGCGCCGCCGATGTCGATGGCGGTGAGGCGGATCGGATTGTCGCGGGTCCAGGCGGCGGTGAGATCGCCGGTGACGCGGTCGCCCACGGCCTGGGCCAGTGCCTCGTCCGCGAAATCGAGGCCGGCGGCGTCGAGGGAGAGATCGCCGGTGACCTGGCCGGCCTCGCGGTCGATGGTGCCGGAGCCGCGCAGGTCGAAGCTGTCGGCGTCGATGTCGGGGCGGTCGAGGTCGCTGATCCGCGCGTCGAGCTGCCAGCCCTCGCCCTCGTCGGCGTCGAAACCGGCGGAGAGCCGCATCTGGCCGATGAGCGTGCGCTCGCCCGTGATGGGCAGCAGGACGGGCTGGCCGCCGGCGGCGATCTCGCCGTCGAGCGCGAAGGAGCGGGGCCAGCCGTCGGGGCCGATCACGGCGGCGCCGGTGAGGCTGAGGGATTCGGCGGAAAGATCGAGGGTGCGCAAGGCCACGGTGCCGTCGGGCTGGCGGCCGCCTTCGGCGACAAGGCGGATGTCGGTGCCGAAGAAGTCGCGGTACTCGGGCGCGAAGAGCGGGGCGATGTCGCCGGAGAGGTCCGCGCGGAAGCTCTGGCTGGGTTCTTCGCCCTGGACGGGCTGCATGCCGTCGAGCTCCACCGTGCCCGAGAGGCGGTCCTCGCCGTCGGAGGCGAGGCGGATCTGGGCGGTGAAATCGTCGATGGGGCCTTCGCCCTCTATGCCGAGTTCGAGCGAGGGCGCGCCGGGCAGGCCGATGAGGGTGGTGACGAGGCCGTCCCGGGGTTCGGAGACCGATAGGTCGAGCGCCAGGTCGCGGCTTTCGTTGTCGTAGCTGCCTTCGAGCGAGATCTGGCCGCCCGCGTCGAGGCGGTCAATCTGGAGCTGCGCCTCGCCCGCGCCGCCCTCGAGGCGGGCGGAGCCGGTGATGGCGAAGCTTGCGGCTTCGCCTAGGACGGGTTCGCCGAGCGATACTTCCTGCAGGTCGAGCTGGTCGATGCGGACCGAAACCGGCAGCTCGGGCAGGGAGAAGGCGCCGCGGGCCTCGGGGGCGGGCACCTCTCCCTCTGCCGGGAGGGGTTTGCGGGGCATGGAGAGCGTGCCGACCGAGATCTCGTCGATGGCGATGCGCCCGCGCAGCAGGGCGGCGCGGGTCCAGCTGAGGGCCACGTCCTCGGCCGTGAGCCAGACGCCGTCAGGGTCGGAGATGGCGATGCGGTCGATGGTGGCGCGAGAGCTGAGCGCCCCCTCGAACCCCTGGATCGAGACGGTGCGCCCCTCGGCGGAAAGCGCGTCTTCCAGCAATCCCTGGATGAAGCCGCGGTCGCTTTCCTCGTCCTGCGCGGCGGCGGCGAGGGGGAGCGTCAGGAGGGTGAGGCAGAGGAGCAGTAAACGCATCAAAAGGCCTGGCCGATTCCGAGATAGAGCTGGACCCCTTCGCCGGTGTCGCCACCGACAGGGCCTGCGACGTCGAGCCGGACGGGCCCGACGATGGTATCGTAGCGGACGCCGACACCGGCACCGCTGTGCCAGCCGCCTTCGCCGTCGTAGAAGCTTTCACCGCCGACGTAGCCCGCATCATAGAAGCCGACCACACCGATGTTTTCGGTCACGCCGACGCGCAGTTCGCCGGAGAGTGCCGCGAAGCTGCGCCCGCCGAGGGTCACGTCGCCGTAATCGACGTCGAGCGAGTTATAGGGCTGGCCGCGCACGGTGCCGCTGCCGCCGGAGTAGAAGAGGAACTCGGGCGGCGTGTCCTCGGCATCCGGGCCCACGAGGGAGCCGAGCTGGAAGCGCCCGGCGAGCACGGTGCGGCTGTCGGCGCCGAAGGAGCGGTAGGCACGGGCGTCCATGTCGAGCCGCGCGCCGATGGTCTCGGTGTCGGTGACGTCGACAAAGGGTTCGGCGTTGAGTTCGAGGTAGGTGCCCTCGGTGGCGTCGAGCTGGTTGTCCCGCCGGTCCCAGGCAAGCCCGCCGCGCAGGCTGAGCAGCGTGAATTCGCGGCGGGGGTAGTCGCCGTCATCGTCGCGTCCGAGGTAGCGGTCGCTCACGTCCGAGTAGGACAGCGCCACGGCGAGATCGCCGGTGAGCGTGTCGGAGAATTCCTGGCTGACACCGACGGCCACCTCGGCCCGGCGTGTCAGGTAGTCGGGTTCGTCGAGGTAGGCGAGTTCGCCCTCGATGAAGAAGAGCGTGTCGGCGCCGTAGACCGCCGGTCGTTCGCCGCGGGCCTTGAGGCGGAAGTCGGGGTCGGTGTCGCCGCCGCCGATCTGGCTGACGCTGCCGTCGATGCGGAAGCGTTCGGCGCCGCCCAGCAGGTTGCGGTGCAGCCAGTAGCCGGTGAGGGCGAGGCCTTCGTTCGAGGTGAGCTCGATGCCGCCGCCGATGCGGCGCGGCGGGCGGTCGACCACGTCGATGGTGAAGTCGAGACTGCCATCGGGGTTCACGGTGTCGGCCTCGGTGATCACGACGGAGCGGAAGGTGCCGGTCTTGCGCAGGCGCGTGCCGGCGTCCTCGACCGCGTCGGGATCGAACCTCTCGCCGCGCGGGATGCCCGCCATCTGGCGCACGCGGGCGGGCTTCACGCTCGACTCGCCCGCGACGACGATCCGACCGAAGGTCACCTCGCGGCCCGGCTCGACCCGGATCATCACGTCGAGCAGCCTGTCGGCGTGGCGCGCGGTGACGCGCTGGTCGGCGACCGCGGCCTTGGCGTAGCCGGCCTCCTGCCAGGACGAGACGATGTTGCTGGCGGCCTCGCGCACGATGGGCGCGCGGGCCCATTCGCCGGGGGCAAAGTCCTCGGGCAGTTCGGCATCCGCCGGGCGGGGGCCGATCTCGGTCCGGCCAAAGCGGAACTTGCGCCCGGGTTCGATGGTGATGACGGCGTTGGTAAAGCTGTCAGGCGCGGCCAGCACGGGGATGTCGGCAGCCTCGCGGCCATCGAGCGAGATGCGGATGACCGCGCCGTAGCGAGCGGCGGAATACATGACCTCGAGCATGCGGGAATAATCGGCGCGGGCGGCCGAGAGCACCTCTTGCGAAGTCGGGGCGTCCTCGGATTCGAGGGCGACGAGGGAGGAGGCGCCCCGCAGCTGGCCCTGCAGCTCCTCGTCTTCGATCCCACGGATCGTCACGTCGTCGAGCGCCAGAGCGGGGGCGGCATGGAGCGCGCCGCACAGGATGGCGGCGAGCGCGGTCAGACGGTGTTGTGGCACGGGCGGCCCTTCCCCCTAGCGCGGCTTTGGAAACGTGTTCACCATAGGGGCCGAGCCTTGCCTCTTCCAGCGGTGAATTTGGCCGTCACGGCAACTGGCGGAAACGTGACCGAGGGGCAGGCGTCGCGGGTGAGCTGCTGAGAGCGAGGCCGATTTTGCCTTGTGGCTCAATGGGTCGGGCGGCGCCGGGCGCGGGGGTCAGAGGGTCTGTTTGCGCACCCGCACGAGCCTTGCCACCACCACCGAGATCGCCGCGGCAGCGAAGGAGAAGAGCGCGCCCATCTTGGCGCCCTCCTGCACCGGTCCGCCCTCGAAGGCGACCGAGGCCACGAAGAGCGAGACCGTGAAGCCGATCGAGGCGACGCAGCCGACCACCAGCAGGTCGATGGTGCGCATGCCGTCGGGAATGCCGAGCCGCAACACCCGCGCCGCGATCCAGCCGAAGAGCGCGATGCCCGCGGGCTTGCCGATCAGCAGGCCCGCCAGCACCAGCCAGGTCGTGGTGCCGATGGACTGGAACACGACGCCGGCGTTCAGCAGGCCGAAGAAGAAGAGGATGATCTGCACCGGGCCGCGGAGGGCGTGCTCGATCACGTTGAGCGGGTCGGTCATGTATTGCTCTTCCTCGGCGAAGAGGCCGAAGGCGCGGTCGGCGTGGGGGATCGCCGGGATCACCGGCAGCAGGCCGAGCGCGGGGTGCATGCCCGACCTCATGAAGCCGTACCACGAGACGGCGCCGGCGATGGCGTAGGGCCAGACGTGGAGCTTCTGGCGGACCCAGGTGGCGGTGCGGCGGTTCTGGTGGCCGCGGTCGAGGTAGCGGGGCAGCCAGTTGAACAGGATGTAGACCGTCAGGGCCGCGGCGAGGGAGATCAGCAGCCAGTGCGGCGCGAGGTCGTCCGAGGGGTAGAAGACCGCCAGCACGATGAGCCCGGCGGCATCGTCGGCGATGGCCAGCAGCAGCAGGAATCGCACCGCGGGGTGGCCCGCGCCGAAGACGAGCCGGCCCACGAGGTAGGAAAAGGCGATGTCGGTGGCGGTCGGGATGGCCCAGCCGTTCGAGACCGCCTGGTAGGTTTCGGAGCCGAGGATCGTGGCCAGCGAGAGGTAGACGGTGAGCGGGCCGAGCATGCCGCCCAGGGTGGAAAAGAGCGGCGTCGCGGCCTTCTTGCCCCGCAGGCTGCCGTTCTGGAGGATGACGGCCTCCCAGACCTCTTTCGCGGCGGTGGCGAAGAACAAGGCCATGAGCAGGTCGTTGAAGAGGTAGTGGACGGTCAGCGCGCGGTGGCCGCCGCGGGCCTCGCCGATGGGGGCGGGGTTCCACAGTTCGAACTCGACGAAGTGGTGGTAGCTGGCGGCATCGGTGTTGGCCCAGATCAGCGCGATCAGCGTGCCGAAGACCAGCAGGAGCGAATAGCTCGTCAGAAAATGCCAGAGGCCCTTCACGTCACCGCCCTCGCTGTCGCCGCGTCCCCCCATTCCGGCTTAGCGGCTTGCGGGGCAGGGGGCAACGCGGGGGCGGGAAGATCGGGCGCGGCCCGTGGGCGCATGGCCGGGACCCGGCAGAGGGTTTGCGCGCCGGGGCGAAGCCCGGCGCGCAGGGTCTTCGGGTCAGCTCAGGCGACCGCGCCCCAGGCGAGGCCTGCGATGAGCGCGCCGGTGACGGCGAAGCCGATGTAGGCGGCAAAGACCCGCGGCTTGACCAGCGCCCAGACCGCGACCGCGGCGGGGATGCAGCTCA
>CAYNKL010000090.1:13360-16190 GCA_964397775.1 uncultured Rhodobacterales bacterium | reverse complement strand
CCTGAATTCCGGTCGCAAGACCAGGATTACTTGAGCTCGACTTCGGCGCCTGCTTCTTCGAGCTTCTTCTTGATTTCTTCGGCTTCGTCCTTGGCAACGCCTTCCTTGACGGCTTTGCCACCGGCTTCGACCAGTTCCTTGGCTTCTTTCAGGCCAAGACCGGTGATGCCGCGGACTTCCTTGATGACGTTGATCTTCTTGTCGCCAGCGGACTTGAGGATTACGTCGAATTCGGTCTGCTCTTCTTCAGCAGCGCCGCCGGCGTCACCGCCTGCGGGACCGGCCATCATGACAGCGCCGCCAGCGGCGGGCTCGATGCCGTACTCATCCTCGAGCAGGGTCAGACCGACGATTTGCTCGGCAAGTGCTTTGAGATCAGCCATTTTGAGACTCTTTCCGTATGCTTGATGTGTTCCAACGCGTGGGGATAACCCACGAAGGATGGGGTTGCCGTATCAGGCCGCCTCCGCCTTTTCCTCGATGGTGGAAAGGATGGAAGCGATGTTCGATGCAGGTGCGCCAACTGCGCCGGCGATGTTCGATGCGGGTGCGCCGATTGCGCCGACGATCGAAGCGATGAGCTCATCGCGCGACGGCATTTTCGACACGGCTTCGACACCGGCCCGGTCCAGGTCCGTGCCCCCCATGTTCCCGCCAAGGATCTCGAGCTTCTTGTTGTCCTTGGCGAAATCCTCGACCACCTTGGCGGCTGCCACGGGGTCTTCGGAATAGGTGAGAACGGTCATGCCATCGAGGAGCGGTGCAATGCCTGCGCACTGCGTGCCTTCGAGGGCGATCTTGGCGAGCCTGTTCTTGGCGACGCGGACCGACGTCTCTGCCGCACGGGCACGTGCACGCAGGTCCTGCATCTCGGCAACCGTGAGACCTTCGTAGCGGGATACCACCACGACGCCAGAGCTTTCGAAGATCTGGCCGAGTTCCTCGACCACTTTCTCTTTCTGGGCTCTATCCACAGTTCTACTCCAGTGTTTGGAGGGCGGACCCTCCGGCTCGTTCATGCCAGGTTGCCCTGGCGAGAAGTCCGATCGGGTCGTCACATCACAAACGCCGGAGGTCCGCAAAGCGGCCCGGAGAGATGTCTCTTCCCGTCTCAGGCAGGAATTAAGGCTTTGCGGACGCTGCCGCGGGGCCGACCCACCGTCTCGGACGAAATCGAAGGGCGACACGAATCGCGACGCCTTCCGAGGACCGCTCCTTAGCGCCTTTGCTTCCTCGCGCCAAGCCCCGTTCGTCAGGCCGCAAGGGGGGAAGGCCCCGGCAGCACCGCGCGCAGAAGCTTGCGCTTCGACAGCGGCTTGACCAGCACCTCGTCCATGCCGGCGCGGCGGTATTCCGCCACCTGGTGCGGCAGGGCATTCGCCGTGACCGCGACAATTCGGACCGGAGGGAGGCCGGCCTGTACTTCGCGGCGCCGGATCTCGCGGCTGGCGGCCATGCCGTCCATCTCGGGCATCTGGATGTCCATCAGGATGGCGTCATAGCGGATGCCGAGGCTGCGTTGCACCGCGGCGAGACCGGTTTCGGCGAAATCCACCTGCGCCCCGGCAGGTTCGAGGAAGCGGGCAAGGATCTTGCGGTTGGTGGCGTTGTCGTCGGCCACCAATAGCCGCAGTCCCGCAAGGTCGGGCCCGGCGCCTTCACCGGCCTCGCCCGCGCCCTCTTGCGCGATTTCGGCGGGCTGGAGCGGCAGGTCACAGATGAAGGTCGCGCCGCACTCGTCACCCGGCCCCAGCCAGAGCCCGCCTCCCATCGCCTGGCACAGTTGCCGCGAAATCGTGAGGCCCAGACCGGTGCCGCCGTGTTGGCGCGTAACGCTCGCATCCGCCTGCCCAAAGGGCTCGAAGATGCGCTCGCGAGCTTCCGGGGGCACCCCCGGGCCCGTATCTTCCACCGCGATCCGAAGCCGACCGTCGTCCGCGCTGGCACGCACGGACACCCCACCTTCGGTTGTGAACTTCACCGCGTTGGCAATGAGGTTGTGCAGCACCTGCCGGAGGCGCCTGGCGTCTCCCTGAACCGCCTCCGGCAGATCCTCGGCGACCTCGCAGGTAAGGGTCAGCCCTTTCTCGCGTGCGGTCGCGGCGTAGAGCTCCACCGAGGCGGCGACGAGATCGCGCAGGACGTAGGGGCGCATTTCCACGTGCAATTCGCCGGCCTCGACACGGGACAGGTCGAGCACGTCATTGATCGTGCTCAGCAAGACCCCGCCCGACTGGTCGATCACGCGCACGCAGTCGGCCTGCTCGGGTGTCAGCTCGGTTTCCGCGAGCACGGTCGCCATCCCCAGGATTCCGTTCAGCGGCGTGCGGACCTCGTGGCTGACATTGGCGAGGAACCGTGTCTTGGCGGCGTTGGCGCTGGCCGCTGCCTCGCGCAGGCCACGCTCGACACGCTGCGCCCTGCCCGCAAGATAGAGTTCGGTCAACACGTAGAGCATGAGCAGCCCAACCAGCAGGGTGATGACGATGCCGGTGACCGGGCTACCGGCGTGAAGGCGGAGATCGGCGAAGCGCATCCGCACGCGCTCTCCGGCAAAGGCACGTGTCCAGGCGGCACGCGTTTCGGAAACGAGCGCGCCGAGATCCCCGACGATGCGAAACACCTCTTCGTCCGGAATCGACGCCGCGTCATAGATCAGAGGTTCCTCCTGTTCGAGGAACTCCTCGTATCGACGGAGCATCGTGTCGAAATCCAGGTCGCGACCGAACTCTGCTTCCAGCAACAGGTCGACCCTGCTCAAGAGAACATCGAAACGCAGCTCGACATCCGACTTGGCACGGCGGTCGTCCTGATAGGCGATCAGGTCGGC
>CAYNKL010000090.1:0-13350 GCA_964397775.1 uncultured Rhodobacterales bacterium | reverse complement strand
GTTTCATTCACCGCAAGGATGGCAGCTTCGCGCGCCGTGTGCTGGTTGCCCTGATGCACCATCAGTACGCCCGCGAGCGCCATGGCGGCGCAGATCGCCACCACCGCCCGCAGGAGCCTGAGGTTCTCGACCAGCCACACCCGCATGACAGGCGCCTAGGGCAGAACCTCGATCTCGGTCAGCTGCCAGATCATCTCGGTGTTGAAGGTGTTGTCCTGCGCCTTCGCCTCGGACAGCGGATAGACGATCCAGAGGGGCCCCTTGTCGCGGACGCGCATTGGCTTCCCGCCATGCTCTGCCGCGATAAGAACGTCGTGCGCCGCCGCATGCGCGACCGGGATCTCAACAGAGTAGTCATTGACCGCACGGGCGCGCAGGGTGCCCCCCTCAACGCCCAGCGCGTCCAGAAGCGAGGAGAGCGTGGGGCCCGCGAACTGCTGCGGCCCGTTAGTGAAGGCGGTGAAAGTGGTGATCTCGCGCCAGTCGAGAGCCCGAAGCATGTCGATATCGAAACGCGCCACATCGCCATCGTTGGTGACGTCGATATCGCCGGACACGGTGAGCACGACACGCCCTTCAGGCATTTCGAGCGCCCGCGCCACCGGTACAGTGCAGGTTACGGCCAGAACGAGGGCCAAGAGCCAGCGTGTCATGAGATGCCTCCGGTTCCACCGGCGCCGCGCCGGACTTCGCACAACCTGCGTTGAAAAGGCTAACGTTGCCTTTCCCATGGAGCGGAAACCGTAACGCCTCCCAACGCACCGTTGACAGGTCCGGGCGAAACGCGTTCTGTGCCGACACGCAGCAGGGGCGTCCGCGACATGCGGGCTGAGAAGCACCCTTTGAACCTGAACCGGATCATGCCGGCGGAGGAAGCTGCAAGGGCGCTCCCTCTGTCGGGACTCCGCGTGCCTTGCACCTCGCCGCCGGCGAGGAGGCAAGATGCAGACTTGCGGAGACAGACTGACCGGGATGCGCGACCGCGCGCCCCTCGTCCACAACATCACCAATTTCGTCGCGATGAATGTCATGGCGAACGTCCTGCTTGCGGCAGGGGCGTCGCCCGCCATGGTGCACGCCCGCGAAGAGGTGGCCGAGTTCGCCGCGCTCTCACAGGCGCTGACCGTGAACATCGGAACAGCCTCGACCGAGTGGGGCCTGTCGATGGAGGAGGCCGCCGGGGTCATGCAGAAGGCCGGCCGGCCCTGGGTCTTCGATCCGGTGGGCGTCGGCGCGACACGGTTCCGGCAGGCACTCTCGGACCGGCTGCTCGATCTGCACCCGACCGTCGTGCGGGGGAATGCCTCCGAGATCATGACGCTTGCCGGTCTCGAGGGTCGCGCCCGCGGGGTCGATGCCGGCGACAGCGTCGCCGATGCGGAACAGGCAGCCCGGCAATTGGCGGGCCGGACGGGCGGCATCGTCGCGGTCTCGGGCCCGGTCGACTACGTCACCGACGGGAAACAGGCGCTTCGGGTCTCCAACGGCCATCCGCTTATGGGCCGCATTACCGTCATGGGCTGTTCGCTGAACGGCGTCATCGCGGCCTTCTGCGTCGACCAGCCGGCGTTGGAGGCCACCGCAGCGGCGCTCGCCTACTACGGGGCGGCGGGTGAGATCGCAGGGGCCGCGGCGTCCGGCCCGGGCAGCTTCATGCCGGCCTTCCTGGATGCGCTTCACGCCATTACTGCGGCGGATCTCGATGCAGCCGCGCGCGTGGAGGCCGCGACATGATCGGCCCTGTTTATGTCGTGACAGACCCCGGCAGTCCGCATTCCGTCCCCGACCAGGCCCGCGCTGCCGCCCGCGGCGGCGCCTGGGCGGTCCAGATCCGCGACAAGGGCGCGAGCGACGCCGAGATCGCCGTGCTGACCCGCGAGATCATGGCCGAACTCGCACCGCTCGGGGTGCGCGTCTTCGTGAACGATCGTGTCGCGGTGGCGCGCGACACCGGCGCGGACCTTCACATCGGGCAAGGTGACGGCGATGCGCGCGCTGCCCGTGCGCAGATCGCACCGAAGGCTCTGCTGGGGTTGTCGATCGACGCGTTGCCGCAATGCGCGGCCATCCCCGAAGGCGTCGACTACATCGGGATCGGCCCGCTTCGCGCCACCGCGACCAAGCCCGATGCGGCCAGTCCGCTGGGCTTCGAAGGCATCGCCGCCATCGCCGCCGCATCCCCGGTGCCCTCCGTCGCCATCGGGGGGATCACCGCAGAGGACACACCCGCCCTGAAGAAAACCGGCGTGTCCGGCATGGCGGTCGTCTCCGCCGTGACCCGCGCGGCCGACCCCGAAGCCGCGACACGCGCCCTTCTGGAGGCATGGAGCAAGACATGATCCCCAACATCCTATCCATTGCCGGCTCCGATCCCTCGGGCGGCGCCGGCATCCAGGCCGACATCAAGACCATCTCGGCCGAGGGCGGCTACGCAATGGCCGCCATCACCGCGCTGACGGCGCAGAACACGCAAGGGGTTACGGGGTTCGAAGTGACCGCCCCGGGCCTTGTCCGCGACCAGATCGCGGCGATCCGTGAGGACATCCGCATCGACGCCGTGAAGATCGGCATGCTCGGCAGCGCGGAAGTTGTGGAGGTGGTCGCCAGGGCGCTTGAGGGGATCGAGGCCCCCATCGTGCTCGACCCCGTGATGGTGGCCAAGGGGGGCGACCGACTGCTGGCCGCCGATGCGGTTCTGGCGCTGCGCGACGCCCTGCTGCCCATGGCCACCGTCATCACGCCGAACCTGCCCGAAGCGGGCGACCTGCTTGGGGAAACCACGCCGACGACGCGCGACGAAATGCAGGCGCAGGCCGCCGCGCTGCTGGCCCTTGGGCCCGCCGCGGTGCTGCTGAAAGGCGGGCATCTGCCCGGCGATGGCTGCCCCGACCTGCTGGCGCGCCGCGAGGGCGCGGTCTGGATCGAGGGCACGCGACACGCAACACGCAACACGCATGGGACCGGCTGCACACTTTCGTCGGCTCTTGCCACCGCGCTCGGTCATGGCCTCCCGCTCGAAGACGCGGCGCGGCGCGCCAAGGCCTATGTCGCCGCCGCCATCGCTGATGCGGGGCGTCTCTCGGTCGGCAGCGGGCATGGGCCGGTCAATCACTTTCACACAATCCAACTAGGGGCATGACAATGACTGATACGATCGCCGACAGGACCGTTCTCATCACCGGCGCGGGGCGCGGGCTGGGCGCGGCACTGGCCCGGGCCTTCGCCCGCGAGGGGGCGAGCGTTGCCCTGAACTACCGCCGCAGCGCCAAGGAAGCGCTTGCGCTTGCCGAGGAGCTTGGCCCGCGCGCTGCGGCCTTCAAGGCGGATGTGACCGATGCCGAGGCCGTCGCTAGGATGGTCGGACAGATCACCGAACAACTCGGCGCACCAACGGTTCTGGTTCATAATGCGCTGGCCGATTTCTCCTTCAACGGCGACGCCCGGCCACATCTCGATACGCTTGGATGGGCCGACATCGCCGCACAGACCGAGGTGGCGGTGGGCGGCGCGCTCAACGCGATCCGTGCCTTGCAACCGCAGTTCCGACAATCCGGCGGGTGCGTCATCACCATCGGCAGCAACCTCGTGCAGAATCCGGTGGTCCCCTACCACGATTATACCGCCGCCAAGGCAGCGCTGCTGGGCTTCACCCGGACTGCCGCGCGGGAACTCGGCCCCATGGGCGTGACGGTCAACATGATCGCGGGCGGGCTGCTTCGTACGACCGACGCCAGCGCGGCGACGCCGGAGGCGGTCTTCGACATGATCGCGCAGCAGACACCGCTGGGTCGCGTCACGACGCCGGAGGAACTTGCCGACGCGGCACTGTTCTTCGCCTCGCCCTGGGCACGGGCCGTCACCGGGCAGTGCCTGATCGTCGATGGCGGGCTCGTCTCGGGCTGATCACCCAACTCAGAGGACGGCAAAGGCAATCACACCCAACTGCTGCACTGAGCGCAACTGTCGTCCCCACATTTGCAGTTATAACACGCAGGTGTCGCTGGTACCCTTCCTGCACAATAAGGGAGGAGACTTATGCATATCGCACGCTGGCGCAGTCTCTGCGCCGCGAGTGCCCTTGCACTCGCCACCGTCACCGGTCCCGCATCTGCCGGACCCGCGGACGACACGCTTCGCATGGCCATGTCCGAGGAAACCCTGAACCTCGACTACAACTACACGACCAAGCGCGAATACATCATCCTTGCGCAGCTCACCGACGCCACGCTCTTCGAGCTCGACCCCGAGACGCAGGAGGTCAATCCCTCCATCGCCACCGGCTACGAGTGGGTGGACGATCTGACGCTCGACGTGACGCTGCGCGACGATGTGCTGTTCCACGATGGCACGCCGCTTGATGCCGAGGACGTCGCCTACACCTACAACTGGATCAAGAACCCCGAAAGCGAATCCAACGCCTCTGGCGTCGTCGACCGCTGGCTGGACAATGCCGAGGTCACCGGCCCGAACACCATCCGCTTTCACCTGCAGTCTGTCTATCCGCTGGTGCTGCGCGACATGGCCAACCGGATCATGGTCCGCAAGGACGGCACCTACGGCGAGGGCCAGGAGATCGACCGCGACGCGATGTCGAGCGACCTCATCGGAACCGGCCCCTACAAGGTGGTCAGCTTCGAGCCGGGCACCGAGCTGGTTCTGGAACGCTTCGAGGACTTCTTCGGCGAGAAACCCGCGATCGAGAATGTCGTGGTCCGCAACATCCCCGACATCGGCACGCAGCAGGCCGAGCTCATGTCGGGCGGCATCGACTGGATGTTCAAGGTTCCTCTGGATCTTGCCGAAAGCCTTGGCGCGACCCCCATGGCCAAGCATCTCAGCGGCCCCGACCTGCGGGTGGGCTTTCTGGTGCTCGACGCGCACGGCTATACCGATCCCGACGGCCCGCTGACCGACGTGAAGGTCCGCCGCGCCATCAACCACGCGCTCAACACCGAGGAAATGGCCGAATATCTCATCGGCGGGTCGGCCGAGGCGATCCACACTGCCTGCCACCCGGCGCAGTTCGGTTGCGACCAGGATGTGCCGGCCTACGAGTACGACCCCGAACGTGCGAAGGCGCTTCTGGCCGAAGCGGGCTACGCCGACGGCTTTCCGCTGGAGCTCTGGGCCTACCGCGACAAGGCGGCGGCCGAGGCCATTGCCGCGGACCTGACCGCCGTCGGGATCGACGTCAACCTGCGCTATGTGAAGCTCGAGAGCCTCAACCAGGCGCGAGCCGCGCGCGAGATTCCCGCCTATTTTGGCACATGGGGCTCGGGCGGCACGGCCGACACAGCGGCCATCGCGCGGATCCACTTCGATCCCGAGAGCGACCGCAACATGTCGGGCGACGAGGAGCTGGCAGAGCTGGTCTTCGCAGCCGAGAAGACCGCAGATCCGGCCGAGCGCAAGAAGATCTACTCCGAGGCGATCGGCAGGATCGCCGACGAGGCCTACTGGGCGCCGCTCTTCTCCTACTCGGCGAACTACCTCGTGTCGCCCGAGCTGGAATTCCCGCTGGATCCCGACGGGCTGCCCCGTCCGCAGAACGCCAGCTGGAAGTGACCTGATCCTCGCGGCGGCCACCACAGGCCGCCGCCCACCGGAGGACCCATCCCATGTTGAGATACATCGCGCTTCGCGGGCTTCTTGCCCTGCTCGTCGCCTTCACCGTCTCGCTCGCTGCCTTTCTCTTGCTGAACGTCGCCGCCGATCCTGCGCAGGCCATCGCGGGCGAGGACGCCACCGCCGATGTGATCGAGACGATCCGCGCCCGCTACGGGCTCGACCGCCCGCTTTCCGTCCGCTACTTCGACTGGCTCGGCGGCGTGCTGCAGGGCGACTTCGGCGAAAGCTACTACTGGCATCAGCCGGTGGCATCGCTCGTCGCCGACCGCGCGGACGAGACCATCACGCTGGCCTTCTCGGCCCTCGCCGTCACGATCCTCATCGCCATTCCGCTGGGTGCCCTCGCTGCGCTGAACCCGAATAGCTGGATCGACCGTTTCGCGCTCGGCGTGGCCGTCTCGGCCCAGGCAGTGCCCAACTTCTGGCTCGGCCTGATCATGATCATCCTCTTCGGCGTGATGATCCCGATCTTCCCGGTCTCGGGCGACAGCAGCTGGAAACACTTCGTCCTACCGGCCTTCGTGCTTGGCGCCTCGTCGGTCCCGGCGGTGATGCGGCTGACGCGGACCGGCCTGATCGAGGTGATGGGTGCCGATTACATCCGCACCGCGCGGTCCAAGGGATTCCGCGGCTGGCAGCTTCTGCGCAGACACGCGCTGCGAAACGCGATCCTGCCGGTGATCTCGGTGCTCGCGGTGCAGCTGGGCCAGAAATTCGGCGGCTCGGTCATCACCGAGAGCATCTTCGCCATCAACGGACTGGGGCGACTGGCGCTGGAATCCATCCTCGGGGCGGACATCCCGACCGTGCAGATGCTGATCTTCGTCTTCGCCATCGTCTTTGTCGCCATGAACCTTCTTGCCGACATCCTGAATGCGGCACTGGACCCGAGGATCCGGATCGGATGACCACGACAGACATCACCCTTTCCGCCGTCGAGGGCGACGGCGAGATCATCGCGCTGACCCCGGGCCAGATCTTCCGGCAGCGCATGTTCGGCCACACCGGGTTTCTGATCGGCGCCAGCCTGATCCTTCTCATCGCGCTGGTGGCGATCTTCGCCCCGCTGATCGCGCCGCACGACCCCTACGCGCAGTCGCTGTCCTCGCGGATGATGCCACCGGTCTGGAGCGAAGGCGGCAGCTGGGAATACCTGCTCGGCACCGACCAGAACGGGCGCGACTATCTCAGCCGGCTGATCTACGGCACGCGCGTGTCGATCACCATCGGCCTCGGCGCCGCCGCCGTCGGGCTTTTCATCGGCGTCACGCTTGGCGTCATCGCGGGCTATTTCGGCGGCTGGATCGACCATGGCATCAGCTTCCTGCTGACGGCGCAGCTTGCCCTGCCGGGCCTGCTTCTGGCCATGGCGCTGGTCTTCATCATCGGCCCGTCGATCTGGGTCGTGATCGGCATCGTCGGCGTGCTGCACTGGACCTACTACCTGGTGGTCACCCGCGCCGCGACCCAGCGCATCCGCTCGCTCGACTACGTCGCCGCCGCGGCCGCCTCGGGCGCCACATCGCGGCAGATCATCTGGCACGAGATCCTGCCGAACCTGCTCAGCTCGATTATCGTGATCTTCACCTTCGAACTGGGCATCGCCATCCTCGCCGAGAGCTCGCTGAGCTTCCTAGGCGTGGGCATCCAGCCCCCTACCCCCTCGTGGGGTCTGATGATCGCCGAGGGCAAGCAGGCCATGTTCTACCGCCCCTGGCTGGTGGTCCTGCCGGGCATCTGCCTCTTCCTGCTGGTCATCGGCGCCAACCTCATGGGCGACGGGCTGCGCGACATCACCTCGCCGGAAGGACGCAACGAATGACCGGGCTTCTCGACATCCGAAACCTCGACATCTCGCTCACCCTGCCGGGCGGCAAGCTTCATGCCGTCAAGGACGTGACCCTCTCGCTCGACCGGGGCGAGGCGCTGGGGATCGTCGGCGAAAGCGGCTCGGGCAAGTCCATGACCGCGCTGGCGCTCATGCGATTGCTGCCCCGTAGCGCGACCTGCAGCGCCACCGCCCTGCGTTTCGACGGGCAGGAACTGCCGGAGCTGGACGATGCCACCTTCTCCAGCCGGATCGCCGGGCCGCGCATCGGCATGATCTTTCAGGAGCCCATGACCTCGCTCAACCCGGTCTACACGGTCGGCCGCCAGATGACCGAGGCCGCGGTCGCCCGCGGGCTTCTCTCGGCCAAGGCCGCGCGTCAGAAGGCGGTCGACCTGCTCGACCGGGTCGGCATCCCGGATCCGGCGGCTCGCATGGACCAGTTCCCGCACCAGATGTCGGGCGGCCAGCGTCAGCGGGTGATGATCGCCATGACGCTGATGCTGGACCCCGACCTTCTCATCGCGGACGAACCCACCACCGCACTCGACGTGACGGTGCAGGCGCAGATCCTCGACCTGCTCGACGATCTCCGGCGCGAGCGGCAGATGGGCCTGATCCTGATCTCGCACGACCTGGCCGTGGTCGCCCAGCGCACCGACAAGGTCGCGGTGATGTACATGGGCGAGATGGTGGAACAGGGCAGCGCGAACCGCGTGCTCTTCGCCCCCCAACACGAGTACACCAAGAAGCTGCTCGCCGCGATTCCGCGCATCGACGGCGCCCCCGCGCACGCGGCCGGTGCCACGCCCGCGGACGAGGAGGTCATCGCCGCCCGCGATGTCAGCCGCGTCTTCTCTTCCCGCAAGGGGCTCTTCGGCCCGCGCAGCGAGACACGTGCACTCGATGGCGTGAGCCTGTCCGTGAAACGCGGCGAGACGCTGGCGCTGATCGGGGAAAGCGGATCCGGCAAATCGACGCTCGCCCGCATTCTGCTGGGTCTCGACGAACCGAGTTCCGGCGAGGTCTCCATGCTCGGGCGACCGCTCTCCAACCTTTCGCCGATGGAGCGTGCCCGTTTCGTGCAGCCCGTCTTCCAGGACCCCTACACCTCTCTCAACCCGCGGCGGAGGCTGGCCGAGATCATCGCCCGCCCGCTCGTCCTGCGCGGCGAGGGCGACAGCACCTCGCGCATGGCCGCGGTCCGCGAGGCGATGGAGCATGTCCGCCTGCCGGCGCGGCTGCTCCACGCCTATCCCTCGCAGCTCTCCGGCGGGCAGCGGCAGCGGATTGCCATTGCCCGGGCGCTCGTCACCCGCCCCGAGGCGCTGATCTGCGACGAACCGACATCGGCGCTCGATGTGTCTGTGCAGGCGCAGATCCTCGAACTGCTGGACGACTTGCGCGCGGAAATGGGCCTGACCTGCCTGCTGATCACACACGACATGGCCGTGGTGCACGAGGTCGCAGACCGCGTGGCCGTCATGTACCAAGGCCGCATTGTCGAGGAAGGCACTGCCGCATCCGTGCTGGCCAATCCGACCGACGACTACACCGCGCGCCTTCTGGCGGCGGCCCCGCGCTTCGAGCAAGCGCCCCGGCACGCGCAGGTGGCGCAATGAAGCTGAGCACGCCGGGCCTGACCCCCGCGACCCTCTTCGCCCGCGAAACGCTCTGGCAGTCCTGGCTCGACGTCGAAGCCGCCCTGGCCGAAGTGCAGGCCGAGATGGGCATGATCCCGCAGGAGGCCGCCGACGGCATCCGCGCCGCCGCGCGGCTCGACCTCATCGGGATCGAGGCGCTCGAGGCCGACATCAGGGTGACCCACGCGCCTATCCTGTCACTGACGCGGCTTCTGGGGCGCGCGGCGGGCGAGGCCGGCGCCTGGGTCCATTGGGGCGCGACGACGCAGAACGTCGTGCAGACCGGGCGCATCCTGCTCATCCGCGAGGCCGACAGCGCGATCCGCAAGGCGCTGGCCGCGAGCCTGGCGCAACTTGCCGAGATGGCCGATACCCACGCGACGACCATCATGGCCGGCCGCACCAATCGCCAGCATGCGCTACCGATCACTTTCGGCTTCAAGGTCGCCGGCTGGATAGAGGAACTGTCCCGCGCGCTCGACCGGCTCGACGGCGGCGGCACGCGGCTGTTCGTTCTGCCCTTCGGTGGCGCCGTCGGCGCTATGCATGCCTTCGGCGGCGAGGGGCGAGAGCTGAACCGCCGCCTTGCGGCGCGCTTCGGCCTTGGCGACCTATTGGTGCCGGGCCGCGTCAACAACGACCTCTTTGCCGACTACATTGCCCAACTGTCGCTGCTGGCCATGACGGTCGAGCGGATCGCGTCCGAGCTCTACCTGCTGATGACCGAGGAAATCGGCGAGATCTCGGAAACGCTCGACCCGGGCACGGTGGGCTCCTCGACGATGCCGCACAAGGTGAACCCGAAGTACGTGGTCCGGGTGCTGGCCGATGCCGCAGAGCTGCGCAACCTCGCCGCGCCAGCGATGGAAACCGGCCGCTCCAGCCACGAGGGCGACAGCGCGACAAACCAGCTGCTGGGATCATTGACGGACCGAGCGATCCCGCTGGCCTGGGAGATGGCTGACAGGTTCGCGGCACTGCTGCAGCGTATCGCGGTCAACCCGGCAAGGATGGAGCGCAACGCAGGCCTCACCGGCGGAGCCATCGCCACCGAGCGGCTGATGATGCTGCTGGCCCCGCGCACCGGCAGGGCGCAGGCCCATGACCTGATCCACCACGCCTTCGAAGCCCGTTCCGAGGCCACGCCGACGCTCGCAGACGCGCTTATGGCCGATCCGGTGCTGCGCGATCACTTCACCGCGGAAGAGATCACCGAAGCACTCGATCCCGCAGGCTACTGCGGCGACAGCATCCGCATCGCGCGTGACGCGGCCGCCATGGCCCGTGGGCTTTCGGACAAGCTGAAAGGTCAGATCAGGTAGACAAGATCGGCGGTCCGCACTTCCGCGGCCCGCCGCTGCTCCACGTGGGCCGAAAGCGCGTCGAGGAAGACGTCGCCAAGCTCCGCCCGCGGGCCCTTGGCATGAAGGCTCGCGTAGGTGATCCAGTGATCCCCCTCGAGCGGCCGCACCGCCAGGCCGGCCTGCGCCGAGGGCGGCAGCGTCACCGCGTCGATCAGCGTCAGGCCAAGCCCCTGCCGCACCATTTCGACCGTGACCAGCGTCGACCCCGTCTCGAACGAGATCCGGGGGCGCAGGCCCGCTTCGCCCATCACCTCTTCCAGCCGGTTGCGCCAGCGCTGCCCCGCCGCCAGCGTGACCAGAGGCACCCCGTCGAGCTGCTGCACGGCGACCTCGTCCTGTGCCGCCAATGGGTGATCCTCGGGCATGAGCACCGCCATCCTGCTGCGCAGCACCGGCATGATGTCGATGGGAATGATCTCGTTCTCGACCGGCAGGGAAATCAGGCCGATGTTGTAGCCGCGCGCCGCGACCTTGCTTTCGATTTCGAAGCGGCTCTCGATGTGCAGGGTGCACTGCAGCTCCGCGTTGTCGTTCCGGATCCGGGCGATGGTCGGCACGACGAGGCTGTTGGCCAGAGGTGCTGCCGTCACCACCGACAGCCAGTTCCGCGTCCGGTTGCGCAGGTCCCGCGCGATGAGCGGGATCTCGTCGAGCCCGTCGAGCGTGTTGGCGACCTGCTGGTAGAACAGCGTCCCTTCCTCGGTCAGCGACAGCGCCCGGCGCGCCCGCGAGAAAAGCGTCAGCGACAGATCCGATTCGAGCTGGGACAGTAGGCGGCTCGCCGCGGAGGGCGAGAGATTCATCCGGTCCGCCGCCTCGGACAGCGATCCCGTCGCGACCACCAGCCGGAAAAGATAGAGCCCTTTGAGGTTCATGCGGACCTTTGTTGCATCTGGCGAAAATCTTAGACCCACAGATCCGATTTTCGCAACTATTGACATGCAGGCTCGACCAAACCCGGCTTATGTTCCCATTACGTTCATTCTACGTTAGGCTTTGTTCCAAAAGCGCGAAGGGGCACGGGTATGGGAACGGCAGGCTATCTGGACAAGCTCAACGACAACCAGCGTGCCGCCGTGGAATACGGTGTCGCCGGGGATGCCCCTGCCCCGCCGCTTCTGGTGATCGCGGGCGCCGGCTCGGGCAAGACCAGCACTCTGGCCCACCGGGTCGCACACCTACTGGTCAACGGCGCCGATCCGCGGCGCATCCTGCTGATGACATTCTCCCGCCGCGCCGCGGCCGAGCTGACCCGCCGGGTCGAGCGCATCACCGCGCAGGCGCTCGGTACCGGCATCGCGGCCGAGGCGCTGCTCTGGGCCGGCACCTTCCACGGCATCGGCGCGCGAATCCTGCGCGAGAATGCCCTCGCGATCGGGCTCGATCCGGATTTCTCGATCCACGATCGCGAGGACAGCGCCGACCTGATGAACCTCTGCCGCCATGGGCTGGGCCTGTCGCAGACTGAAAGCCGCTTTCCGGCCAAGGGCACCTGTCTCGCGATCTATTCGCGCACGGTGAACTCCGAGGCGCCGTTGGCCGAAGTCCTGCGGGATCATTTCCCCTGGTGCGCCGGCTGGGAACGGGAGCTGAAGCGGCTGTTCGGGGCCTACGTCGAGGCCAAGCAGGCGCAGAATGTGCTCGATTACGACGACCTGCTTCTGGCCTGGGCCCAGGTCATGGCCGACCCGGCCTTTGCCGCTCATGTGGGCGACACATGGGACCACGTGCTCATCGACGAATACCAGGATACCAACCGGCTTCAGGCGCGGATCCTGCAGGGGCTGAAGCCCGACGGTCGCGGTCTGACCGTGGTCGGCGACGACGCCCAGTCGATCTACGCCTTCCGCGCGGCCACCGTGCGCAACATCCTCGACTTTCCCGGAGGCTTCGAGCCGCGCGCCGACGTCATCACCCTTGACCGCAACTACCGCTCGACCCAGCCGGTTCTTGCCGCGGCCAACGCCGTGATCGGAGAGGCGCGTGAACGCTTTACCAAGGATCTCTGGACCGACCGCGCCAGTGGAGCGAAACCCCGGATCGTCACCTATGCCACCGAAGGCGATCAGGCGCGGCACATCGTCGACCAGGTGCTCGAAGCCCGCGAGACGGGCACACGCCTGATGGATCAGGCGGTGCTGTTCCGGACCTCGAGCCATTCGGTCCAGCTCGAGGCGGAGCTCACCCGGCGCAACGTACCTTATGTGAAATTCGGCGGACTGAAGTTCCTCGACAGCGCCCATGTGAAGGACCTGCTGGCCTTCCTGCGCCTCTCGCGCAATCCCCGCGACCGGGTGGCGGGATTCAGGGTGCTTCAGCTTGTGCCCGGTGTGGGCCCCAAGGCGGCGGGCCGCGTGCTCGAAGCGCTGGACCTCTCCGCCGATCCGCGCGGCGCGCTTGCCGAGGTACCTGCCCCGCCACGCGCCACGATGGACTGGCCAGCGCTGGTCGAGGCGCTGACCACGGACGCCCCCTGGCCCGCCGCACTGAGCCTCGCACGCGCCTGGTACGAGCCACATCTCGACCGGCTCCACGAGGATGCCGAAGCACGCCGCGCGGACCTTCTTCAGCTCGAACAGATCGCCACGGGCTACCCCACGGCCGAGACCTTTCTCACCGATCTCGCGCTGGATCCTCCGGATGCGACCAGCGATCAGGCCGGCGTGCCGCTCAAGGACGAGGACTACCTGATCCTCTCCACCATCCATTCCGCGAAGGGACAGGAATGGAAATCGGTGCATGTGCTGAACGCCGTGGATGGCTGCATCCCGTCCGACCTCGGCGCGGGCACGACGGATGACCTCGAGGAGGAGCGCCGCCTGCTCTACGTGGCAATGACCCGTGCGAAGGACGCGCTTTCCCTCGGAGTACCGCAGCGGTTCTACGT
>CAYNKL010000089.1:0-16254 GCA_964397775.1 uncultured Rhodobacterales bacterium | reverse complement strand
CTACGAGCTGCAGGCTGGCCGTGACGGCCGCGAAAGCGCGACCAACCTCGAGCTGCAATAAGCTTTCATCCCCTGCCTGAAGGGGATCGGGGGGCCGCGTCGACGGCCCCCTTTGCATGTCCGGCGTCCCCGTGCCCCCCGACGCTGTCGCGCGCCACGGAAACCGCCTTCAGCACCGCATGCACGCGCAGCCCCGGCGCCAGTCCCAGGGCCTCGGCCGACCGGCCGGTGATCCGCGACAGGATCCGCCCGCCCGGCGCCTGAAGCTGCACCATGGCGCCCGGCCCCTCGCCCCGGCGCACCTCGGACACGGTGCAGGGCAGCACGTTCAGCGCCGAGATCCCCTCGGGCCGTCCCAGCGCCAGCATCACGTCCTGCGCCCTGATACGCAGCCGCAGCTCCGTCCCCGGTGCCGCGGCCACCCGCGGCACCCAGAGCGCATGGCCCCCGGCCTCCAGCTCGCTCAGCCCGTCGGCGTGATGCGCCACCACCCGCGCCACAAGCACCGCGCCCGCCTCGGCAGAGCCCAACGGCATCACGTGCGGATCGCTCATCACCTCGGCCGCAGGGCCTGCGGCCCGCACGCACCCGTCCTCCAGCACCACCACCGTGGTCGCCAGCCGCGCCACCTCGGCGGGCGAATGGGTGACGTAAAGCACGGGCACCATGGCCTCGTCCCGCAGCCGCTCGAAGTAGGGCAGGATCTCGGCCTTGCGCGCCTCGTCCAGTGCCGCCAGCGGCTCGTCGGCCAGCAGCAGCTCGGGCCCCGCCAGCAGCGCCCGCCCGATGGCCACACGCTGACGCTCGCCGCCCGAAAGCTGCCCGGGCCGCCGCTTCAGCAGCGCCCCGATGCCCAGCATCTCGACCACGCGCCCCTCGTCGGGCAGGGCCGCCCCGCGCGGCGCGAACCAGCGCCCGAACCGCAGATTCTGAGCAACGGTCAGGTGCGGGAACAGCCGCGCCTCCTGGAACACATAGCCCAGCCTGCGCCGATGCGGCGGCAGCCAGAGCCCCCGCGCGCTGTCCTGCAGCACCCGCGCGCCCACGTTGACGCGCCCCGCCTCGGGGCGCAGCAGGCCTGCCACGGCGTTCACCACGCTCGTCTTGCCAGACCCCGACCGCCCGAACAGCACCGTCACGCCCTCGGGCGCCGCGAACTCGGCCTCCAGCCGGAAGTCTCCCAACCGGTGCCGCAGGGCGACCTCCAGGCTCATCGCCCTGCCACCCGCGCGGCCACGGCGCGCCCGACCCATTCGGCCAGCGCCAGCGCCGCCAGCGCGATCACGACAGAGACAAGCACCAGCTTCGCCACCTCGCCCTCGGCCCCCGGCACCTGCAGAAAGGCATAGATCGCCGAGGGCAGCGTCTGGGTCTGCCCGGGGATGTTGGAGACAAAGGTGATCGTCGCGCCGAATTCGCCCATGGCCTTGGCAAAGGCGAGCACCGCGCCCGCCACGATCCCCGGCAGGATCAGCGGCAGGGTCACCGTCAGGAAAACCATCGCGCGCGAGGCGCCCAGCGTCCCCGCCGCCTGCTCCAGCTTCACGTCCACCGCCTCGATCGACAGCCGGATCGCCCGCACCATCAGCGGAAAGGCCATGATCCCCGCCGCAAGCGCAGCCCCCGTCCAGCGAAAGGCGAAGACCACGCCGATGTCCTGCAGGAAGCCCCCCACCGGCGCCCGCGTGCCCAGCGTCAGCAGCAGCAGGTAGCCCGTCACCACCGGCGGCAGGATCAGCGGCAGGTGCACCAGCCCGTTCAGCAGCCCCCGCCCGGGAAACCGCCAGCGGGCCAGCGCGTAGGCGATGAAGATGCCGAAGGGCAGCGACACCAGCGTCGCCCAGAGCGCCACGCGCAGCGACAAGGCCACCGCCTGCCAGGCTTCGGGGCTCAGCCAGCCCATGGCTCAGCCGCCCAGCCGGACAAAGCCTTGCCCCTCGAAGACCTCCGCCGCCTCGGGTCCCTGCAGGAACTGCAGGAAGGCATCGACGCCTGCGCCCTCGTGCCCCACGATGCGGGCCATCGGATAGGTGATCGGGGGATGGCTGTCCTCGGGAAAGGCGCCGACCACGCCCACGCGCGGCTCGGCACGGGCGTCGGTGCCGTAGACCACGCCCAGGGGCGCCTCGCCCAGCGCCACCAGCGCCAGCGCCGCGCGCACGTTGTCGGCCTGCGCCACCTGCGGCGCCACGTCGTCCCAAAGCCCCAGCGACTCGAGCGCCGCCTTTCCGTAGATGCCCGCGGGGACCGACGCGACCATGGCCATGGCCAGCCGCCCCTCGCCCAGCATCCCCGCAAGATCCGTCTCGGGCCCGATCTCCACGGATTCCGCCGGCGCGGGCGCGACCAGAGCCAGCGTGTTTGACAGAAGATCCACCCGGCTGCCCTCGGCCAGCAGGCCGTCAGCTTCCAGCACGTCCATCCAGTCGGTATTGGCCGAGAGGAAGATGTCCGCCGGCGCCCCCTGCTGGATCTGCCGCGCCAGCACCGAGGACCCCGCCAGCGACACCGACACATCCTGGCCCGTGGCGTCCTCGACACGGGCGGCGATGCCGTCCATCGCGGTCTTCAGGCTCGCCGCGGCAAAGACTGTCACCGTCTCGGCCGCCACAGCCTGCGCCCCCAGCACGAAAAGCGCCGCCAGAGCCAGGCGGCGCAGGGGGGCGCGGGGCCCCGCGCGCATCACGTCATCTTGCGTCATGCGCGCAGAGTGATCCATCGCCCCGCCATGGGCAAGCCGATCAGCGGCAGTCGGCGAAAGCCGTCGACAGCTCGCGCAGCAGCGCCGGGTAAAGACCGGCGCCGGTCTCGAACCCCACGCCCAGCGGATCGATCACCGCCACGGTCGCGCCGCTGCCGTCCGCCACGGCCGAAACGATGCCATCGTCGAACTGAGGCTCGGCAAAGACGCAATGGGCGCCCTCCGCACGGATCGTGTCGCGGATCTCGGCCAGCCGCCGCGGGCTCGGATCGCTTGCATCGCTCAGCGACAGCGAGCCCATGGCCTCCACGCCGAAGCGCGCCTCGAAGTAGTGGTAGGCGTCGTGGAAGACGAAGAACGTCGCGCCCTCGGCCCCCTCGAGCTGCGTCTCGATCTCGCCGATCAGCGCGTCGAGCTCGCCGCGCGCGGCCTCGGCATTGGCGCGGTAGGTCTCGGCGTTCTCGGGGTCCGCCTCGGCCAGCGTCTCGGCCATGGCCGCGACCCAGGCCTGCGCGTTCACCGGGTCGAGCCAGGCATGCGGGTCGATGCCGTCGTGGCTGTGCCCGTGCCCGTCGTCGTGGGCGTGGGTTTCGTCATGGTCTTCGTCGTGGCCATGGTCGTCATGGCCGTGGTCCTCGTCGTGGCCGTGATCGTCGTGCGCATGCTCGTCCGCATGATCATCCGCGTCGCCGTGCGCCTCGTGGTCATGGTCATCGTGATCCGCATCGTCGTGCCCGTGGTCATGGTCGTCATCCCCATGCTCATGCGCGCCAAAGACCGGCCCCTCGCGGAACTGCAGCACTCGTGTGCCGTCGACTTCCAGCAACTCCACCACCTCGGCATTGCCCGCCAGCGTCTCCAGCGTGTCGCCCAGCCAGGGCGCCAGCTCCGGCCCGACCCAGAAGACCACGTCCGCGCCTTCGAGCATCCCCGCTTCCGAAGGCCGCAGCGACGCCGAGTGCGGCGAGCTGCCCGGCGGCAGGATCAGTTGCGGCTCGCCCACGCCCTCCATGACGCGCGCCGCCAGCGCGTGCACCGGCGGGATGTCGACCGCCACCACGGGCACCTCAGCCCGCGCCGTCCCGGCGAGCACCCCGAAAACCGTCATCGCCATGGCCGAACAAACCGAAAGATCGCTGCGTCGCATTCCGTCACTCCGTTATGTTATAACACGTTGGCGGGCTTGTTAGAGGCGATGTTATACTATATCAACCCCGAAAATGACGGAGCCCGACATGCATCCCATCGGATTCGAAAGCCACGATCACCGCCACTGCATCGCCGAAGGCGTCTCGGCGGCCGAGGCGCGCTGTGCCGAGGAAGGTCTCCAGTTCACCCCCGTCCGCCGCCGCGTGCTCGAGATCCTGCTCGAACAGCACCGCGCCATGGGCGCCTACGACATCCTCGAGGTGCTGCGCGCCGAAGGTCTGGGTTCGCAGCCGCCCGTCGCCTACCGCGCGCTCGACTTCCTAGTGTCCCACGGCTTCGCCCACCGCATCGAGCGGCTCAATGCCTTCACCGCCTGCGCCTACCCCGGCGCCGAACATGCGCCCGCTTTCCTGATCTGCCGCCTCTGCCGCACCGTGGCCGAGGCCAGCGCCGCCCCACGCGCCCAACTCGACAAGGCCGCGGCCGAGGCCGGCTTCCTGATCGAGCGCGCCGTGATCGAGGCCGAGGGCCTCTGCCCCGACTGCCGGAACGCCGCATGACCCTGGTTGAACTCAAGGGCGTCGACGTCCGTCTTGGCGGCCACCGCGCACTGCAGGGCGTCGACTTCGCGATGCAGGCGGGCGAGATCGTGACAGTGGTGGGGCCCAACGGCTCGGGCAAGTCGACGCTGGCCCGCACCCTGATCGGCGCCGTGAAGCCCACGGCCGGGCGCGTCACCCGCGCCCCCGGCCTGCGCATCGGCTACGTGCCCCAGAAACTCCAGATCGACGCCACGCTGCCCATGCCCGTGCGCCGCTTCCTCGATCTGCCCAACCGTGTCAGCGATGCCGCAGCCCAGGACGCGCTGGTGCAGTCCGGCGCAGGCGATCTCGGCAACCGGCCCATGACAGGCCTGTCCGGCGGGCAGTTCCAGCGCGTCCTTCTGGCCCGCGCCCTGCTGAACGACCCGCAGCTTCTGATTCTCGACGAGGCCACGCAGGGCCTTGACCAGCCCGGCGCCGCCGCCTTCTACCGCCGGATCGAACAGGTCCGGCAGGACACGGGCTGCGGCATCCTCATGGTCAGCCACGACCTGCACGTCGTCATGGCGGCCTCGGACCGGGTGATCTGCCTGAATGGCCACGTCTGCTGCCAGGGCGCGCCCAGCCACGTGGCCTCAGCCCCGGAATACCGGGCCCTCTTCGGCACCGGCACCCAGGGCGCCCTCGCACTCTACCAACACCAGCACAGCCACAGTCACGACGGCGGCCACGACCACCATCACCACCACGACGGCTGCAGCCACACCCACCCCGAGGCCGCGGAATGAGCTTTCTCGACGATTTCCTTGTCCGCGCCGCCCTCGCCGGGCTTGGCGTGGCGCTCGCCACCGCACCGCTCGGCTGCTTCGTGGTCTGGCGCCGCATGGCCTATTTCGGTGATGCCACGGCGCATGCCGCGATCCTCGGCGTCGCGCTGGCGCTCACCTTCGAGGTCTCGATCTTCGCGGGCGCCCTGTCGGTCGCGCTGCTCATGGCCTTCGTCACCGCGGGCCTCAGCGGGCGCACCCATGCCTCGGACACGCTGCTGGGCGTGCTTGCCCACACGGCGCTGGCGGCGGGCCTCGTGGCCGCGTCCTTCCTGAGCGGCGTGCGCATCGACCTCATGGGCTATCTCTTCGGCGACATCCTCGCCGTCTCGCGCGGGGATCTGGCCGTGATCTGGGCCGGCGCCGCGCTGGTCGCGCTGCTCATCGGCTGGCGCTGGTCGGCGCTGCTGACTTCCACGCTCAACCCCGACCTCGCCTACGCCGCCGGCATCAACCCGGAACGTGAACGCCGCGTGTTGATGGTGGCGCTCGCCATCGTCGTGGCCGTCGCGCTCAAGGTCGTGGGCGCGCTGCTGATCGTGTCGATGCTCATCATCCCCGCCGCCGCCGCAAGGCCGCTCTCCAACGGCCCCGAGCGCATGGCAATCCTCGCCGCCATCGCCGGCAGCATCGCGGCGCTCGGCGGGCTCTGGGGCGCCTGGACCTTCGACACGCCCACCGGCCCCACCATCGTCTGCACCGCCGCGATTCTCTTCGTACTTGCGACGCTGGGCGAACGCATCGCGGCGCTCACCGCCCGCCGGGGCTGAGTCCTCAGCCCTCGGGCGGCAGCAGCTTGCCGGGGTTGAGGATTCCCTTGGGGTCGAGCGCCGCCTTGATCGCGCGCATGGCCGCCAGGGCCGCCGGGTCCTTGCGGCGACGCATCGAGGGCAGCTTGGTCAGGCCGATGCCATGCTCGGCCGAGAACGACCCGCCCAGCCGCAGCACCTCTTCCTCCACCGCCTCCATGATCGCATCGCGCGCGCCGGGGTCCGTGTTGCCCGGCCAGACCGAGTAGTGGAGGTTGCCGTCGCCCAGATGCGCCACCGTTAGCACCACCGCCTCAGGGTCGAGCGTGGCCAGCTTGCCGGGCATCTCGTCGAGGAAGACCGACACCTTGTCGAGCGGCAGCGCGATGTCGTTGTTGACCATCGTGGCCCGGGTCACGACCTCGGCCGCCGCCTCGCGCCGCGCCCACATCTCGGCCCGCTGCGCATCGTTCTGCGCCACCACCGCGTCGCGCAGGCGTCCGGCCTCCAGCAGCGTGCCCAGCTCATGCTCCAGCAGCGCCGCCATGGGCACCTGCCCGTCGTCGCCCGGCACCGCATCGCGCGGCGCCACGGCGCCCAGTTCGACCAGCAGCGTCACCTCCTGCGGCTTCTCGAACGGCGCGCGCGCCTCGGGGAACCGCGCAAGATATTCGGCCATATAGCGCGGCGACATGTATTCGAAGGCCTCGACGGCCCCGCCCGAGGCCTCCTGCAACCGGTTCAGCAGGTCCAGCGCATCGTCCAGCGTCTCGACCGCCACCATGGCCGTGGCAAAGGCTCGCGGCCGCGGCACCAGCTTGACCACCGCGGCGGTGATGACGCCCAGCGTCCCCTCCGACCCGATCAGCAGGTGCTTGAGGTTGTAGCCCGAATTGTCCTTGTGCAGCTCGCTCATCAGATCGACCACGGTGCCGTCGGCCAGCACCGCCTCGAGCCCGAGCACAAGATCCCGCGTATTCCCGTAGCGCACCACGTTCGACCCGCCAGCGTTCGTGGACAGAACGCCGCCGATCCGCGCGGACCCGCGTGCCCCGAAGGTCAGCGGAAAGGCCAGCCCCATGGCCTCGGCGGCCTCGTGCAGCTCGGTCAGGATCACGCCCGCCTCGACAATCGCCAGCCGCGCCGGCCCGCGGATCTCGCGGATGGCGGTCATGCGCTCCAGTGAAAGCATGATGGCGCCCTGCCCCTCGGTCGCCCCGGTCAGGCCCGTCTGCCCGCCCAGCGGCACCACCGGCGTGCCGGTCTCATGCGCGATCTTCATGACCTCCGATACCTCGGCGGTGCTGGCGGGCTTTACCACGCAAAGCGGCTCCCAGGCGTAGGCGCCGGTCCAATCCTGCCGGTAGCCCTGCGCGTCATCCCCGGTCAGCGCGTTGCGCGCGCCGACCACCCCGGCCAGTCGTTCCACGATCGTCATTGCGGCACTGCGAAGGTCAGCGAGGCCCAGAGGCTTTCCCAGGCGGGATCGCCTTCGGCGGCAGGTTCGATCTCGCGCAGCGTGACCGAGTTCACGAGGTATTCGTGCCCCGCCTCGACCGGCAGCACGACCCGCCCCTCGGCGTCGGTCTCGTGCAGCGTCATCGTGACAGTGCCCTCGGGCCCGCGCGCGAAAAGCTCCACCTGCTCGTCGGCGCGCGGCGCGCCTTCGAGCAGAACCTGCACCGGAAGACCGGCGTCCAGCGCATCTATATAGGGGTTCGCCCCCGCAACGATCTCGGTCAGTAGTCCCATGCGCCTGTCCTGCCCCGCGCCATCGCCGATGGCAACAAGGCTCTTGGCGTAGCGGGTGTAGCGCTCGCGCACGCCCTCGCGCGACAGCCCCCGCGCAAGGTGCCGCTCGGGCACCCAGCCTTCGCCCTTGTGGTCCACGAAGCGGACGAAGGCCTCCCAATCGTCGTAACCCACGGTGTAGTCGCGCGTCACATGCGCCACCACGGCCAGCCCTTCGCCCGGCAGCACCATGTCCAGCGCGGGCCGGTCACCGGGCCGCCCTTCGACGGGCAGAACCTCATCGCCCAGCGCGATCTCGAACCGGCGGAAATTCGGCGGCAGGAAGGAAAACGCCGCGCCCTCGAAATCCTCCCCCACGCGCAGGTCGGCGCGCAGAGCCTCGCCCGGGGCGATCTCGTAGCTCTCGCCGTCGATCCAGAACTCGTGCGCCGCGACCGGCGCGGCCAGCGTCAGCCAGCCCAGAAGCAGCGCCAGCCCCCTCAAGCCTGCACCACGGTCTGCTGCTGCACGCCAAGACCCTCGACCGACAGCTCCATCACATCGCCCTCGCGCAGGAAGACCGGCGGTTTCTGCCCCATGCCCACACCCGGCGGCGTGCCGGTGGCGATCACGTCGCCCGGATGCAGGGTCAGGAACTGCGACAGATGCGCGATGATCTCGGCCACGCCGAAATGCATGGTCGCCGTGCTGCCCGTCTGCATCCGCGTGCCGTTCACGTCGAGCCACATGTCCAGATCCTGCGGATCGGCCACCTCGTCCGCGGTCACCAGCCAGGGCCCGATCGGCCCGAAGGTGTCATGCGACTTGCCCTTGATCCACTGGCCCGAGCGCGCGGTCTGGAAATCGCGCTCGCTCACGTCGTTGACGACGCAATATCCCGCCACATGCGCCAGCGCCTGCGCCGGGCTGATGTATTTCGCGGTCCTGCCGATCACCACGCCAAGCTCGACCTCCCAGTCGGTCTTCCGCGATCCGCGCGGGATCTGCACCGGGTCGTTCGGCCCCGAAATGCAGGAGGTCGCCTTGGAAAAGACGATGGGTTCTTCCGGCAGCGCCATGCCGGTTTCGGCGGCGTGGTCCGAGTAGTTCAGCCCGATCGCCAGCAGCTTGCCGACGTTGCCCACGCAGGGGCCCAGCCGCGGGTTGCCCCGCACCTCGGGAAGCGACTCCGGGTCCAGCGCCCGCAGCGCGGCCAGCCCCTCGGGGCGCAGCGCCTTGCTGTCGATGGTCCCGACGTGGGAGGACAGATCCCGCAGGGCACCCGCCTCGTCGATAAGACCGGGGCGCTCCTCGCCCGGCATCCCGTATCTCACTAGCTTCACGTCAGCACTCCCAAAATACTCACCGGCCCGGACGATCCAGAGGGCGCAGCGTGGTCAGGCCGAACGCGACAACCGGCCCTCAAGGTCCCTGGCGTAATCCGCGATGCGCGCATCAACCTTGCGCTCCACCTTGCCCCTGTTCAGCTTCAGGGGCTGCAGCATCAGTCGCGCCGACAGCGTCTTGGCCACCAGCTCGCAGGTGACGATCACACGGCATCGATCCTCCGACAGCGCCTCGACGACGATCTTCAGATGCGCAACGATCCCCGCCACGGAGAGCGCAAAGACCATCTCGCGCGGGGGCTGATAGCGCTCCAGCGTCACCTCGGCCTCGCGCTGCTTGCCCTGAAGCTTGAACCGCGCATTCCAGCGCGTGCCGCTCCCCGCAGGCTCGGGCCCGGCGCAGCGCCGGATGTCCACGCCCTGCTGCATCAGCTTGCGCTCCACCATCGGGAAATCGCTCAATGCCGCGAAGACCTCGTCTCGCGGCGCCTCAAGTTCCTGCCGTGACTCCAACTCCATACGGGCCGTTAACCTTTTTTCTGCATTCAACCTAAGCGCGTGTCGAGCCTGTCCGCAAGCCAGTTGCGAAGCAGGAACTGGGCGATGGCGCCGCGCCGCGCAGGCATCAGCCACGACAGTTCTCCGGCCATCGCCGCGGCCACCTCTTCGCGGGTCACCCATCTGGCGTCCTCGATTTCCACCGGATCGATGTCGATCTCCTCGGTCAGAGCCACCCCGTGGCAGCCGATCATCAGCGAGGCCGGGAATGGCCAGGGCTGGCTGGCCAGGTAGCGCACCGCGCCCACGCGCACGCCCGCCTCCTCAAAGACCTCGCGCCGCACCGCCGCCTCTATGGTCTCGCCCGGCTCCACGAAGCCTGCCAGGCAGGAATACATCCCCTCGGGCCAGCCCGGTGACCGGCCCACCAGCGCCGCGTTGCCCCGCGTGATCAGCATGATCACCACCGGATCCGTGCGCGGGAAATGATGCGCGCCGCAGGCCGGGCAAAGCCGCTGCCACCCCGCCAGCACCATGTCCGAGGCCACGCCGCAGCGCGCGCAGAACCCGTGGCTCTGGTGCCAGGCGAAAAGCCCCCGCGCCGTCGCGCCGAGTTCCGCATCGCGCGGGCCCAGCCGCGTCATCACCCGCCGCAGCTCGACGAAACGGCGCCCCTCTTCCAGCGCCGGGTGCACCTGCTCGGAGGTGTCGACGAAACCGCCCACCTGGTCGGCATCCTGCGCCTCCGGCTCCCAGTCCGAGATATCGGCGGCAAAGACCGCCGCGCCGTCCTCGCGCCCCAGCAGCACCGGCGGCGCCATGCCGCCCAGCACCGGATGGTCCACCGGCAGCCGCACCAGCGACAGCGCGTCCTCGCCCTCCATCAGCGGCTTGCCCCGCCAGACCAGCACCACCCGCGCCCGCGGGTCCACACGCGCGCGCTCCAGCGCCTCCGCGTCGCCGCGGATCTCCGCCGCACGGTCCAGCGCCGATCCGCCGAATGTCACCTCTTCTGCATGTTGCATCGCATTCCCGCTCCTGTTGCAGGCAGATGACAGAGAACCAACGGAAATAAAAAGGGGAAACAACTGCCGATTGCTACCCGCGCCCCGCTTCTGTACGCCTTTCACGCAGACGATCTCGGCCCGGGTCCTGCGGGACACGGTGAATGGGCCGGTGTGCTTTGTTCGCCTCGCACCCCGTGCATCGACCCAAGTCAGGACGGACCTTGCCGACCAAAAGGACAGAGACGCCCGCCCCCGAGAAAGCTGCCCCTCTCGCACGCCTGCGCCTCATCGCGACCTCGGACCTGCACGCCCAGATCTGGCCCCACGACTACTTTCGCGACAGACCCTGCCCCGGACGTGGCCTCGCCCCCCTCGGTACCCTGATCCGCGAGCTGCGCGCCGCCGCCCCGAACAGTCTCCTTCTCGACAACGGCGACTGCCTGCAGGGCACACCCATGGCCGACATCGCGGCTTTCGCCCCCTCTGACGGCCCGCACCCGGTGATCGCGGCGATGAACGCGCTTGGCTACGACGGCGCCACGCTGGGCAACCACGAATTCAACTACGGCCTGCCCGCGCTCCAGGCCGCCGTGTCCGGCGCCCGGCACCCCGTGGTGCTCGCCAACCTCCACCGCCACGGCACCCCTCCTGACGCCGACGACCCGATCTTCCCGCCCTTCACCCTGCTCGACCGCACCCTGATCGACGAGACCGGCCTGCCCCGCCCGATCCGGATCGGCCTTCTGGGCCTGACCACGCCGCAGGTCATGGTCTGGGACGCAAAGCACCTGCGCGGCCGGGCCGAGGCGCGCGACATCCTAGATAGCGCGCGCCACTGGGTCCCCCGGCTGCGCGAGGCGGGCGCCGAAATCGTCATCGCCCTCTGCCACTCGGGCATCGACGACGCCGAGCCCTGCCCCGGCATGGAAAACGCCGCCCTCCACCTCGCCGCCCTGCCCGGCATTGACGCCATCATCAGCGGCCATGCCCACAGGCTTTTTCCCGGCGAAAGCTACGCCGGCACCCCCGGCGCGGACCCGCAGAAGGGCACCCTGCGCGGCATCCCCTCGGTCATGCCCGGCTTCAACGCGCGCCATGCGGGCGTGATCGACCTCCTGCTCGAACAGACCCCGCAGGGCTGGGCCGTCCGCGACCACGACACCCGCATCGCCGCCGTCAGCGACGCCACCCCCGACGACCCTGAGGTGCTCTCGGCTTGCCGCGCCGACCATGACCGCACCATCGACCACATCCGCCGCCCCATCGGCCGCAGCAGCGCGCCGCTGCACAGCTACTTCGCGCTTCTCGGCGACTCTCCCGCGATCCGCGTGGTGCAGGAGGCCCAGCGCCGCTTTGCCGAGGCACAGCTGCGCGGCACCGCCCACGAGGGGCTGCCGATCGTCTCCTCCGCCGCGCCCTTCCGCGCCGGCGGCCTCGGCGGGCCCGAGAACTACTGCGACATCCCCGCGGGCGACCTCTGCCTGCGCCACGCCGCCGATCTCTACGAGTACCCCAACCTCCTGCGCATCCTGCGGCTCACCGGGCCGGACCTGCGCGAATGGCTTGAACGCAGCGCGGCGATCTATCACCGGATCGCGCCCGGCAGCCGCGACGCCATGCTGCTCGACCCCGACGCCCGCCCCTACCACTTCGACATGCTCGACGGGCTGCGCTTCGACATCGACCTCTCGCAACCCGCCCGCTACACGCCCGAGGGCGCGCTCATCGATCCCGACGCGCATCGCATCCGCAACCTGCACCACGGCGGCACGGCGCTCGACGACGCCGCACATTTCCTCGTTGTCACCAACGACTACCGCGGCGCGGGCGGTGGCGGCTTTCCGGGCTGCCACGAGGGCAACATCGTCTTCGCCTCCGATCTCACCAACCGCGAGGTGCTGATCCGCTACCTTGCCGACCACGACCCTGGCACGACTATCGGGTTGCGTGCCGACTGGGGTTTCGTATCCATGCCGGGAACCACCGCGATCTTCGAAACCGGTCCCGATGCGGCGCCCCACGCCGAGGCGCTGCCCGGCCGCCGGATCGAGCCCGCGGGCCTTTCCGAAGCGGGCTTCGCCCGCTACCGCCTCCTGCTCTGATCGGACTTCACATGCCCTCCTATTCCGCCGTCCTCTTCGACCTCGACGGGACGCTTCTCGATACCGAAGCCCTCGCCCGCGAAGCCGGGCTTCGCGCCCTCTCACGGATGGGTTTCAGCCCCGACGCCGACTACTTCGACCAGCTCGTCGGCAAGGACCATGACACCAGCGCGAGCCTGCTCAAGGCCCGCTACGGCGATCTCGACATGGACCGCCTCGACGTCCTGTGGAAAGAGGAATCCGACAAGCTCAAGGCCGAGGGCGTCGCCATCAAGCCCGGCGCGGTCGAGCTTCTCGACATGCTCGACACCACCGGCCTGCCCCGCGCCGTGGTGACCTCCTCCCACCGCGACAGCGCCAGCTACAAGCTCGAACGCAGCGGCCTGCTCGACCGCTTCCCCTTCTTCATCGGTTTCGACGATGTCACCGCCGCCAAGCCCGCGCCGGAACCCTACCTGCTGGCCGCCGAACGGCTCGGCGTGGACCCGCGGGCCTGCCTCGTCTTCGAGGACAGCGAACCCGGCGCGCAGGCGGCCTGGGATGCGGGGATGACCGTCGTGCAGGTGCCCGACCTCAACCCGGCGACGGGCGACTACGCCCACCACGTGGCCGAGACGCTGCTCGAAGGCGCCCGCAAGGCCGGCCTCATCGACTGAAACCCGGAAACGCCCGTTTTGCGGGCGAATCCCCGGGTAGTCGCACATCAATCGGGCACATGACGGTCCGCCGGGCGCCAAATGGCGCAAAATGTGGCACGCGCCGCCCAGCGCGTGCCACGTGACTCCGCCAAACAACACCAACGGGGAGAGTCACATGTTCAATCGCGCACTCGCGCTCGCCGGGGCGCTGGCCGCTGCAGGCGTCGCCGCCGAGGCCCAGACCGCGATGCCCTTCGCGCTCGACTGGAAATTCGAGGGCCCCTCGGCCCCCTACTTCGTCGCCATCGACAAGGGCTACTTCGCGGATGCCGGCCTCGAGGTCGAGATCAGCGCCGGCCAGGGTTCGCTCGACGCCATCCCGAAGGTCGCCACCGGCGCCTTCCCCGTGGGCTTTGCCGACATCAACTCGCTCATCAAGTTCCTCGACCAGAACCCCGGCGCGCCCGTCACCGCCGTGATGATGATCTACGACAAGCCGCCCTTCGCCATCGTCGGCCGCAAGTCGCTCGGCATCGAGGAACCTGCCGATCTCGAAGGCAAGGTGCTCGGTGCCCCGCCGCCGGACGGCGCATGGGCGCAGTTCCCGATCTTCGCCGCCGAAACCGGCATCGACGTGGACGCGATCACCGTCGAACCCGTGGGCTTCCCCACGCGCGAGCCGATGCTGGCCGAAGGCGAAGTCGACGCCGTGACCGGCTTCAGCTTCTCGTCCTACCTCAACCTCGCCCGCCTCGGCGTGCCCGAGGATGACATCTCTACCATCCTCATGGCCGACTACGGCGTGGATCTCTACGGCAACGCGATCATCGTGAACACCAACTTCGCCGAAGAGAACCCCGAGCTGGTCTCGGGCTTCCTCGACGCCGTCGCCAAGGGCTGGGTCGATGCCATCGCCGATCCCGCCTCGGCGACCGAAAGCCTGATGGAGCGCAACCCCGCCGCCGACGCCGAGCTGGAACAGCGCCGGCTCGAGCTTGCCATCGATGCCAACGTGGTCACCGACTATACGCAAGAGAACGGCATGGGCGATATCGACGACGACCGCTTCGCCAACGCGATCGAGCAGCTGGCCCTCACCTACGAGTTCCAGGGCGAGCCCGACGCCAGCCTCTACTTCACTGATGCCTACCTGCCCGAGGGCGGGTTCCCGCTGGGCGAATAAGGCACCCCAGACGGTCCCGGGCCGCGACAGGCCCGGGCCAACCGGAAGGACACCCATGCAAAACCTCATCGAGATCAAGGGCGTCCGCCACGCCTACCAGACCCAGTCCGGCCCCCTGCCGGTGCTCGACGGGCTGGAGATCGCGGTCCCCGAGGGCGGCTTCGTCGCCGTCGTCGGCCCCTCGGGCTGCGGCAAGTCCACGCTGACCAAGCTGGTCGCGGGCCTTCTGAAACCCGACGAGGGCGAGGTCTGGCTGCACGGCGAAAAGGTGAAATCCCCCCGCTCGACCGTCGGGATGGCTTTCCAGAACCCCGTCATGCTCGAATGGCGCACGATCCTGCAGAACGTCATGCTGCCGCTCGAGATCGTGCCCACCAAGATGACCCGCCGGCAGAAGGAAGACCGCGCCCGCTACCTGCTCGACCTCGTCGGCCTTGCCGGTTTCGAGGGCAAGCGCCCCTCCGAGCTCTCGGGCGGCATGCGCCAGCGCGCCTCGCTCTGCCGCGCTCTCGTGCATTCCCCCGAGGTGTTGATCCTCGACGAACCCTTCGGCGCGCTCGACGCCTTCACGCGCGAGGATCTCTGGCAGATCATGCACCAGGTGAAGGAGAAGGAGCCCTTCACCGGCGTGCTCATCACCCACGATCTGCGCGAATCCATCTTCCTCGCCGACCAGGTTGTGGTCCTCTCGGGCCGCCCGGCCCGCACGCAATACGTGCTCGACGTCGGCACCACCGGCACCCGCGATCTCGACCACCTCTACACCGCCGAGGCTTCCGAGATGCTCGCCACCCTGCGCCACCAGATCGAGGTCGCCCAGGGCCGCGCGCCCGCCGAACCCGAACAGACCGCCACACCCGACCTGCCGCCCGGCTCCGCCGCGCAGGGCATGGCGTAAAGGAACAGCCCCATGGCCGATGTCCCCCAACCCGTGACCAAGCCCGCCGGCGCCGTCGGCCGCGGCGGCAGCGCCGTGCTCGCGGCCCTCACCAGCCGCGCCGTCATCGCCCCCATCGCCGCCGTGGTGGTCTTCCTCATCCTGTGGGAGCTGCTGGTCTGGGCCAACGGCTGGCCCGACTACGTCATGGCCTCGCCCTCGGACCTGCCGCCCGCCTACGCCCAGTACTGGGAACTCTTCCTGATCATGGGCTGGCAGACGCTCTGGCGCACGGTGGTGGGCCTCGTCGTGGCCGTCATCTTCGGCGTGCTCGTGGGCATGGTCATGGGCTTCTCGCGCGTCATGCGCGACGCGCTCTACCCGCTGCTCGTGGGCTTCAACGCCGTCCCCAAGGCGACCGTGGTGCCCATCGTCGCCCTGCTCTTTGTCGGCCAGCACGATTTCAACACCGTGCTCATCGCCTTCATGATCTCGTTCTTTCCCATCGCCGTCTCGGTCTCCATCGGCCTTTCGACGCTGGAACCCGAATACCGCGACATCCTGCGCTCCCTCGGCGCAAGCCAGGCCACGATCTTCTGGAAGATCGCACTGCCCAAGACCCTGCCGGAGTTCTTCGGCGCTCTGAAGGTGGCGGTCACGCTCGCCTTCATCGGCACCAACCTGATGGAGATCGTCTCCCCCCACGGCCGCGGCCTCGGCGCGCTCTTCGACAGCGGCAAGACCAACTCGAACTACCCGCTCATGTTCGCGGTCCTGTTCGCCTTGGCCTTCCTCGGCATCGTTCTCTACTACGTGGTCGTCGCGCTGGAGAAGATCTTCGCCGGCTGGGCCGAACGCAGCCCCGGCTGAAACTCTGGGAGCCCCACCCGCCAAGAAGTGCAAC
>CAYNKL010000088.1:0-16274 GCA_964397775.1 uncultured Rhodobacterales bacterium | reverse complement strand
GGATGATCACCGACAGCGCCTCGACCACGAAGAGCCCGCCGACGATGGCCAGCACCAGCTCGTGCTTGGTGGCGACCGCAATGGCCCCCAGCGCCCCGCCAAGGGCCAGCGAGCCGGTGTCGCCCATGAAGACCGCCGCCGGCGGCGCGTTGTACCACAGGAAGCCCAGCCCCCCGCCGACGATGCCGGCGGTGAAGATCAGGATCTCTCCGGTGCCAGGCACGTAGTGCACGTCGAGGTATTCGGTGAAGTCGGTCCGCCCCACCGCATAGGCGATGATGCCCAGCGTGCCGGCGGCGATCATCACCGGCATGATCGCCAACCCGTCCAGCCCGTCGGTCAGGTTGACCGCGTTGGCCGAGCCCACGATCACGATGATGCAGAAGGGCACGAAGAGGAACCCGAGGTTCAGCAGCGTATCCTTGAACACCGGAAAGGCCAGCTGGTTGGTCAGCTCGGCCGGGTGATAGAGCGCCGCCCAGGCGCCCGCGATGCCCGCGATGACGAAGCCCAGCAGCAGCCGCGTGCGCCCCGAGACGCCCTTGGTGTTCTGCTTGGAAACCTTGGCATAGTCGTCGGCAAAGCCGATCGCCGCGTAGGAGGCGGTCACGAACAGCACCATCAGCACGAAGGCATTGTCGAGCCGCGCCCACAGAAGCGTCGAGGTCATCACCGCCCCGATGATCAGCAGCCCGCCCATGGTGGGCGTGCCCGCCTTCACCGCGTGGCCCTCGGGCCCGTCACTGCGGATCGGCTGCCCCTTGCCTTGGGTCTTGCGCAGCACGTTGATCAGCGGCAGCCCGAAGAGGAAGCCGAAGATCAGCGCCGTCAGAAAGGCCCCGCCTGCGCGAAACGTGATGTATCGGAAAAGGTTGAAGACGTCGCCGCCGTCACTGAGTTCCGTGAGCCAGTAAAGCATGGCACCCCTATTCTTCTTCGGCGGGCGCTTGGCCCATTTTCCGTATCGCGTCAACCACGCGTGCGAGCCCCATGGACAGCGACCCCTTGACCAGCACCACGTCGCCTGCATCGAGATCCCGTGCCGTTCCTGCGGCCAGCTCGCCGGCGTCCTCGGCCCAGCGGCCCCGCCGCGTTTCCGGCAGCGCGAGCCAGAGGTTGCGCATGAGCGGTCCGACGCAGTGCACAACGTCGATCTTCTTTGTGGACGACAGACGGGCCACCGCGGCATGCCGCTCGGCCTCGGTCTCGCCGAGTTCCTTCATGTCGCCGAGGTAGGCGATCCGCCGACCCCGGTTGACCCGGCCCACGCCATCACGCGGCCGCGCGGCGGCGAGCACCTCGAGCGAGGCGCCGAGCGAGGCCGGATTGGAATTGTAGGCGTCATCAATCAGCTCGACCGTCAGGCGCGGGTCGACCGGGTCGAGCTGGATCACCTCGCGCGCGCCCCGCCCGGCCCCGGCCTGCCACTGACCCAGAGAGGCGATCGCCAGTGCCCGGTCGCAGCGCAGTGCGTGCACCACGGCCAAAACGCCGATCGCGTTCACGGCGAAATGCCGGCCCGGCACCATGACCTTGTAGAGCAGCGGAAAGCGCCAGGCCCGGCCCCGCGCGACGGTGCAGTTGTCCTGCACCCGGATATCGCTGACCCGGTGATGATTGCCGGGCTTCTCGCCGAAAGAGATCACGCGCGCCGCATGCGCGCGCGCCTGTTCGCGCAGGATAGGGCTGACCTCGAGATCGCCGTTGTAGACTGCCACGCCGCGCGGCCCGAGCCCTTCGAAGATCGCGGCCTTCTCGCGGGCGATGGCCTCGATGTTCTCGAAGGCCGCAAGATGCGCCGGGGCCACGATGGTCACCATCGCCACGTCCGGGGCGGCCATGCGCGTCAGCGGCGCGATCTCGCCGGGATGGTTCATCCCGATCTCGATCACCGCAAAGTCGAAATCCTGCGGCATCCGCGCCAGCGTCAGCGGCACGCCCCAATGGTTGTTGTAGCTCTTCTCGGCCGCATGCGTGCGCCCCTGCGCGCCCAGCACGGCGCGCAGCATCTCCTTGGTCGAGGTCTTGCCGACCGATCCGGTCACGGCCACAACCTTGCCGCGGAAGCGCGCGCGCGCGGCACGGCCCAGCGCCTCGAGCCCCGTCTGAACGTCGTCCACCACAAGCAGCGGCGCATCCTCTGGCAGGCCCTCGGGGATGTGGCTGACCAACGCCGCGGCGGCGCCGGCCTCGAGCGCCTGCGCCACGAAATCATGCCCGTCACGCGCGGCCTTCAGCGCCACGAAAAGATCGCCCGGCGCCAGGGTGCGCGTGTCGATCGACACGCCGGTGGCATTCCATGGCGCGGTCACCCGCCCGCCGTTCGCGCGGGCGGCATCGTCCGAAGTCCAAAGGGTCATGGCGTCCGCCCGTCCAGTGCCGCAACGGCCACGCTGGCCTGCTCGGCATCGTCGAAGGGATAGATGGTGTCGCCCACGATCTGGCCGGTCTCGTGACCCTTGCCACAGATCAGCAGCGCATCCCCCGGCCCCAGCGCATCGACGCCGCGCAGGATCGCCTCGGCCCGGTCGGCCACCTCGATCACGCAGGCCCCGTCCAGGGTGCCCTGCATGACGGCAGCGCGGATCTCGGCCGGATCCTCCGAGCGCGGATTGTCATCGGTGACGATCACCATGTCCGCGTGGGCGGCAGCCGCCTGCCCCATGAGCGGGCGCTTGCCGCGATCACGGTCGCCGCCCGCACCGATGATGGCCACAAGCCGGCCCATGACGTGGGGTCGCAGCGCCTTGCAGGCGGCGGCCACGGCATCCGGCGTGTGCGCGAAGTCGACGAAGACCGACCCGCCGTTGCCGCGCCGCGCGGCAAGCTGCATCCGCCCGCGCACCGTGTTGAGCATCGGCAGCATGTCGAAGACATCGTCCGGGTCAGCCCCCGCCGCGATCACAAGTCCCGCCGCGACAAGCACGTTCTCGGCCTGGAAGCCGCCGATCAGGTTCAGCCGCTCCTGACGGGGCCTGCCGTTCCAGATCAGGCGCATCTCCTGCCCGGTCGCGTCGAAGCGCTGCGCGGAAAGCTGCAGGTCGGCAGCGTCGCGCCCCACGGTGATGACATCCTGTCCCCGCGCGCGGGCAATCGCTGCCATGTCGACACCGCGCGGATCGTCGATGTTGATGACCGCAACGCCATCCTCGGGCAGCACGCGGGCGAAAAGCCCCGCCTTCGCGTCGAAGTAGGCGTCGAGCGTCTCGTGGTAATCCAGGTGATCCTGCGAAAAGTTGGTGAACCCCGCCGCGACAAGCTGCACGCCGTCGAGCCGCCGCTGGTCGAGCCCGTGCGAGGAGGCCTCCATCGCCACATGGTCGACACCCGCCTTGGCGGCGCCCGCCAGCGCCCGGTGCAGCGTGATCGGATCGGGCGTGGTGTGATGCAGCGGCGACTGCCAGTCGCCCTCCACCCCGGTGGTGCCGACATTGACCGCGCGCAGGCCCATCTCCTGCCAGATCTGGCGGGTGAAGCTCGCGACCGAGGTCTTGCCGTTGGTCCCGGTCACGGCGACGGCCACCTCCGGCTGCGGCCCGAACCAGAGCGCGGCGGTGAAGGCCAACGCTTCGTGCGGGTTCTCGGCCACGACCACCGCGGCTTCCTTGCCCTCGAGCTCGTGCGCCGCGATACGCACGCCCTCGGAGTCGGTGAGGATGGCGGTGGCCCCCTGCGCAAGCGCGGTGCCGATGAACTCGGCCCCGTGCACCCGCGTCCCGGGCAGTGCCGCGAACAGATGACCGGGCATGACCGCGCGACTGTCGATGGAAAGCCCCGTGACGCGCGCCTCGCGCCCGCCCCGCGCGGTCAGCCCCAGCTGCGCCAGGCTCTGCTCTGCTGTCGCCTTGTCCGGACCCTCCGCCATCGGGTGCTCCTGCCTTCGATTTTCAAGCCGCGCCCGCGCGGCGGCGGGCCTGTCAGATCACTGCGACGAGACGCGCAGCACGCGCTCTGCTTGCCCCTGTTCGACCTCGGGGCGCAAGCCCAGAAGCGGCGCGATCCTGCTGATCAGGGTCGAGGCCACCGGCACCGCGGTCCAGCCCGCCGTACGGCGCGGTTCGCTGCCCGAGGTCTCGACCGGCTCGTCGAGCGTCACGACGAGGGCATAACGCGGATTGTTCGTGGGGAAAACCGAGGCGAAGGTCGCGATCACCTTGTCCTCGTAGTAGCCGCCGCCGTTCTCCTTCGGCTTGTCCGCAGTCCCGGTCTTGCCCCCGACCGAATAGCCCGGCACGTCACCCATCGAGGCGGTGCCCTCGGTCACGACCTTGCGCAGCATGTCGAGCGCATTGCGCGCGGTCCGCTCGGACATCACCCGCGCGCCCTGCTGCGGGGCGGACTGGCGCAGCAACGTGGGCCGCACGGCACGTCCGCCGTTGCCCAGCGCCGCATAGGCCGCAGCAAGGTGAAGCGGCGTGGTCGACAGGCCATGGCCGTAGGAAATCGTAACGGTCGACAGGTCGGTCCAGTCGCGCGGGAGCAGCGGCTGGCCGCCGCGCGCTTCGACCATTTCCAGCGGGACGGGATCGAACAGGCCCAGCGAGCGCAGGAACTGCTGCTGGCGTTCCTTGCCGATCTGAAGCGCGACGCGCCCCGTACCCCGGTTCGAACTGTTGATGATCACCTCTTCGAGCGTCAGATTCCCGTAGTTCTTGTTGTGGAACTCGCCGATGCGATGCCCGCCCACCACGAAAGGCGGGTTGGCGTCGATCATGGTGTCGGGCGTCGCGAGCCCCAGCTCCATCGCCTGCGCGGCAGCGAAGATCTTGAAGGTCGAACCAAGCTCGTAGACCCCCTGCACCGCCCGGTTGAAGATCGGGCTGTCGGACTGCCGCCCGGTCACCGGCGGTCGCGGCCGGTCGTTGGGGTCGAAGTCCGGCAGCGAAACGATCGAGATGATCTCGCCCGTGTGCACGTCCATGAGAACGCTGGCCGCGCCCTTGGCGTTCAGCAGCTTCATGCCGCCTTCCATGACCTCTTCGGCGACGGCCTGAACCGACAGGTCGATCGACAGCTCAAGCGGCGCGCCGCCACGTGCGGGGTCGCGCAGCAATTCGTCGAGGTGCTTTTCGATACCGGCTGTGCCCACCAGCTCGGCGGCATTCACGCCCTCGCGGCCGAAGCGCGCGCCGCCCAGGACGTGCGCGGCAAGCCTGCCGTTGGGATAAAGCCGCATCTCGCGCGGGCCGAACAGCAGCCCCGGCTCGCCGATGTCGTGCACCTGCTGCATCTGCTCGGGGCTGATCTTGCGCTTCACCCAGAGAAACTTGCGCTTGCCGGTGAAGTCCTCGATGAGATCCGCCTCTTTCAGATCCGGAAAGATCTGCGCCAGCTCGCGCGCCGCGCGTGTCGGGTCGATCATCTGATGAGGATGCGCATAAAGCGAATGCGTGCTCATGTTGGTCGCAAGCAGCCGTCCCTGCCGGTCGACGATGTCGGACCGGCTCGCGCGGATCGAGGCTCCGCCGGCATAGGCCTGGGGCTCCGAAGCCTCGGAAGCCGCCAGAACGCCCATGCGCGCGCCGACCACAAGGAAGCCGCAGAAGAACATCACCGCCATCACAAGGAGCCGGCTCTCGGCGCGCTGGCGCAGCCGGTCGCGCATTTCTTCGTGCCGCAGGCGCATGTTCTCGCGCTCGATCGCATCGGGGTTCTCGCCGCGTTCACGGGCTTCGAGGATGCGGGCAAGCGGGCGAAGCGGGGTGCGGATCATGGGCGTGCTCCGGCAGTGCTGAAGGAAATCGGCTCGGACATGCTCAGGTTCAGTTCCGGCTGGGGATAGGCGACCTGATCGATGCGCCCGAACTGGTCGGATCGCAGCGGCGAGAGGCCCAGCTTGTCGTAGTTCAGGTCCGCGAGATCCCGCAGTCGGTCGGGCCGGTTGAGGTAGGCCCACTCCGCCTTCAGCACCGCAAGCCGGTCCCGCGCGTCGGCGATGGCGGCACGCGTGGCGCGCACGTCCTCGAGCGCCGCCTGCGTGGCATAGTTCTCGCGGTAGGCCCAGAAGCCGGAGGCGATCACGGCGAGGGCGGCCAGAACGAAAAGGATCAAGCGCATCTCTATGGTCTCCTGCTGCGGGTCAGTTCGGGCATGGACAGCGCCTCGGGCGTCACGTCCTGCGCCGGCAGATCGGTACGCTGCGCCACGCGCAGCTTGGCCGAGCGGGCCCGGGGATTGACCTCTGTCTCGGCCTTCTCGGGCCCCACCGCCTTGCGGGTGAGCACGTGGAACGGCGTTTCGGCGGCGGGCGGCGCCTCGCTCGCGTAGCGGTTCACGTGGGTCTTTCGGTCGCCGTGCTCCTGGAAGAAGCGCTTCACCATGCGGTCCTCGACCGAATGAAAGGTCACCACCGCCAGCTTGCCGCCAGGCCGCAACGCACGTTCCGCCGCCATCAGCCCCTTCCAGAGCGACTCGTATTCCGCGTTCACCGCGATGCGCAGCGCCTGAAAGCTGCGCGTGGCGGGATGCGCCTGGCCGGGTTTGGACCGCGGCAGGCAGCGCTCGATCAGCCCGGCAAGCTGCCCGGTACGTTCGATGGGCGCCTCTTCGCGGGCGCGCACGATGGCCTTGGCGATGCGGCGCGAGGCGCGCTCTTCGCCGAACAGATAAAGGATATCCGCAAGCGTCGCCTCTTCGGCGCCGTTCACGATATCGGCGGCGCTCTCGCCGCCCTGCCCCATCCGCATGTCGAGCGGCCCGTCGCGCATGAACGAAAAACCGCGCTCCGCCTGGTCGAGCTGCATGGAGCTCACCCCGAGGTCGAGCACGACCCCGTCGACGCCTGTGGCATGGGCATCCATGTTGGCGAAATTGTCCTCGACCAGCCAGACCCGGTCACCCCAGGACGCGGCCCAGTCCGAGGCCATACGCAGGGCCGAAGGGTCGCGGTCGATGCCGATGACACGGTCCGCCCCGGCCTCGAGCAGACCGCGGGCATAGCCCCCGGCCCCCAGCGTCCCGTCGACCCAGGTCCCAGTGACCGGCGCGACCTGTTCCAGCAGGGGCTGAAGCAGGACCGGAATATGCGGCGCCTGCCCCGCCATCTAGACCCCCGCACCATCCAGAAGCTGCATCGGGTCGAAGTCTTCGGGCATTTCGTCGAAGAACTCCTCGACCTCGGCGCGCTCTTCCGCCTCGTAGGTCTCGGGATTCCAGATCTGGAACTTGTCGAGGTTCGAGGCGAAGTAGGCCTCGCCGGTCACGCCGATCTTCTCGCGCAGCTTCGCGGTCAGCACGATGCGGCCGGTGTCGTCCAGCGTCACTTCCTGCGAATGGGTGGAGTAGATGCGTTCCATCATCTTGCGGTTCTTGGAGCCCGACGGCATCAGCGCGATGCGATCCTCGAGCTCCCCGTGCGCGGCGATGGTGTAGCATTCGAGAAACTTGGCTGCGGGATTGCCGTAGACCACGACAAGGCGCGGGTTCAGCCCTTCGGTGTAATCGGGATCACCTTCCTGAAGCACACGGCGGAACGAGGCCGGCACCGAGACCCGCCCCTTCGTGTCCACCTTGTTGGTGAACTCGCCCTTGAACCTCAATCTGCGGCCCACTGTCCCAACGGCCCTTGTCCCTGCCCCAGTTGTTGAACGAAAAACGGCGGGTTGATCGGCTGCCATCGATCAACCCGCCGTCCGACCCGCGTCTGGCGGGTGTCTCCAACTGCGCGCGCCACCTGGGGGGATGAAACTTCGCGCTCGCAGCGGATCCTGTCACGATGAGAGCGGGTGCCTGTATGAAACCTGCTCTTTTATTCTTGCCTTGGGGGTTGGTCGTTGACCGGGGTCTTTGTGTGCCCCTTTCCCGTCTCTCATCGTGGTTACAGGTATGTCATGGGAAACTGTGCCACTCAACCCCTTTTTTTGGGATCGCGTCCTCCGGATCACTATCGAAGGCCGCTCAACGAGCCCAGAAACTCCGGCGATCCCGGCGCGTAATGGCACATGAAGATATATTCTACGCCATGAGCACCATATATAGCGCCAAATACCGCCGGCCGCGCCGACCCATGATTTCCCAAAAAACTTTCAGATCCGACCGATGCGGGGCAACGCCACTTGCGAATCCGTCGCGAATCCACCGTCTGGCCATGGGAATCCCTGCCTCAGCCCAGCTCATCCCACTCCGGACGCGACACCGGCCCATGATTTCCCATGGCCGCCCCACGCCCGCCCAGCGGGCGTTCCCCGTCCATGTCGCGGAACCACGGCCTGCCGGGCGGCCCGGCGCCTTGACCCTGCCCGCGCCTTCCGGAATACCACGGCGCAAAGGAGGCACCATGCCAACCGTCATCACCGACAGCCACTGCCATCTCGACTTCCCCGACTTCGACGAGGAGCGCGCCGACGTGATCGCCCGCGCGCAGGAGGCCGGCGTGCATCGGATGGTCAGCATCTGCACCCGCCTGCGGCAGGCCGACCAGGTCCGCGCCATCGCCGACAGCTATGCCCCCGTCTTCTGGGCCGCCGGGACCCACCCCATGAGCGCCGCCGAGGAACCCATGGTCTCGGTCGACGAACTCGTGGCGCTGACAGACCATCCGAAGTTCGTGGGCATCGGCGAGACGGGCCTCGACTACCACTACACCGCCGAAAGCGCCGAGGTGCAGAAGGAAAGCCTAAAGGTGCATATCGCGGCGGCGCAGGAAACCGGGCTGCCCCTTATCATCCACGCGCGCGCCGCGGACGAGGACATGGCCCGCATCCTGACCGAAGGCTACAAGGCCAGGCCCTACAGCTGCGTGATGCACTGCTTTTCCTCGGGCGCCGATCTCGCGCGCGCCGCGCTCGACTGCGGGTTCTACCTGTCGATGTCCGGCATCTCGGCCTTCCCCAAGTCCAAGGAGCTGCGTGCGATCTTTGCCGAGGCGCCGCTCGACCGCATCCTGGTGGAAACCGACAGCCCCTACCTTGCCCCGCCGCCCTACCGCGGCAAGCGCAACGAACCGGGCTACACCGTGCACACCGCCAAGGTCGGCGCCGAGGTCTTCGGCCTCTCCTACGAGGACTTCGCCGCCGCGACCGAGGCCAACTTCGACCGGCTCTTCTCGCGTGCCGCCGCCTGGAGCGCCGCCGCATGAGCGGAGAACTGCGCTTCACCATCCTCGGCTGCGGAAGCTCGGGCGGCGTGCCGCGCCTCGGCGGCAACTGGGGCGACTGCGACCCCGAAGATCCGCGCAACTTCCGCCGCCGCTGCTCTCTGCTGGTCGAGCGGGAAACCGAAGACGGCACCACGGCCGTGCTGGTGGACACCTCGCCCGACATGCGCGCGCAGCTTCTGGACGCGGGCATCGGCCGGCTCGACGGCGTCGTCTGGACCCACTCGCATGCCGACCACGTGCACGGGCTCGACGACCTCCGGCAGATCGTCTTCAACACGCGCGAGCGCCTGAACGTCTGGGCCGACGGTCCGACGCAGGACGCGCTCATCAACCGCTTCGGCTATGCCTTCACCCAGCCCGAGGGCTCGCCCTACCCGCCGATCCTGTCGATGCACACCATCGACGGCCCGGTGACGATCGAGGGCGCCGGCGGACCGCTGACCTTCACCCCCTTCGAGGTCGAGCACGGCGCCATCGACGCGCTCGGCTTCCGCATCGGCGACGTGGCCTACCTGCCCGACGTGGTGGAAATCCCCGAAGCCGCCTGGCCGCATCTTCAGGGACTCGACTGCTGGATCCTCGACGCGCTGCGCCGCGAACCGCATCCGACGCATGCGCATCTCGCCAAATCGCTCGAATGGATCGAGAAGGTCGCGCCGACCCGTGCGGTTCTCACCAACATGCACATCGATCTCGACTATGCCGCGGTGGAGGAGGAGACCCCCGCGCATGTCACCCCCGCCTACGACGGCATGGTGATACGCTACCCGCTCTGAACAACCCGCAGGGGACTCCTCACATGCAATCGCTGCTCGAAGTCATCCTGCCGGTCTTCCTGGTCATCGGCGCAGGCTACCTGACAACCTGGCGCGGAATCCTCGACGACCGCGCCATCGACGGGCTCGTGCGGTATTCCCAGCAGGTCGCCATCCCCTGCCTGCTGTTCCAGGCGATCTGGACCTTGGATCTCGGCGCGAACTTCAACCTGTCCCTGCTGGCCAGCTACTATTCCGGCGCCGTGACCGGCTTTGTCGTCGGGCTTCTGGCCGGCAGGTATCTGTTCAAGCGCGAATGGGAGGATGCGGTCGCCATCGGTTTCTGCTGTCTCTTCGCCAACTCGCTGATGCTCGGGATCCCGATCACCGAACGCGCCTACGGGCCCGACGCACTGCAGTCCAACTACGCGATCATCTCGGTGCATTCGCCGATCTGCTACGGCATCGGCATCACCGCGATGGAGATCGTCCGCGCCCGCGGTGCCCCGCTGCGCGCGCTGCCCGGAAAAGTGCTGGGCTCCGTGTTCCGCAACGCGCTGGTGATCGGCATCCTGCTTGGCGCCACCGCCAATTTCACCAGCCTGCAGCTCCCCGAGACGGTGACCCACGCGCTCGACATGGTCATCCGCACGGCCATCCCCACGGCGCTTTTCGGCCTCGGCGGCGTGCTCTATCGCTACCGCCCGCAGGGCGACGGACGGACCATCGCCTTTGTCTGCGCGGTGACGCTTTTGCTCAACCCCGCGATCACCTGGGTCGTCGGCAAGTCCACCGGCATCTCGACCGAGGGCTTCCGTTCGGCCGTCCTCACCGCGGCCATGGCGCCCGGGATCAACACTTACGTCTTTGCCAACATGTACGGCCGCGCGCGCCGGGTCGCGGCCTCTTCGGTGCTGATCGCCACCGGTCTCTCGGTGATCACCATCTGGCTCTGGCTCGCCGTCCTGCCCTGACAAAGTGCGTTCAGCCCTCCCAGCGGGGGCTTCGCACCATCGCCCGCCGCAGTTCCGGCAGCGCCTCCTTCGGGAGAATCAGCACCATCAGGGGCGCCTCGAATTCCAGCGCGACAGGCCCGGTAACCTCGTTCGACGTCCCGATCGTGCCCGCCGGCGCGAAGTCCAGCCCCTCGATCGGCCAGCGCAGCCCCACGGACCGGCCTGCCACCCGCCCGAGCGGCCAGAGCGAGAGCCGCATCCCGATGGGCAGTTCGAGCTCCAGTCGCGGCGGCGCCAAGGCGACGACATCCTCGCGGCCCACGAGGATACAACTCTGGCGTGATCGCGCAGCCAAAACTGTCAAGGCCGCCACAGTGTGGTCAACGCGTGCCCCGAGAAAGCCGAAACCAAGGATCTCAGGGGCAGAAATGCGTCGCAGACACTTTTCGAAGTCGGTGCTGTCCTGTTCCGTGACCTCGTGAACGGTCTCCGGCGCCAGAAGCGGCTTCAACTCAGGCGAGAGCGAGTCCATGTCCCCGATCACCGCGTCGGGCCGGTATCCGAGGCGCGTCAGACGCTCCGCCCCGCCATCCGCAGCAACCCGCGCGCAAGCGCTTTGGCAGGCCGCGCGCAGATCCGCGTCCAGAAAATCCCCGCCTCCGACAAGGATAACCGTCCCCGTTTCGCGAACAATACTACCGCTCATGGGAGATTGGCGAAATGTTGCGTGTGGGGATCACAATCGAGACATAGAATGATACCGTGCCCTGCAATAAATCGCTCCTGTTTCAACGTGATGCCCGTGGTAGAAACTCATTCGCTGAACGAGGAAAGTGAACCGAACATGGTCAGTTCCACCAAGACGCTGACGGTATCCTACGGCACTTTTTCCTGCACCGCTGAAGGCTTCGAAGATCCGCTCTCCGTCGTCAAGGAGGCGGCCGCGTTCTTCCACGGGATGGTGCAGGAGGACCGCTTCTTCGGGTCCGAGCCCGCCCGGCTCGACGACGCGCTCACCGAAAGATTCCGGCGCACCGGCATCGACGCCGAACAGACGCCTGATGGCGCGACCCTGCGCCCCGCCGCAGACGCCGCGCCTGACCCGATCGCCGAACCGCCGGAGGACGCAGACGCCGACCTCGCGGACCTGGCCGCGCTCGACGGACTGCCCGACCCCGACGCGCCCTCGCCGGGACGCGACGAAGACGACCTTGCCCCCCCGGCGGACGAACTCGCCGCCGAAGAAGACTGGCATGATAGTGCGCCCGTAGCGCCCGCCGGCCCCGCACCGAAAGACGACCGGATCGACGCGCGCCTCGACAGGATTCGCGCGCTCGTCCGCCAGAACCAAGCCCGGTCGGGACTTCATTCCCCCGCCGCCGGAGAACAATCGCCCCGGGCGCCCGCTCCCGATGCCTCCGGCGTGACGCCGGACACGCAGGATGACGCCGCCGCAATGCCCGTGGATGACGAGTCCCGCGATGAGGCTGCCTTTACGGCGACGCCCGAGGCCACCACCACGGCCCCCGAAATTCGCACCCGCGTCCTCAAGATCCAGCGCTCGGATTTCGAGGAGGCGCTCGCAACCGGCCGCTTCGAGGCCTTCCCCGCTGAGGAAGAGCTCGAGGAAGAGGAGCCCGAAGAGGTCACTCCCGGCGCGCAAGGCACCCTCACCCCCGAGGAGGAAGCGGAGCTCGCCCGCGAGCTCGACGCCGTCCGGGCCGAACTGGCCGAGGACTGGGACGACGGGAACACCGATGAAGTGACCCTGGGCAGTTCCACCATGACCGGCCGGCCCAACCCCGTGGATCTCGCGGCAAACGACGGCGGACACGCCGACACCACCCGCCCCGAGGAGCTCGCCGAGCGGCTCGCCCGCGACAACATGCGCAAGACCGTCAAGCTCTCGAGCCGCGGGCGTGCCATGCTGACCGAAGGCTCGGTGGACGACGGCGACAACACCTCGCGTCTTCTCGACGAGACCAACCGCGAGATGGCAGAGCCCGAAGGCAACCGCCGCCGCAGCGCAATTGCGCACCTGCGCGCCGCCGTCGCGGCCACCCGGGCCGACCGCCTTCTCGGGCGCAAGCCGGACGAGGCCAAGCAGGCCGAGCCCTACCGCGAGGACCTCGCCACCGTCGTGCGTCCCCGGCGACCGAATCCGCCTGTACACAATCCGCTCGAGCGGCCCGTGGTCGCCTCGGTCTGGCGGGCCGAGGGCACCCCGCTGAAACTCGTTGCCGAACAACAGGTCGCGCCGCCCCGGACGGATGCCACGCTGCGCCCGCGCAACGCCAGCGCTGGCGACACCGACACCCCGGACACACCCGAAACGCAGGCCGAAACACCCGACACCGGTTTCGCGGAATACGCCAAGAAGGTCGGCGCCCATACGCTATCCGAAAGACTCGAAGCCGCGGCCGCCTATATCTCTTTCGTCGAAGGCCGCGACCAGTTTTCCCGGCCGCAGCTCATGGCGTTGCTCCGCCTCGCCGATACCGAGGAGTCCAGCCGTGAAGACCGGCTGCGCAGCTTCGGCCAACTGCTCCGCGAGGGGAAAATCGAAAAGACGCGGGGGGGCCGCTTCACTGCCTCCGACCGCATCGGCTTCAAGCCGCCGCAGGCCGCCGCGGGCTAACCCCTCCATCGGCGCTAGCAATAAAAAAGGCGGCCCCAATGGCCGCCTTTTCCTATTTCCCCTCCGGGTCGTCCTGCCCGACGCCCTTGAAGACGAACTTGAAGGGCAGCGCCCAGAGCACGCCGAGCACCACGTAGACCAGCAGCTCCACCAGGATCGGCGGCCGGTCGAGCCAGTTCACAACGGTAACCGCCGCCACGATGTAGAGCGGCAGCCCCACAAGCAGAATCACCAGCGACCAGCGTTTCCGTGCCTTGTAGCCCAGCGCCATGCCGACCTCAGTCCTCGAAGGGATCGGTGACGAGGATGGTATCCTCGCGCTCGGGCGAGGTCGACAGCAGCGCCACCGGGCAGCCGATCAGCTCTTCCACACGGCGGACGTACTTGATCGCCGCGCCGGGAAGGTCCGCCCAGCTGCGCGCGCCCTCGGTCGACTCGCTCCAACCTTCCATTTCCTCGTAGATCGGCGTGCAGCGCGCCTGCTCTTCCGAGGCGGTCGGCAGGTAGTCGAGCCGCTTGCCGTCCCGCTCATAGGCCACGCAGATCTTCAGCCGCTCGAACCCGTCCAGCACGTCGAGCTTGGTCAGCGAGATGCCGTTCACGCCCGAGGTCGCGCAGGTCTGGCGCACCAGCACCGCGTCGAACCAGCCACAGCGGCGCTTGCGGCCGGTCACGGTGCCGAACTCATGGCCGCGCTCGCCCAGCCGCTGGCCGTCGTCGTCGTCCAGCTCCGTCGGGAAGGGTCCCTCGCCCACGCGGGTGGTATAGGCCTTGACGATGCCCAGCACGAAATCGACCGCGCCCGGGCCGATCCCGGTGCCCGTGGCCGCCTGACCGGCGATGACGTTGGACGAGGTGACAAAAGGATAGGTGCCGAAGTCGATGTCCAGCAGCGCGCCCTGCGCGCCCTCGAACAGGATCCGGTGCCCGGCGCGGCGCTTCTCGTTCAGCACCTTCCAGACGGGACCCGCGTATTCCAGCACCTTGGGCGCAATCTCGCGCAGCGCCTTGAGCAGCCCATCGCGGTCTACAGGCTCCATGCCCAGACCGCGGCGCAGCGCGTCGTGGTGGGTCAGCGCCCGATCCACACGCGATTCCAGCGTGGCGTTGTCGGCAAGGTCGGCCACGCGCACCGCGCGGCGGCCCACCTTGTCCTCGTAGGCGGGGCCGATGCCGCGCCCGGTGGTGCCGATCTTGGTGCCCTTGCTGGCCGCATCTTCGCGCGCCCGGTCGAGCTCGCCGTGAATCGGCAGGATCAGCGGCGTGTTCTCGGCGATCATCAGCGTCTCGGGGCTGATGGTGACGCCCTGTTCACGGATCGTCTCGATCTCCTGCACCAGGTGCCAAGGGTCGAGCACCACGCCGTTGCCGATAACAGACAGCTTGCCGCCCCGCACCACGCCCGAAGGCAGCGCGTTGAGCTTGAAGACCGCCCCGTCGACGACAAGCGTATGGCCGGCGTTGTGGCCGCCCTGGAAGCGGCAGATCACATCCGCCCGGCTCGAAAGCCAGTCGACGATCTTGCCCTTGCCCTCGTCGCCCCATTGCGCGCCAACGACAACCACGTTTGCCATGCCTAAACCTTTCCGTCGGAAAACCCGCGCCGGTATAGCGGTGCGCGCTGCCGCGCGAAACCGCGAATTTGGTCAGCCCGGCAACCGATCCGCACTGATCTGCGCACACGTGCGGCGACGATGCCGTCCCGTCACGACTTCCTGCCCGCGAGCCCAAGCGCCGGGTTGCGCGCGCCGCCCGCTTCCCATAGATACCCGCCAAACTTCAGCCACCCGCAGGCCCCCATGCAGAACGTCCTTCTCATCGTGCTTCTTCTCCTGGCGCTCGCGCTCATCGGCATCGTGCTGCTGCAACGGTCCGAAGGCGGCGGGCTCGGCATGGGCGGCGGTGGCGGCGCCATGTCCCAGCGCTCGGCGGCCAACGCGATGACCCGGCTGACCTGGATCCTGGGCGCGGCCTTCATGGTGACCTCGCTGGCGCTGACCATCCTTGCCGCAGCGAACGTCGAAGGCGGTTCGGTTCTGGACCGGCTGAACGGCGCACCCGTCACCGAGAACGTGGGCGAAGAAGGCGACGGCGGCTCCGGCCTCGATGCCGACAGCCTGCTGCCCCCGCCGTCGGCCACCGACAGCGGCGACCAGGGCTCCGACGACGCACCGCTGGTGCCGCGCGCGGACTGAACGCCACAACACATTGGCGAAATTTAACCGACCGCAACATCATCTTGCGGTCGACTGGACAGAACTGGCCGAATCCCCTATAGCTCAAATCCCGTGACGACGTCGCCGGGATGGGCGGCGGTTTGGCAAAAAACGCAGTCAAATCACGGGGTTGCGCGACATGGCACGATTCATCTTCATCACCGGCGGGGTCGTGTCCTCTCTCGGCAAGGGTCTGGCTTCGGCGGCGCTTGGCTCGCTCCTGCAGGCCCGGGGCTTCTCCGTCCGCCTGCGCAAGCTTGATCCCTACCTGAACGTCGACCCGGGCACGATGTCGCCCTTCGAGCATGGCGAGGTCTTCGTCACCGACGATGGCGCCGAAACCGACCTCGACCTCGGCCACTATGAACGCTTCACCGGCGTGCCCGCCCGCAAGACCGACAGCATCTCGTCGGGCCGCATCTACACCAACGTGCTCGAGAAGGAGCGCCGCGGCGACTACCTCGGCAAGACCATCCAGGTCGTTCCCCACGTCACCAACGAGATCAAGGAATTCCTGAAGATCGGCGAGGACGAGGTCGATTTCATGCTCTGCGAGATCGGCGGCACCGTCGGCGACATCGAGGGCCTGCCCTTCTTCGAGGCGATCCGCCA
>CAYNKL010000087.1:0-16283 GCA_964397775.1 uncultured Rhodobacterales bacterium | reverse complement strand
GACCGGCAAGCCCGGGGCGGGCAAGCCGCGCGCCGATGGCTTCAAGCCGGGCGCCGGCAAGCCGCGTGGCGAGGGTGGCAAGCCCAGGGCCGCGGGCGCCGGTGCGCCGCGCAAGGCGCCGGCCTCGGCGTCGGACACCTCGAAGCGCTTCACGCCGCCGGGCAAGCCGGCGCGCGCCAAGCCCGCCCGGGACAAGGGCGGCATGCAGCCGCCGAAGCGCCGCAAGCCCTGAGAGGGCGGCGCCTGCTGGCCGAGGTAAGGGCCTTCGGGGAAGGAAGGGGGCTCTGCCCCCTCCTGGCCTGCGGCCAGTTCACCCCCGGAATATTTTCGCCAAGAAGAAGCGCCGGGTTCAGGCGCGTTTCAGGGCCTGGGTGTGGAAGCCCTCGGGGATGGTGTCGCGCCCGTCGAGGAGCAGGTCAGCCATGGTCGCGGCGACCTTGGGCGCCATGCCGAAGCCGATCTTGAAGCCGCCGTTGGCGACGTAGTGACCTTCGCGGCCCGGCCATGGCCCCAGCAGCGGCGCGCGGCTGCGGGCGCGGGGGCGGACGCCGGCCCAGCGTTGCAGGATCGGCGCCTCGGCGAGCGCCGGCAGCGCTGCGAGGGCGCGAGCGTGGAGCGTGTCGCACTGGTCGTCGGTGGCGGTGGGGTCGGTGAAGTCGCGTTCGGTGGTGGAGCCCACGGCCACGGTGCCATCGGCGTGGGGGATCACGTGCAGCCCGTCGACGAAGAGCTGCGGTGCGTCGGGGGCGGCGAAGCCCAGCAAAAGCGCCTGCCCCTTCACGCCATCGCCCGCCTTGCGGCCCAGATCCTCGTTCAAGGCCAGAAGGCCCTGCCAGCCGGTGGCCCAGAGGGTGGGCGTGGTATTGGGGCCCTCGGGCGTAATCACGACGCCTTTGGCGCGGAGCGCGAGCGCCAGCGCCTCGCAGGCCTTGCGGGGGTGGGCGCGGGCGCTGAGCGTGTCGTGGATGAGCTTGCCGGTGGGGCTGTGCGGGGCGACGGGGCCTGCGTCCTGCGCGTCGATCACCTGCCAAGTGGCCCGGCCCTGCCAGAGGGTGGCGGCGGTGAGTGCCCGCGCCTGCGCGAGGTCGAGCGCGGCTTGGTCCGCGATGGGCTGAAGCCGTCCGCTGCGGGCGTAGCCGGGCGTGCCGCCGCCTGCCTCCGCGACCTCGGCCCAGAAGTCCTCGGCCATGAGCAGGCTTTCGAGCTGGAAGGCCTTTTTTGGGTTCCAGTTTTCGGGGACATGCGGGGCAAGCGCGCCGACGACGCCGCCGCTGCTGCCCGCGGCCACGCCGTGAGGGTCGACCACGCGGACGCGGGCGCCGCGGCGGGTGAGCTCCCAAGCGCAGGCGAGACCGAAGATCCCGGCCCCGCACACGGTGATATCGGGGGTGATATCCGGGCTTGTCATCGCTCGGGCTCCGTTCCAGTTTGCACGCGACCAAGGACATATCCCCATGAGCGACACTCTGCACCCCCTCGACTGGCGCGATGCCGTGCCGGTGTCGGACCGCTTCGACGATCCCTTCTATTCGCTGGAAAACGGGCTGGCCGAGACGCGGCACGTCTTTCTGGAGGGCTGCGGGCTGCCGGGGCGGTTCCGCGACGGGTTCCGGGTGGCCGAGCTTGGCTTCGGCACGGGGCTGAACCTGCTGGCCTGCCTTGCGCTCTGGCGCGAGAGCGGGGCTGCGGGCGTGCTGCGGTTCACCACCTTCGAGGCCTACCCGCTGGCGCCCGCCGACATGGTGCGCGCGCAGGAGGGGTTTCCGGAACTGGCGGACGTGGCCGAGGAGCTGGCGCCCTTCTGGGGGCAGGCGCGGTTCACCCTGCCCGACCTCGCCTTCGAGATGGTGGTGGGTGATGCGCGCGAGACGCTGCCCGCATGGGACGGCGCGGCGGAGGCCTGGTTCCTCGACGGGTTCTCGCCCGCGAAGAACCCCGAGCTCTGGGGCGAGGCGCTGATGGCGGAGGTTGCGGCGCATACGGCCCCGGGCGGCCGGCTTGCCACCTACACGGCGGCGGGTCACGTGCGCCGGGCACTGGAGGCGGCGGGCCTTGAGGTGACGCGCAGCCCCGGATATGGCCGCAAGCGTCACATGACCCAAGCGCGAAAGCCCGCCCCATGACATCGCAGAACACCCGTTTCGGCATCTGGCTGATGGTGCTGACCACGGCCATCTTCGCCGCGCAGGACGGCATCTCGCGCCACCTGGCCGATGCCTACAACGTGCAGATGGTCATCATGATCCGCTACTGGTTCTTCGCGGCTTTCGTGATCGCGCTGGCGGCGCGTCATGCGGGCGGGCTGCGGCGGGCGGCGGCGACGCGCCAGCCGCTGGTGCAGGCCTTTCGCGGCGTGCTGCTGGTGGTCGAGGTCAACACCATGGTGCTGGGCTTCGTCTACCTCGGGCTCGTGGAAAGCCACGCGGTCTTTGCCAGCTACCCGCTGCTGATCGCGGCGCTGTCGGGGCCGATCCTGGGCGAAAAGGTCGGCTGGCGGCGGTGGTCTGCGATCGGCGTGGGCTTTGCCGGCATGCTGATCATCCTGCAGCCCGACGCGGGGGTGTTTTCGATCTACTCTCTGCTGCCGCTGGCGGCGGCGCTGATGTTCGCGCTTTACGGGTTGCTCACGCGCTACGTGGCGCGGCAGGACAGCGCGGCGACCTCGTTCTTCTGGACCGGGACTGTCGGCGCGGTGGCGGCCACGCTGCTGGGCATGTGGACCTGGGAGCCGATGAGCCTGATCGACTGGGGCTGGATGGCGGTGCTCTGCGTGACGGCCTCGGCCGGGCATTTCACGCTGATCAAGGCCTACGAGCAGGCCGAGGCCAGCGACGTGCAACCCTTTGCCTATCTCCAGATGCCCTTCGCGAGCCTGATCGGGCTTTACGTCTTCGGCGAGAACCTGCGGGCCAACGTGGCCATCGGCGCGGCGATCATCGTGGGCGCCGGGCTGTTCACGCTGTGGCGGACGCGGGCCCGGGCCAAGGCGCGCTAAGCCGCGTCACGCGGGCGTAACAGAAGGGTCGCGCGCCTGTTTCATGGGGCGGGCAGGCTGTCGGCATCCCCAGACCGACAGCCAGAGGTTCCGTCATGCTTTCGCGACGCACGTTGCTTGCTTCCGCCGCCGCCACCGCCGGTTCGGCCCTTGTCACGCCCTTCGCGGGCTTTGGCGCCGCCCGGGCGCAGGAGGGCGGCCCGGCCTTCCGCTTTGGCGTGATCGCCGATCCGCAATATGCGCCGGTGCCGCCGCGGGGCACGCGCTATTACGCCAATTCGCTGTGGAAGGTGCAGGAGGCCATCGCCGATCTGAACACCCGAGGGCTGGAGTTCGTGGTCACGCTTGGCGACATCATCGACCGCCACTGGAGCAGCTTCGATCATATCCTGCCGGTCTACGATCAGCTCGAGGTGCCGGGGCATTTCGTGCTGGGCAACCACGACTATGCCGTGGCCGCCGACTACCTGGCCTCGGTCGAGCGGATCGCCGGGCTGGAGCGCGCCTATTACGACTACAGCGGCGGCGGCTACCGCTTTCTGGTGATCGACGGCAACGACATCTCGACCTTTGCCAATGCCAGGGACAGCGCGGCCTACGCGGAGGCCGAGGAGCGGCTGGCCAAAATGCAGGAGACCGGGGCCGAGAACGCGCAGAGCTGGAACGGCACGCTCTCGGAGGCGCAGTTCGCCTGGATCGAGGCGACCCTGGAGGATGCCCGCGCCAAGGGCGAGCGGGTCATCGTGCAGGGGCACTACCCGATCTATCCGAAGAACCGGCACAACCTGTGGGACGACGAACGGCTGGTCGAGCTGCTGACGAGCTACGACAACTTCGCGCTCTACATGAACGGGCACAACCACGCGGGCAACTACGGCCGGATCGGCAACCAGCACTTCGTGAACCTCAAGGGCATGGTCGAGACGCCGGACACCACGGCCTATTCGGTGGTGGAGGTTTTCGACGACCGGATCGAGATCCTGGGAGAGGGCGTCGAGGAAGATCGGACGCTGACGCTCTGACGCCCCTGCCCGGCCGGCCACACGGGTGGCCGGGTCAGTCCGTGGCGCTGCGGAGGGTGTTGCCCGCGAGTTCCTCGGAAAACGGCACCGGGTGCGGGTCGAGGCCGAGGCGGGCGCGGTAGACCACGACGCTTTCGGCCACGCGCATGACGTAGTTTCGGGTCTCGTCGAAGGGGATCATCTCGATCCAGTCGACGATATCGGCGCCGCCGCGTCGCGGGTCGCCGAAGCGCTGCATCCAGCTTTCGGGGCGGCCCGGGCCAGCGTTGTAGCCCGCCGCCATCATCACCACGTTGCCGTCGAAACGCTGCGCGAGATCGGCCAGATAGGCCGCACCGAGCCGGGCGTTGTAGGCGGGATCGCTGAGCAGGCGGCCCGAATCGTAGGCCACGTCGAGCCAGCCCGAGACCAGCTGCGCCGTGCCCGGCATGAGCTGCATGAAGCCGCGGGCGCCTGCGTGCGAGATCACGCCGGGGTCGAATTCCGATTCGCGCCGGGCGATGGAAAGCACGAGTTCGGTGGGCACCGGGTAGTCGGTGCCGGTCACGCGGTCATCGAGCGCGTAGTAGGGACCGGGAATTTCCATGCCGAACTGCGCGGCACGCTTGCCGAGGCGCACCTGGATATGCGGGCGCCCCATCTCGGCCAGCATGTCGCCCATCTGGCCGATCTGCTGGCGGTCGAGGCTTTCGGCGAGATGCGTGAGGAACCGCTCGGCCAGCACCTCCTCGCCCGCGGCCATGAGCAGGATTGCGGCGCGGTAGACGGTGGAGCGGGTCCAGTCGGCGGTGCGCCAGTCGGGAAAATCCTCGGCCCCGGTGAGGGCGGGATCGATGGGAAGATCGGCGCGCTCGGCCGCAAGCAGACCGTAGAAGGAGGTCTGCCAGCGCGCGCCCTCGGCGTAGGCGGTCTTTGCCGCCTCGGTGTTGCCCAGCGCTTCTTCGGCGCGACCCAGCCAGTAGCCCGCGCGCCCGGCCGAGATCGGCGAATCGACCGCCCCCGAAAAGGCGCGGAAATGGTCGCGCGCGCCTTCGGCGTCGTCACGGAAGCGCAGGGCAATGAAGCCCGCGAGCCATTCGAGTGCGGCGAAATCGGCGCCCTCGACCAGCCCGTGGCGAGCGGCCACCTCGTAGGCCTCGTCATACCGGCCGTCGCGCATCAGATCGCGGGCAAGATCGGCGCGCCGCGGCGCCCAAGCCCAGGGCTCGCCCAGCCCCTCGCCGGTCTCGGAGCGGGCGAGAATCAGCTCGGCCGCGTCGTCGTAGCGGCCCTTGCGCATGCGCCAGAGAAAGCGCTCGTAGGCGAGGCCGGCGTGATCGGCGAGCTCCTCGGGCACGTCCTCGATGCGGGCGTCGACGCCGGGAGACATCTGGCGCAGAGCGATGCGCGCCTCGGCCAGTTCGCGCCAGCCTTCGGGGACATAGGGCAGCAGCGCCTCGGCATTGTCCTGCCAGCCGCGCCAGAGCGCCATGTCGAGCCGGGCCACGTTGTGCGGGGTCACGATGTCGCCCCAGCCGGTCTGGATGGTCCGCCGTTCGTCCCCCGAAAGCGGCAGGGTCCGCCATGCGAGCACGATGGTCGCCTGCGCGGCGCCGCGTTCGCCCATGGCCTCCTGCGCGCGGGCGAGCGTCACCGCCCCGCCGCCGGTCTGCGGCGGCGCGTCGCCGAAGAAGGCCAGCACCTCCTCGGGTGTGGCCGAGCCCATGGCGGTCTCGCTCTTCTCGCGCAGGTACGCCATGCCCGGCCAATCGGGATTGCGGTCGATGAAATCCTGCACCTGCGATGCCTCGCCCCGCCCGGCGCGCAGGAAATGCCAGAGCACGATGTCGAGCGCCTCCTGCCCGTCGCGGCGCGCCTCGATCATGGCGCCGGCCCAGTTGCCTTGGCGCATGTCCTCCATGGCGGCGGCCAGCGCGCGCCCGGTGTCCTGCGCGGCGGCGACACTGGTCCAGACAAGACAGAGAAGGGCGGCAACGACTCGCGCCATGAGCTTGCAATTTCCTTGCTGAGAGGGAATAGACGCGCACGGAAAGCTAGCCGCTTCCGGCCGCCCGTCAAACTCACAATCGCGGCAGGAGGCTATTTCCGCCGGATAATGGTAAACCACAAGGAGCGTGTCATGTTTAGGGGATCACTTCCAGCCCTGGTCACGCCGTTCAAGGACGGCGCGGTGGATTACGACACGCTCAAACGGCTGGTCGAATGGCACATCGCGCAGGGCAGCCACGGGCTTGTCCCCGTCGGCACCACGGGCGAAAGCCCGACGCTGAGCCACCGCGAACACGAAGACGTCGTGAGCTTCGTGGTGGAAGCCGTCGCGGGCCGCATCCCGGTGATCGCCGGGACCGGGTCGAACAACACCCAGGAAGCCATCCGCCTGATCCAGCACGCCGAGAAAGCCGGCGCGGATGCGGCGCTGTCGGTCGTGCCCTATTACAACAAGCCGACGCAGGCGGGGCTGATCGCGCATTTCACCATGGTCCACGACGCGGTGAACCTGCCGATCATCATCTACAACATCCCCGGCCGTTCGGCGGTGGACGTGCTCCCCTCGACCATGGGCGAGCTGGCCAAGCTGCCGCGCATCGTCGGCGTCAAGGACGCCACGGGCGATCTGGCGCGCGTCTGCGCCCAGCGCCTGACCTGCGGGCCGGAGTTCATCCAGATCTCGGGCGAGGATGCCACGGCGCACGGCTTCAACGCGCAGGGCGGCACGGGCTGCATCTCGGTCACGGCCAACGTGGCCCCGGCGCTCTGCGCCGAGCTGCAGGAGGCCTGCCTTGCCGGCGATTATGCAAAGGCGCTGACGATCCAGGACCGGCTGATGCCCCTGCACCATGCGATCTTCACCGAGCCGGGGCTTTGCGGCGCGAAATACGCCATGAGCCGCCTTGGCCTCTGCGCCGAGGACGTGCGCCCGCCGCTGATGCCGCTCACCGCCGAGACCCGCGACAAGGTGGACTACGGGCTGCGCCACGCGGGCCTTCTCAACTGAGGATTTCCGTTCCGGAGCCGTCCCTCGCCCGTGTGCCCTGAGGGACGGGGCCGGACGGCACGATCAAGCGGAATCTCCGAGGGGCCCCGCGCAGCGGGGATACGGCGATTGCGCTTGAACGGGACGGCAGGCCGCGTCAGGGCAGACACGGGGGCGAGGGATGGCTTCGGGACGGATTTCCGTTTCGGTGAGTCCCGAGCCCCCCTTCCCTCTCCATACCCACAAAAGCAAATCGCCCCGTCCACGGGGAACGGGGCGATCATGCCGGTCTGGCGGAATGAAAGCGCGCGGTAGCGCGCCGCTGGATCAGGGCCGGATCACTGGCCCGGGGCCGAGACCTCCTGCAGGCCCTCGGGTTCGCCCACGATGGCGAAGTGCAGGGCTTCGGGCTTCAGCAGCCGTTTCGCCACGCGGTTGATGTCCTCCACCGTCAGCGCCTCGAGTTCCTCGTTGCGGGTCAGCACGTACTCGGGCTCTAGATCGTCGAGTTGCATTCCCACGAGGATCCCCGCGATCGCTGCGTTGCTGTCGAAGCGCAGCGGGTAGGCCCCAGTGAGGTAGGTCTTGGCGTCCTGCAGTTCCTCTTCGGTGACGCCCTCCTCGGCCATGCGGGCCCACTCGTCGCGGATCACCTGCACCGCCTCTGCCACACGGTCGTTGGCCGAGGCGACGCGGCCCATGTAGACCGGTCCGTGATCCTTGGGCACGAGGTAGGAATAGACCCCGTAGGTGAGGCCCCGTTTCTCGCGGACCTCCTGCATCAGGCGCGCCTCGAATCCGCCGCCGCCCAGGATCTGGTTCATCACGTAGGCGGCGAAGAAATCCGGATCGTCGCGGGCCAAGCCCTCGTGGCCGAAGACCACCGTGGACTGCGGCGTGTCGAAGGGCACCACGGTCTCACCGCCCTGCATCTGAACATCCACGTCCTCGGGCATCGGCGCGCCGGTCTCGGGAAGGCCTGAAAGCAGGTCGTCCATGAGCTGCGACAGCTCTTCCGGCGTGATGTCGCCCGCGGCCGAGACGTAGACGCGGTCCTGCGCGATGGCGTTGTCGAGCGCGGTCTGCATGTCCTCGCGGGTGAGCGCGGCGACGCTCTTGAGCGTGCCAATATAGGGGCTGCCGTAGGGGTGATCGCCAAAGGCCGCCTTGGCAAAGCTCTCGGCCGCGAGCGTGTCGGGGTCGGTGACATCCGAGCGGATCGAGGAGAGCACCTGAGCGCGCACGCGCTCCAGTGCAGCGTCCGAGAAGGTCGGCTCCACCAGCGACTGGCGCAGCAGGTCCACGGCCTCGTCCCGGGTTTCGGTCAGGAAACGCGCCGAGACCGCGACCGCGTCGTCGCCCACGTCATAACTGAAGTTGGCGGCGATGCTCTCGGCGGCAGCGGCAAAGCCGCGCGCGTCCATGTCGCCCGAGCCTTCCTCGAGCAGGCCGACCATGAGGTTAGTGGCGCCGCGCTTGCCCTCTTCGTCGAGCGAGGCGCCGCCGCGGAAGCGCAGTTCCAGCGCGACGAAGGGAATCGAGTGTTCCTCGGCCAGCCAGGCGGTGAAGCCGTTTTCGCTCTCGACCGTCTGGATGTCGGTGGCGGCCTGCGCCGTGGTTGCGGCGCCGAGGGCGATTCCCGCGATCAGTGCGAAACGCATCATCATTGGCCCACCTCCGCGTCGGCATTGGAGTCGATCTGTTCAGTCTGCGCGTCGGGTTCCGGCGCCATCAGGTAGCCCGTGACCGAGCTGTCGCGGTCGAAGACCTCGCGCGCGGCGGCGAGGATGTCGTCCTCGGTGACCTCCTGCAGGATCTGCGGCCAGGCCTGCACGTCCTCGACCGTCAGCCCCGAGGTCAGCGCGGCCCCGTAGCGGCGCGCGAGGGTGTTCACGTCGTCGCGGGCGTAGATGAGCTGGGCCTTGAGCTGGAACTTGATGCGGTCGAGCTGCTCGCTGTCGACGCCTTCCTCGAGGAACTCGGCCACGGCGGTGTCGAGCGCCTGTTCGGCCTCTTCCAACGAGACGCCCTCGGCGGGCACCACGGCCATGCCGAAGGTCGTGTCGTCGTAGGAGGTGCCGTCGTAGAAGGCGCCGGTGTAGATGGCGCTCTGGGTCTCGAACTGCAGCTTGCGGTTCAGGACCGAGGTCTGCCCGCCGCCGAGCACCTCGGCCAGCAGGGTCAGGGCCGCGGCTTTTTTCTGGTCGCCGGCGTCGCGCTCGGGGGCGATGTAGCTGCGCATCACGTAGGGCTGCGAGACGCGGGGATCGCGCATGATGATGCGGCGCTCGGCCAGATGCTCGGGCTCGACCACGCGTTCGCGGGGGCCGATGTCGGGATTGGCGTGGAGCGGGCCGTAGTTGGCGTTGGCCAGCGTGCGCACCTCTTCGGGTGTCACGTCGCCCGCCACCACGAGCACGGCGTTGTTGGGGGCGTAGAAGCGGTCGTAGAAGGCCCGCACGTCGGGCAGGTCCATCTGCTCCATCTCGTGGCGCCAGCCGATGACCGGGGTGCCGTAGGGGTGGTGGATGAACTGTGCCGCACTGCGCTGTTCGCGGAAGAGCGCGCCGGGATCGTTCTCGATCCGCATGTTGCGCTCTTCGATGACGACCTCGCGCTCGGTGTCGAGATCTTCCTGCGCCAGCTTGAGGTTGACCATGCGGTCCGCCTCCATGCCCATCATCAGGCCAAGCCGGTCGGCGGCGACGCGCTGGAAGTAGGCGGTGTAGTCGTAGCTGGTGAAGGCGTTGTCGGTGCCGCCGTTGGCGGCGACGATCTCGCTGAACTCGCCGGGCTCCAAGGTCTCGGTCCCGCGGAACAGCAGATGTTCAAGGTAGTGGGCAACGCCCGAGGATCCCTTTTCCTCGTCTGCGGCTCCGGCCCTGTACCAGAGCATGTGAACGACGACCGGAACGCGGTGATCCTCGATGACGACGACATCCATGCCGTTGTCGAGTTCGAAAGTGGTGACCTGATCCTCCTGTGCCAGCGCCGGAGCGGCAAGGGCACAGACGGTGGCGACCAGAGCGGCTATGCGGCTCATGCAACCCTCCTGTTGGACAAGGTTCTAGCTGTGGTCCGCGTCATGGCGTTTCAACCTTGCGACACGGCCACGTGAGCTTACCGTGCGGGAGGCGGCGCGGAGGGGGTACGGGCGCCCGCGGCGCGGTAGCGCTCGAGCCACTCGTAGGCGTCGAGCGACTGGGCGCTGTAGGCGCGGTTGTACTTGTCTTCCTGCAGCAGCTGCCAGGAGAAGCGCGACTTGCGCTGACGGAACTCTGCATCGGCCTGGGCGAGCTCCTGCCGGATGGTGGCGTCGCGGCCGAAGCGCGAGGCGTGCTGCACCAGCGCGCCGTCCGAGGCGGGAATCCCCCCCGCCGAGATCGCGGCGGGGTTGCCGCCCATCGCAGCGACGGCATCGGCCTGCGGCGTCTGGTCGGTGCGGTTCGCGCCGCCCGGCGTGGGCGCCGGAAGCTCGGACAGGTTCTGCGGCCTTTCCAGAGGCTTGTTCGGCACGATGGCGAATTCCTCGGGACTGCCGCTGAAGCTGCGCAGCTCGTGCAGGCGCGGCTCTCCGCCGCCACAGGCGGCGAGGGCAAGAAACGTCATGGATGCAAGGACATGCGCGCGCCGCATGGGGAACCTCCGGAATTTCGGACAGCCTTAGCCTATCTGGCTCCTGCCGTCACGGGGTCTTCTTGTTGCCGCCGCGGGCCGGCCGCTACCTGCGCTTCCCGGTGCCGTTCGGCCCCGGGAAAAGGATGAGCCCCACCGCCCCCAGAAAGATCGCCACGTCGGCGACATTGAAGGCGAAGGGATTGTCGATGCCGCAGCAGGACATGTTGATGAAGTCGGCCACCGCGCCGTAGAGCAGCCGGTCGACCACGTTGCCGAGCGCGCCGCCCACCAGCAGGCCACCGGCGATCTGGCCGCGCAGGCCCGGCGGGTCGCGCCAGAGCCAGACCAGCACGAAGAGCACGATGCCCAGCGCGACCGAGATCAGAATCCAGCGCACGGCGCCCTGTTCGCCGGCCAGCAGGCCGAAGTTGATGCCGTAGTTCCAGGCCATGCGCAGGTTCAGCAGTGGCGGCCAGACGTCGATGGCCCCGCGCGTGTCGAGGTCGAGCCCGCGCAGGATCCAAAACTTGGAAAGCTGGTCGACCACGAAGATCGCCAGCGCCACCCAGAAGACGCGGATCATCGCGCGGCGGGGCGCGCCCTTTGCCACGGTCCCGCTCAATGCCGGAAGTGCCGCATGCCGGTGAAGACCATGGCGAGGCCCGCTTCATCGGCGGCCTTGATGACCTCGTCGTCGCGCATGGAGCCGCCCGGCTGAATCACGCAGGAGGCCCCAGCGCCCGCCGCTTCGAGCAGGCCATCGGCGAAGGGGAAGAAGGCGTCGGAGGCCACTGCGCTGCCCTTGGTCAGCGGCTCGGACAGGCCCAGCGCCTCGGCCATGCGTTCGGCCTTTTTCGCGGCGATCAGCGCGCTGTCCACGCGGCTCATCTGGCCGGCGCCGACGCCGACGGTGGCGAGGTCGCGGGCATAGACGATGGCGTTGGACTTGACGTGCTTGGCCACTTTCCACGCAAACAGCAGGTCGTTCATCTGGTCGTCGGTGGGTTTCACCTTCGTCACGACCTTGAGATCTTCGGGTGACACGCGGCCGTTGTCGCGGTCCTGCACGAGGAACCCGCCCGAGACCTGCCGGAAGGTCAGGCCCGCGGCGGCGCTGTTGGCAAGGCCGGGGGTGATGAGCAGGCGCAGGTTCTTTTTCTTCGCAAAGACCTCGCGCGCGTCGGCATTGGCGCCGGGGGCGATGACGACCTCGGTGAAGATCTCGGTGATGGCCTCGGCGGTCTCCTTGTCGAGGATGCCGTTGAGCGCCACGATGCCGCCGAAGGCGGAGGTGCGGTCGCAGTCGAAGGCGCGGGCGTAGGCCTCTTTCAGGGTCTTGCCGCGCGCCACGCCGCAGGGGTTGGCGTGCTTGACGATGACGCAGGCCGGGCCATCGCCGGGCAGGAATTCGCTGACCAGTTCGAACGCCGCGTCGGTGTCGTTGATGTTGTTGTAGCTGAGTTCCTTGCCCTGCAGCTGCTCGGCGCTGGCGACGCCCGGACGGTCGGTGCCGTCGGTGTAGAAGGCCGCCGACTGGTGCGGGTTCTCGCCGTAGCGCAGCGATTGCGCCAGCGTGCCGGCAAAGGTGCGGCGTCGGGGCATCTCGGCGCCGATGGCACCGGCCATCCAGGTCGAGACGGCGGCGTCATAGGCGCCGGTGCGGGCGTAGGCCGCCTGGGCAAGACGCTTGCGGAAGGCTTCGGTCGTCTGGCCGTCGTTGTCCTCGAGCTCCTTCAGGAGGGGCTCGTAGTCGGCCACGTCCACCACAGTTGTGACAAAGGCGTGGTTCTTGGCCGCCGCGCGGATCATGGCGGGCCCGCCGATGTCGATGTTCTCGATGCAGGTGTCGTAGTCGGCGCCCTTGGCGACGGTTTCCTCGAAGGGGTAGAGGTTCACCACCAGCAGGTCGATGGGGCCGATGCCGTGCTCTTCCATCGCGGCGACGTGGTCGTCGTTATCGCGCAGCGCCAGCAGGCCGCCGTGGATGCGCGGGTGCAGCGTCTTGACGCGGCCGTCCATCATCTCGGGCGAGCCTGTGACCTCGGCCACGTCGGTGACCTTGACGCCCGCGTCGCGCAGGGTCGCGGCGGAGCCGCCGGTTGAGAGGATCTCGACCCCCCGCTTCGACAGGGCCTGACCGAGTTCGGCGAGGCCGGTCTTGTCGGACACGGAAATCAGCGCGCGGCGCAGCGGGGCGAGATCGGGCATGGCAGGGGCCTTCCAGGGTGATTCAGAACGGGTCCACCTCGTCCATCACCAGGTCGCGGACCGCAAGTGCGGTATCCTGCGCCTTGGCCAGGCTCCAGCGGACGCGCGTCGAATAGCCCATCGCGCGGCCGGATAAAACGATCTGTTTAGTCGCGCGTGGGCGGATCCGCCTCTTTTCGAGCAGGACCGAGGGTTCGATGCGCATCGAGACGTCGCCCTCGAAGCGGAAGACCCAGACCTCGCCCGAGCGCAGCGTGACCGAGGCCACGCGCCCGCCCAGATCGAGCGAGACCTCGAGATCGGGGTGCAGGTGGAAATGGATGTCGAAGGAGAGGCCCGAGAGCCCGCCCTCGTCCACGGCGCGATCGAAGCGTTTCTTGTGCTCGGGTTCGAGCGTGACGAGGAAATCCTCGCCCTCGAGCGTGCGGCCGTCGAGCGACAGCAGCACGCTGCGCGCATGGGTGAGGCCGGTTGCGGGCACGTAGCCGTCGTGGGCGCCTTCGAAGCGGTAGCCCTCGGCCGGGCGGGTCTGTTCGACCTGCACGGTGCGTGGGCCGTCGCGGAGGTATTCGCGCATCTCATTGCCGAAGTTTTCGGGGTCGGCGAGGCGGGAACTGGAGCAGCCGTCGAGGCAGAGCACGCTGTGCGAGGGCGTGGCCCGCCCGGCGCGGCGCCAGTCGGGGCCGAAGGCATGGCCCGCGCCGCAGTTGACCAGCACCGGGCGGCGGCCCGAGGTCAGCTCCATCGCCAGCGTGGAGGCATGGGCATTGGCCGAGGCGCGCCCGGCGGGCGGCAGGGCCGCGTCGATCAGCACGGACGTGCGCCCGGCCGAGAGCCGCGCGAAGCCCATGGCGAGGCCTTCCTTGCGGCGGCGGCGCACGCCGGAGCTTGCCAGCGCCTCGTCGAGACGGCCGTCGACACCGCGCCCGCCGCCGTGGAAACGGCCCAGCGAGCCGTCGGCATGGCGCAGGGCGCGCAGGGTCGGCGCCATGCGGGCGAGCGCCGCACTGTGGGCGTCGGTGGGCGTCATGTCGGCGGCATCCAGCGCCTCCTGCGCCCAGGTGAGCAGGGTGAAGACCTCGAGCAGGTCTTCGGGATTGCGGGTGGGGATACCGCCGCCCTCGTCGATCATGCGGGCGCATTCGGCGCCCAGCGCCTCGCGGGCGGGGGCGATGTGGTGCTGCATTCCTTCGAGCGATAGCCCGGCATAGAGCAGGCCGGTCATGGCCTCGAAGCGCGGCAGGCCGGGGGCTGCGGCCCTGCCCCGGCGGGACAGGAACTCGGCCTGACGCGAGAGGGCGGCGTAGAAGAGATCGGCCCTGGCGCGGTCGTGCCCGCGCAGCAGGAAGATGGCGTGCTGCACCCAGCGGATGGTCCGGCGGCCGGTCAGATCCGGTGTCCAGCCGGGCCCCTTGCCGCGGCCGTAGCGGCGGATCCAGTCCCAGGTCCATTTCTGCGCCTGCACGCGGGCCGTGGCATCGCCCACCGCGGCAAGATCGTCGAGCCAGGTGAAGGCGTGCAGGTCGGCGGCGTAGGCGGGGCTCGGCGGGGTCACGTCCCAGGGCAGGCCCGGGGTTTCGACCAGGTGCCCCGCGAACATGAGGTTGCCCGCCAGAAGCTGTCGCCCGCGGGCGACGTATCCGATCGTGTGCGGTTCGGGATGCGACAGGAAGCCGGTGGCCGGCTTGGTGCGGGCCGACAGTCGTGCGCTCAGACGATTCCGGAACCGCTCGTAGGCGGCAGCGGGACGGGACATGCGGGCCATCTGCTCTGCCTCTCGGGACCGCCTTCTGGCAGTCGTTTAAGGCAAGCTTAACCTTTCAGGCCCGCGAAGTCACCGGATTTCCGAATCACCCTTGCGCAGAAGGGCCATGTAGAAGCCGTCCATGCCGCCTTTTTCCGCCCAGATGTCCGGGCGCAGGCGCAGGCCGCCCTCTTCGGTGATCCATGCGGGCTCGATCCCCGGCGCCTCGGGCGGCAGCACGGAAAGGTCCGCGTGGCGGGCGAGCGCCTCTTCGACCTGGCATTCGCCTTCGTCGGGGATGAGCGAGCAGGTAGCGAAGACGAGCTTGCCGCCTGGTTTCAGCAGGTGCAGCGCGTGGTCGAGCATGACCTCCTGCAGACCGATGAGATCGGCGATGCGTTCGCCCTGCGTGACATGCGGCAGATCGGGGTGGCGGCGGATGGTGCCGGTTGCCGAGCACGGCGCGTCGAGCAGGATGGCATCGTATTGGCCCTCGTGTTCCATGGCGTCGCCCGCGATGACCTCGGCACTGAGGCCGGTGCGGGCGAGGTTTTCATGCACGCGGGCGAGGCGATGTTCCGAGATGTCGAGCGCGGTGACCTGCGCGCCCGCGGCGGCCAGTTGCAGGGTCTTGCCGCCGGGGGCGGCGCACATGTCGAGCACCTTGAGGCCGCGCACATCGCCCAGCAGGCGGGCGGGCAGCGCCGCGGCGGCGTCCTGCACCCAGAAGTCGCCCGTCTCGAAACCCGGAAGCGCGCTGACCTGCCCGCGCTGGTGCAAGCGGACGGTGCCGGTGGGCAGCAGCTCGCCCCCGGTGGCCTCGGCCAGTTCTGCGGGATCGCCCTTTGCCGTGAGGTCGAGAGGGGCGCCCGCGAAGTGGGCCTTTTCCATCTGCGCCACGGTTCGGTCGCCCCAGGCCTCGCGCAGGGGTCCGCGCAGCCATTTGGGCAGCATGGGCACAGGCATCTTGCCCCAGGTGGCAGGCGCCTCCTCGGCCATCTTGCGGAGTATGGCGTTGACCATGCCCTTGGCCGAGGCGCTGCGGCGGTCGCCCTCGGCCAGTTTCACACAGGCATCGACCACGCCATGCGCGGCGCCGCCCTGGGCCAGTTCCGCGACACCCAGCCGCAGGATGGTCTGGGTGCGCAGCGCGGGCTGCTTGCGCAGGTGCGGCTTCAACAGCCGGTCGCAGCGGTCGAGCCCGCGCAGCACGTCCGCGGCCAGCCGCTGGGCGGTAGCGCGTTCCGAGGCCGAGAGCTTCGCGGTGGTGGCGGTGAGTTCCGAAAGCGCCCTGCCCTCGCCCAGCACCTGCATCAGCAGGTCGAGCGCGGCGGCGCGGGCCGGGTCGGGTCTGGGGGGCATGGTCGTCCTTCGGTGGTTGTCGGCAGGCAGGCGGCGCGTATATCAAGGGCAAAGGCACGAGGAAAGCGTCATGACCGATACGCCAGAAACCGACCGTCCCGACCTGCCCGCCGCCGCGCGCCGCGCGCTGGCCGAGGCCGAGGAGCGCCGCCGCCTTGCGGCGGAGGCGGAGAAGCTGAACCCGATGCCGCTGGAGCTTGGCGGCCGCGAAGGTCCCGAGCCCGTGCGCTACGGCGACTGGGAGAAGAAGGGCCTGGCGATCGACTTCTGAAGGACGGCGCGGAGCCGGGCGAGCGCCGGACCGTGGTGTGGCGCCGCGACCTGCGGGGTGAGCGCTTTATCCTCGCCAGATCCTAAGGA
>CAYNKL010000086.1:0-16394 GCA_964397775.1 uncultured Rhodobacterales bacterium | reverse complement strand
GCTCGATGACCAAATGTTATTCCCCGAAACAAATTGCCTCTCTGTGTGATCGGCTCTCGGTAAACGATCCAGTTCCGCTGCGAGCGGCATTAAACCCTGCGTTTAAAAAGCCAGCTCCGTCCCCATTGCGGCCCTCTTGATCCTCGGGGATGAGAGAAGACGGCCGCTCTCGGACGATTGCAGCCGGTCGATGGCCAAACCTTCGTGGCTACCCCATGACGCATTGGGGATGAGTGCTTCGCAGCGGTTGCGGGTGGTCCTTGCAATTCGGGGGCGTTCCGCGGGATAGGGCGGGTTGGCAAAGCCCCGGCCGGACCCCTGATACCCGAAAGACGCCATGCCCGAGACCGACCATCTGAAGACCGATTGTTCGAAATGCGCCGCCCTGTGCTGCATCGCGCTGGCTTTAGACAAGGGCGAGGATTTCGCCTTCGACAAGAACCCGGGCGAGCCCTGTCCGAACCTGTCCGGGCACAGCTGCTCGATCCACGACAGGCTGACGGAAGAGGGGTTCCCGGGCTGCGTGGCCTACGATTGCCTGGGCGCGGGCAACCGTGTCGTGCAGGAGGTCTTCGGTGGCCGGTCCTGGCAGAGCGATCCGCGCCTGACCCGGCCGATGATGGAGGCGTTTTCCGGTATGCGCGAGGTTCATAAGCGCATCGACCTGCTTCGTGCGGCGGGTGACCTGCCGCTTGACGCGGGCGATGACCGGGTGCGCCGGGATTTCCTTGCGCGGCTCGAGCAGCACCGCTGGAGCGGGGCGGAGCTCAACGATTTCGAGGTGGGGCTGGCGCTGGAGATCGACATCTTCGTCCACGGGATCCGGAAATACGTGCCGGTGGATCTGCCCGAGGGGTGGTGATGCGTTGGGGGAGGGCCGTGAGCACCCGGCCTGGTTCCGGGTGTGCTACGCCCCTCACCCCGGCCCTCTCCCCCGAGGGGAGAGGGCGCGCGTTTGGCCTGCTATCGTGCCTGATTAGGGGCGTCGCGCCTCTGGCGCGACTCAGGCGGCGGCGTCGCGGGTGAGGCTGAGGAAGACGTCCTCGAGGTCGGCCTGTTCGGTGCGCACGTCGCGAATGCGGATGCCGGCGGCGTGCACGCAGTCGAGCACCTCTTCGGCGGAGGTCTTGGAGCTGTTGTAGCTGAGCGCGATGGTGCCGTCGGGACGGCGGGTGACCTCGATGCCGTCGCGCTCGGGCAGGCTCTGCGGATCGTGGTCGGGTTCGACCACCATGGTCTTGGCGTCGAGGCGGCCCAGCAGGTTCTGGGTGCTGTCCTGCGCGATCAGTTCGCCGTGGTTGATGATGGCGATCTCGTCGCACATCTGCTCGGCTTCCTCGAGGTAGTGTGTGGTGAGGATCACCGTCAGGCCGTGCTCCTTGTTGAGACGGCGGACGTTTTCCCAGAGCATCTGGCGCAGCTCGATGTCGACGCCGGCGGTGGGTTCGTCGAGCACCAGCACCTGCGGGTTGTGCACCAGCGCCTTGGCCAGCAGCAGGCGGCGGCGCATGCCGCCCGAGAGCGTGCGGGCGTAGGCCTCGGCCTTGTCGGCAAGGCCCACCATCGCGAGGATCTCGTCGCTGCGGCGCTGGCTTTTGGGCACGCCGTAGAGGCCGGCCTGCACCTCGAGCGCGTCGCGCGGCGCGAAGAAGGGGTCGAGGTTGAGCTCCTGCGGCATGACGCCGATGGCGGCACGCGACTGGCGTGGGTTCTGGTCCTGGTCCCAGCCCCAGATCCTCACCCGGCCCTCGGTCTTGATGACCAGCCCGGCGAGTATGTTGATGAGGGTGGACTTGCCCGCGCCGTTGGGGCCGAGCAGCCCGAAGACCGAGCCCTCGGGCACGTTCAGGTCGACGCCCTTCAGCGCCTGTTTTCCGCCCTGGTAGGTCTTGGTCAGTCCACTGATCTCGATGGCGTTGCGTGTCATCGTGCCTCTCTTGCCCCGCTGCGTCGCATGGCGTACCTAGTGCACGCAGACGCGAAAGGGAATGACCGCATGACGCTCGAGGCACCGGAAACCCGCATCGTCGACAGCTACCGCATCGCCTGCGATGGCGGCGAGGGGGCGCTGGGCCACCCGCGCGTGTGGCTGCAGATCCCGCATGAGCTGGGCTATGTCGAGTGCCCCTATTGCGATGCCAAGCTCGTCCACCGCGATTTCGAGGGCAAGGTCTGAGCGGCGCGTTTGCGCCCCGGACCACGTGACACGTTTGCTAAAGCTCTGGCTGCCATTATCTTGGTGACATGAGCCCAGACGAGTCCCCCCTTCCCGCGCCGGTCACGCTTGACCGGCGGCCCTACAGCCGGGCCGAGTTCGCCAGCGACATGTTCGTGCATCTGGCGGCGCTGGTGCTTGCGCTTGGCGCGGTGCCGGTGCTGATCACGCTGACGGCCGTGTGGCGCGGGGACGCGGCGGGCATTGCCGGCGTGTCGATCTACGGCGCCACGCTGATCCTGATGCTAACGGCCTCGCTGCTCTACAACCACGTCGGGCGGCCACGCTGGTCGGCGCTGTTCCGCAGGCTCGACATGTCGGCCATCCATCTCAAGATCGCGGGCACCTACACGCCCTTCGCGCTGCTGTCCGGCGCCGGGTCGGGGCTGCTGACGGTGATCTGGACGGCCGCCGCTGGGGCCATGGCGCTGACGCTCTTCGTGCGGTCGCTGCCATCGGGTGTGGCGGTGGGGCTCTGCCTCGCGCTTGGCTGGGCCGTGGTGATCGGCGGGCAGGACATCATCGCCGCCCTTCCCATGTCTGCCATCGTGCTCATGGTGGTGGGCGGGGTGCTCTATTCGGTGGGAACGCCATTCCTCATGGTCTCGCGCCTGCCGTTTCACAACACGATCTGGCACGGCTTCGTGGTCGCCGCCTCGATCGTCTTTTTCGTGGCCATCTTCCTCGTCGCCGCGGCCCCGCTTGAGGTCGTGCCCGGCTGACGCCAATGGCCGCTGGAAGCGGGCGGCGTTTCCTGTCAGAACCGGGCCGAGTTTTCTGCCAGCGGGGACGAGGGATGGACGAGAGTTTCGGCACGGGCTGCCACCTGCACCTGATCGACGGATCGGCCTTCATCTTCCGGGCCTTCCACGCGCTGCCGCCGCTGACGCGCAAGTCCGACGGCATGCCGGTGGGGGCGGTGCAGGGCTTTTGCAACATGTTGCTGCAGTATGTCGGCAAGGATCACGGCAGCGATGCGCCGACGCATATCGCGGTGATCTTCGACAAGGGATCGCACACCTTCCGCAACGACATGTACGACCAGTACAAGGCCAACCGGGACGAGATGCCCGAGGACCTGCGCCCGCAGATCCCGCTGACCCGCCGCGCGACCGAGGCCTTCAACGTCGCCTGCAAGGAGATCGCCGGTTACGAGGCCGATGACATCATCGCCACGCTGGCCCACCAGGCGCGGGATGCCGGCGGGCGCGTGACCATCGTTAGCTCGGACAAGGACCTGATGCAGCTGGTGGGCGACGGGGTCGAGATGTTCGACGCCATGAAGAACCGCCGCATCGACCGCGAGGCGGTCGAGGAAAAGTTCGGCGTCCCGCCCGAGCGGGTGGTGGACGTGCAGGCGCTGGCCGGGGATTCGGTCGACAACGTGCCCGGCGCCCCCGGCATCGGCGTGAAGACGGCGGCGCTGCTCATCAACGAGTTCGGCACGCTAGAGGATCTTCTGGACCGCGCGGAAGAGATCAAGCAGCCCAAGCGCCGCCAGACCCTGATCGAGAAGCGTGAACAGATCGAGCTGTCGAAGAAGCTGGTGCTGCTCGATGCGAACACGCCGCTCGACTTCACGCTCGACGACCTTCAGCTGCGCGACCCGGACCCCGAGGTGCTGCTGGGCTTCCTGTCGGAGATGGAGTTCCGCAGCCTCAGCCGCCGCGTGGCCGAGACGCTGGGCGCCGAGGCGCCTGTGATCCCCGAGACCGCGCCCGAGGCCGCCGATCCCGACGATGCGCCCGAGATGCCGCCCTTCGAGGAGGCTGTCTACGAGACCGTGACCGATGCCGAAGGTCTCAGGGCCTGGATCGACGCCGCCTACCGGCGCGGCTGGGTCGCGGTGGATACCGAGACCACGGGCCTCAACGAGATGATCTGCGATCTGGTCGGCGTGTCGCTCGCGGTGGAGCCGGGCCATGCCGCCTACCTGCCGCTGGCGCATCGTGGCGAAAGTGACGGCGGGCTTTTCGGCGACGGTGATGTCACCGAGGGTCAGATGGGCCTGCAGGAGGCGCTCGACCTGCTGAAGCCGCTGCTCGAGGATCCGGCCATCATGAAGATCGGCCAGAACATGAAATACGACGCCAAGGTGCTGGGCCGCTACGGCGTGGATATCGCGCCGATCGACGACACGATGCTCATGTCCTACGCCATGAACGCGGGGCTGCACGGCCACGGCATGGACACGCTGAGCGAGCGCTACCTGGGCCACACGCCGATCCCCATCAAGGAGGTCATCGGCACCGGCAAGTCGCAGATCACCTTCGACAAGGTGCCGGTCGATGCCGCGACGCGCTATGCCGCCGAGGATGCCGACATCACCCTGCGCCTGTGGAAGACCTTCAAGCCGCAGCTGCACCGCGCCCGTGTGACCCGCGTCTACGAGGGTCTGGAACGGCCGCTGGTGCCGGTGCTGGCGGCGATGGAACGCGCAGGGATCGCGGTGGACCGCGAGGTGCTGTCGCGCATGTCCGGCGCCTTTGCCCAGAAGATGGCGCAGCTCGAATCCGAGATCCACGAACTGGCCGGCGAAAGCTTCAACGTCGGCAGCCCCAAGCAGCTGGGCGAGATCCTCTTCGACAAGATGGGGCTTTCGGGCGGCAAGAAGGGCAAGACCGGCGCCTATGCCACCGGGGCGGACATCCTCGAGGATCTCGCGACCGAGCACGACCTGCCGGCGCGGGTGCTCGACTGGCGGCAGGTGAGCAAGCTCAAGTCCACCTATACCGACGCGCTGCAGGAGCACATCAACCGCGACACGGGCCGGGTGCACACCTCCTATTCCATCGCGGGCGCCAACACCGGGCGGCTGGCGTCGAACGATCCGAACCTGCAGAACATCCCCGTGCGCTCCGAAGAGGGCCGCCGCATCCGCGAGGCCTTTGTCGCCGAGCCGGGCAAGGTGCTGGTGAGCCTCGACTATTCCCAGATCGAGCTGCGCATCCTGGCCCATATGGCAGGGATCGGCGAGCTCAAGCAGGCCTTCCTCGAGGGGCAGGATATCCACGCGCTGACCGCGTCGGAGATGTTCAACGTGCCCATGGAGGAGATGACCTCGGACGTGCGGCGGCAGGCCAAGGCGATCAACTTCGGCGTGATCTACGGCATCTCGGGGTTCGGGCTCGCGCGCAACCTGCGCATTCCGCGGGCCGAGGCGCAGGGCTTCATCGACCGCTACTTCGAGCGTTTCCCGGGCATCAAGACCTACATGGACGAGACCACGGCCTTCGCCAAGGAGCACAAGCGGGTGGAAACGCTCTTCGGACGGGTGATCCACACGCCCGAGATCGCCGCCAAGGGCCCGCGCGCGGGCTTTGCCAAGCGCGCCGCCATCAACGCGCCGATCCAGGGCACCGCCGCCGACATCATCCGCCGGGCGATGATCCGCATGCCCGCCGCCATCGAAGGGCTGCCCGCCACCATGCTGCTGCAGGTGCACGACGAACTGCTCTTCGAGGTCGAGGAAGGCGCGGTCGATGACCTCGTCGGCGCGGCCCGGACTGTCATGGAAAACGCCGCCGATCCGGTGGTGAAACTCGACGTGCCGCTGGTGGTCGAGGCAGGCCATGGGCCGAACTGGGCCGCGGCGCACTGAGGGCGCCACGCCCCTGCTTCTTCTTGGCAAAAATATTCCGGGGGTCCGGGGGCAGAGCCCCCGGCCCGTCAGGAATCAGACGCGCCCGGTCAGACGAGTCCGCTCAGACGAGCCCGGCCTGGGCGAAAAGCGCGCCGAGGTCCGTTTCGGGGCGCGGGCCCATGTGGCTGATGACCTCGGCCGCGGCCACGGCGCCCATGCGGCCGCAGGTTCCCATGTCGCGGCCGGTGGCCATCCCGTAAAGGAAGCCGGCGGCGAACTGGTCACCGGCGCCGGTGGCGTCCACGGGGGTGATCTTGGTCACGGGGATGTCGATGCGCGTGCCCTCGTGCAGGATCGAGATGCCGTCGCCCGACCGCGTGCAGACCACCAGCGGGCAGATCTTGCCCACGGCCTGCAGGTCGGCCTCCAGATCGTCGTTCTGGTAGAGCGAGCGGATCTCGGCCTCGTTGCCGATGACGTAGTCCATCTCGTTCTCGATCAGCGCGAGGAAATCCTCGCGGTGGCGTTCGACGCAGAAGGGGTCCGAGATGGCGATGCCGGCCTTGCCGCCGGCGGCGCGGGCGGTGCGGGCGCACTTGTAGAAGGCGTCCTTGCCCTTCGGCTTGTCGAAGAGATAGCCCTCGAGGAAGACCACCTCGGCCTCCGATGCCACGCCCTCGGTCACGTCGTCGGGGCCGAGTTCGGCCGAGATGCCGAGGTAGGTGTTCATGGAGCGCTCGCCGTCGGGCGAGACGAAGATCATGCAGCGCGAGGTGGGCAGTTCGCCCTCGACCACGGGGGCGTTGACGAAAGCGGTGCCGCCTTCCTCCATCGCGGTGGCGTAGCCGCGGCCCAGGGCATCGTCGCGCACGCGGCCGATGAAGGCGGTGGACAGGCCAAGGTTCCCCAGACCGGCAAGCGTGTTGGCCACCGATCCGCCCGGCGCCTCGACCCGGTCGGCCATGGCATCGTAGAGCGTTTCGGCGCGGTCGCGTTCGACCAGCTGCATGATGCCCTTCTCGATTCCCATGTTGCCGAGAAAGCTGTCCTCGGCCCGGGTGAGCACGTCGACGATGGCATTGCCGATTCCGACAACCTTGTACTGTTTCATGCGGTCTTTTCCTCGAACTGGCATAGGTCGCTTATCAGGCAGGCCTTGCATTTCGGTTTGCGCGCGACGCAGGTGTAGCGCCCGTGAAGGATGAGCCAGTGGTGCGCGTGGCGCTGGAAATCCACCGGCACGTTGTCCTCGATCGCGCGCTCGACGGCGACCACGTCCTTGCCCGGGCAGATGCCCGTGCGGTTGCCGACGCGAAAGATGTGGGTGTCCACAGCCTGCGCCGGGTAATGCCACCACATGTTGAGCACGACATTGGCCGTCTTGCGCCCGACGCCGGGCAGCGCCTGGAGCGCCGCGCGGGAACAGGGCACCTCGCCGCCGTAGTCCTCGGACAGGATGCGCGAGAGCTTGATGACGTTCTTTGCCTTGTTGCGGTAGAGACCGATGGTCTTGATGTGCTCGATCAGCCCCTCTTCACCGAGCGCCAGCATCTTGTCCGGCGTGTCGGCGATCTCGAAGAGGCGTTTCGTGGCCTTGTTCACCCCCGCGTCGGTGGCCTGCGCGGAGAGCGCGACCGCGACGACGAGGGTGAAGGCATTGACGTGGTGAAGCTCTCCCCGGGGCTCCGGCTCAGCTTGCTGGAAGCGGTCGAAGATCTCCCGCAGGGTGTGGTAGTCGAGCTGTTTCGCCATGGGCGTGGTATGCAATGGGGGGCGGGGATGCGCAACATTCGGGTCGTGTGTGTCGCGGCGAAGACCTAGGTCTTGGGCCACCGGGGCAGAAAAGTGTCGGAGGATTAGGCATGGCACGGGACGAGATGGACGACAGATACCACTTCCAGGTCATGCGGCGGGCGATCGCGGCGGTGGACCGGCTGGGACCGGGGGCCTCGCTCGAGGCGCTGGCCGCCGAGCTGAACATGAGCCCCGCGCATTTCCAGCGGCTGTTCAGCCGCTGGGCCGGTGTCTCGCCGAAGCGATACCAGCAATATCTGACACTGGGCCACGCCAAGGCGCTGCTCGCCGAGCGGCACACGCTGCTCGAGACCGCGCATGAGACCGGGCTTTCCGGGACCGGGCGGCTGCATGACCTGTTCCTGCGGTGGGAGGCGATGCGACCGGGCGACTACGCCCGCGGCGGCGAGGGGCTGACCATACGGTGGGGCGCTTTCGACAGCCCGTTTGGGCCGACACTTGCCATGGGAACGGAGCGCGGGTTGTGCGGGATCGCCTTCACGGCCGAGACCGGCGAGGACGCGGCCATGGAGGATCTGCGGTCGCGCTGGCCAGGGGCGCGCTACGTCGAGGATCCCGGTGCGCTGGCAGACTGGGTTTCTGCAGCATTTGGGGAACAAAAGGGGGAGGTTCCGGTGTTCCTCATTGGGGCGCCTTTTCAGATCAAGGTCTGGGAGGCGCTTCTGTCCGTGCCTTCGGGCCATGTGACCACCTACTCGGACATCGCAGAGGCTATCGGAAGCCCGCGCGCGGTTCGGGCGGTGGGCACGGCAGTGGGACGAAACCCGGTCAGCTTCCTGATTCCGTGCCACAGGGCATTGCGGAAATCCGGGGGGCTCGGCGGGTACCACTGGGGCCTTCCGGTGAAGCGGGCGATCCTTGCCTGGGAAGCGGCACGCCAAGACGCGTGACGGGCTTCATGGGCGGAGGATTGCCGACGCTGTTTCGTGGCGGCTGCGCAGGCACGGATGCTCGGAGTAGTATGGACATTACATTCCGCCCCTTCGCGGGCAAAGACACAGAGGCTTACATGACGCGAGCACGCACTCTCCTGATCCTTCCGCTGGCCGGTGCCATGGCGCTGAGCGCCTGCACCGAGACCGGGGGCCTGAACAATCCCGACAACCCGAACCGTAACAGCCAACAGGGCGCGCTGATTGGTGCGCTGGGTGGTGCCGTCGCGGGCCGCGCCATCGGCGGCAACAACGACGACCGCGTCAAGAACGCGGCGGCCGGCGCCCTGGTGGGCGCGGCAGCGGGCGCCGTCATCGGCAACCGTCTGGACCGGCAGGAAGCGGAGCTTCGCCAGCAGCTGGGCAGCAACACCGACATCCGCAACACCGGCGACCGCCTGATCGTGACCATGCCGCAGGACATCCTGTTTGCGACCGACAGCGCGGAACTGCGCCCGACGCTTCAGGGCGATCTGCGTGAAGTGGGCCAGAGCCTGCTGTCCTACCCGAACACCACCGTTCAGGTCGTGGGCCACACCGACAACACCGGTTCGGCTGCCTACAACCAGACGCTTTCAGAGCGCCGCGCGCGCGCCGTGTCGAGCGTGCTCCTGTCCGAGGGCGTGTCGGCAAGCCGTATCGCCGTCATCGGCCGTGGTGAGGATGCACCGGTTGCGTCGAACCTGACGCCCGAGGGCCGCGCCCAGAACCGTCGCGTCGAAATCGTCATTCTGCCGAACCAGCAGTAAGACCGGTTTCAGACCACGAAAAAGAAAGCGCCGCGGAATTCCGCGGCGCTTTTCTTATGGGGGAAGCTTGGGGAGCTGGGCCTGGTGCGGCGGCCCCTGGGGGTCAGTAGCCGGTGCCGCGTGCCACCACGTCGACGGTCTTGGCAATGATGCGCAGGTCGGTGGTGAAGGAGATGTCGCGCAGGTAGCCGGTGTCGTAGTGCGAGCGCTCGGCGAAGCTGGAGTCGTTGCGGGCCGAAACCTGCCAGGGGCCCGTCAGGCCGGGGCGCAGCGCGTAGTAGGCGCTGCCCGGGTAGAGATCCTGCTGCTCGACCATCATGGGGCGGGGGCCGACGAGGGCCATGTCGCCCTTGAGCACGTTCCAGAGCTGGGGGAGCTCATCGAACGAGGCCTTGCGGATGATCCGGCCGATGGGGGTGATGCGCGGGTCGTTGCGGAGCTTCTGGTCGCGGTCCCATTCGGCACGCGCCTCTGGGTCGGCGGCGAGATGCGCTTCAAGCAGGCTGTCGGCGTTCGGCACCATGGAGCGCAGCTTCATCATGCGGAACACGCGGCCGCCGCGGCCCACGCGCTTCTGGAAGTAGAAGGGCGATGCGCCGTCACGTGCCACGATCAGGGCGAGCATGCCGATGACGATCATGACGGGGAGCGCGGCGATCAGAACCAGGATAACGTCGAGAACACGCTTGAACCCGTCGCGGTAGAGGCTGCCCCGGGGTTTCGTGGCAAAGACCGAGTCTTCGATGAATTTATCGAAGTCGTTGACGCGCAGCGTGCGAATGGTCTCGGTCATGAAAGAGCCTCTGTTCGGTTCGGAGAAGCAGGAGGCCAATGTGGCCTAATCTCGGCCAAATGTGGCGTGATAGTGTCCTGTTCTAGAGCTCACCTTATGGCTCCGACACATTGTGGCGTCAACAGGGCAATCGCGGCGCAACTTCAGGTGGATGGAGGTTGGAGCTGCATTGCTTCCCTCCCGCTCCTGCCGGCTGGTTTGTCTTGCTGAAAAGGGCGGAATGTGTGGTTGCAGGAGGGGTCTGCCGGGGGCGTTGTGGGTTTGGGGGCAGGAAACAATTCTGCCGCAAATTTGCCATGCTGCAGTTGCGAAGATCTGGCCGACCCTCGGGACAGCTGAATCCTTGAGGAAAGGGCGGCAAGGTGCGACGGGAAGCTTTCGGCGACTGCGCCGCAGGTTGCCGTCGAGGAAACAGTCGCGCGCTGGGGTCGGGAGATGGCACGGCGTCCCGGCTCTGCGGGGTTGCGCTCTCGAACGGGACGCCTCTTCGCAGATTTGCGACACCTATAGGGCTAGTGCGCAGCTCACGGAATGTTACAGGTCTAATCCATTCTTAACGGATAGGGTCGAATTGGGGCAGGCGACTGGCCGACTCATCGAAAGGTTTGAGGCGAATCGAGGGCGACGGCGTTGCCGGTCGCGTGCCTTGTCCCGGCGCGGGGCCGGAGCCGCGTTGCAAGACTGTGCGGGGGTGGATATGTCCGTCCTGCCATGCCGCAAGGACGTTTCACGATGACGCCGAGACTGTACCAGGGCGATCTGCCCGACACGCTGGACCTGGGGCCCGTGGTCGCGATCGACTGCGAGACCATGGGGCTGAATCCGCACCGCGACCGGCTTTGCGTCGTGCAGCTCTCGGCCGGCGACGGGCAGGCGCATCTTGTGCAGGTGGCCCGTGGTCAGACAGAGGCGCCGAACCTGGCGCGTCTGCTGGAAGATCCGAAGGTGCTGAAGCTCTTCCACTTTGGGCGCTTCGACATCGCGGCGATGTACAACACCTTCGGTGCGCTGGCGGCGCCGGTCTACTGCACGAAGATCGCAAGCCGTCTGGTGCGGACCTATACGGACCGCCACGGCCTCAAGGCGCTGACGCAGGAGCTGCTGGGGGTCGATATCTCGAAGCAGCAGCAGTCGAGCGACTGGGGCGCGGCCGATCTGAGCGACGCGCAGCGGAGCTACGCCGCTTCGGATGTGTTGCATCTGCATGGGCTCCGCGAGGTCCTGAACGAGATGCTGGAGCGGGAAGGGCGGCGCGACCTGGCGCAGGCCTGTTTCGACTTCCTGCCCACCCGGGCGCGGCTGGACCTTGCCGGCTGGCCGGACACCGACATCTTTGCGCATTCCTGAGCGTCGGCGGATGGCACGCGCCGGGGGGCGATATTCTCAGGTCGTGGCCTGGCTGAAGATCCTGCTGCCGCTTTCGGCGCTGGCGCTGATGTCGACGATGTTCCTTGTCGCGCGTCAGACCGGAAGCGAAGCGGAGATCCCCTTTGCCGAACAACTTCGCGAGGCAGGCCGGACCGACGAGCAGGTCGGGTCGCCCTATTTCGCGGGCACGACCGAGCGCGGCGACGCGCTGACCTTCGAGGCGACGCGGGCCAGGCCGGTCGCCGAGGGGCGCATCGCGGCGGACGAGCTGACGGCGCGGATCGGCCTGACGGATGGCGGCACAGTGGATTTTCGCGCGCCGAACGCCATGTTCACCGATGGATCGGCCATGGCCACGTTGAGCGGCGGTGTCGAGATCGACAGCTCGACGGGATATCGCGTCCAGACCGAGAAACTGAACGCCGCGATCGACCGGATCGACCTGGAGAGCGACGGCGAGGTCCGCGCCGACGGGCCGGCCGGGACCCTGACCGCCGGCAAGATGCGGATCCTGCCCTCCGGGCCCGCAGACGAGGTGCAAATGATCTTCACCGGGGGCGTTAAGATGGTATACGAGCCGCAGAATTCCGGGGTGTCTGACGAATGAAACGTTTCGCTGTCTTGATCGCCGCCGCAATCGCGGTGGCTGGGCCTGTTTTTGCCCAAGGGGCGCAGGTGGCCTTCGGCAACATGCAGCAGTCCACGGATGCCCCCGTCGAGGTGAGCGCCGACGAGCTTCGGGTGAACCAGTCGGACGGGACCGCCGTCTACACCGGCAACGTGGTGATCGGGCAGGGCGACATGCGCCTTTCCGCGCCGCGCGTCACCGTCATCTATGTCGAGGGGCAGGGCCGGATCGAACGGCTGGAGGCCCGGGGCGGCGTGACGCTGGTGAGCGGCGAAGAGGCCGCCGAGGCCGAGGAAGCTGACTACGACATCAACGGCGGTAGCATCGTGATGCGCGGCGACGTTCTGCTGACGCAGGGGGGCAACGCTCTCATGGCCGAAAGCATGACCGTCGATCTGAATGCGGGCACGGCGCAGATGTCCGGGCGCGTGCGCACGGTGATCGACCAGGGCAGCAACGCGGACGGCGCCAATTGACGCCCGCCCCCGATTTGAAACTGACCGAGGGCGGCAGCGGACTGCGGGTGGATCACCTGCGCAAGAGCTATCGCAAGCGCGTGGTGATCCGCGACGTGTCCCTGAAGGTGGACCGGGGCGAGGTTGCGGCGCTGCTGGGGCCGAACGGGTCAGGCAAGACCACGTCCTTCTATGCCATCGCGGGACTGGTGAACCCGGAGAGCGGGCAGGTGACGATCGACGGGCGCGATGCGACCTACCTGCCGATGTATCGCCGCGCCCGTCTGGGCATCGGCTACCTGCCACAGGAGATGTCGATCTTTCGCGGGCTGAACGTCGAGGACAACATCGCGGCGGTGCTCGATATCGCCGAGCGTGACGTGCACCGGCGCCGGGAGCGGCTGGAGGAGCTGCTGGGCGAGTTCTCGATCGAGCACCTGCGGCGCGCGCCCGCGCTTGCCCTGTCGGGTGGCGAGCGGCGCCGCGTGGAGATCGCCCGGTGCCTTGCGGCGGACCCGAAGTATCTGCTGCTGGACGAGCCCTTTGCCGGGGTGGACCCGATCAGCGTGGCCGACATCCGTCACCTGGTGGCTGACCTGAAGACGCGCGGCATCGGCGTCCTGATCACCGACCACAACGTGCGGGAAACGCTGGAAATCGTCGACCGCGCCTACATCCTGCACGATGGGCAGGTGCTGATGTCCGGAACGCCCGAAGAGGTCGTCCGGAACGAGAACGTCCGCAGGGTCTACCTCGGCGACAATTTTCGGATCGGCTAACCTTGCTGCCGGTTTCGATTGACAGCATCGGGCTTTTCTACCTCAATCGAGTCATGACGCATCCCACGGTTGCAGGTTTGGTCCGGGGTCCCCGCGCAGCGCGGGCCTTGGCCATTGTGTTCCTGCAAGCGGGGCCGGCGTCTTTCCCGCCCTTTCAGATCCAGCTGCGCCGAGCGTGACAGCCCGGTGCGCGCCTGCCTGAAAAGGGCGCCATAAAGAGAAGGAGCAAACATGCGCTATCAGATCACCGGCAAGCAGCTCGACATCGGCGAGGCGCTTCAGACGCATGTGAAACAGGAACTGGGCGTTGTGATGGAGAAATACTCCCAGCGTCCCACCGATGCGACCGTCGTCTTTTCGAAGTCCGCACATGAATACGTCTGCGAGGCGACCGTTCACCTGTCCAGCGGCTTCGAAGCTGCGGCCAAGGCTCATGCGACCGAGATTTACGCAGCATTCGATGCATGTGCCGAAAAGATGGACAAGCAGCTGCGCCGCCACAAGCGCCGACTGAAGGATCACAAACGCGAACGGACGGACCCCGTTGATCTGCTGGGCGCATCCTCTTATATCCTCGCCACCGACAGCGACTCGGAAGAATCAGAGCCCGACACGCTTCAGCCGATCATCGTGGCAGAGATGCAGACAAAGATCCCGTCCCTCTCGGTCGGTGAAGCAGTGATGCAGATGGAACTTGCCGGCGCCCCTGTGCTGGTGTTCCGGAACGAAAAAAAGGACGGCGTGAACGTGGTCTATCGCCGTGACGACGGAAACATCGGCTGGATCGAGCCGTCGTAACGCCGAGCCCATCGCAGGCAGCCCTGCGCCGCCCCCGAAACGGACTGGACATGAAATTTCTGGATCTAGTGAAACCCGAGGCCGTGAAGGTCGTCTCTACTGCTTCGAGCAAGAAGCGCCTCATGCAGGACATCGCGGCACTCGCTGAGAGCGCCTATGGCCTGCCCTCGGGGCCGACTGTCGAAGCGCTGATGGAGCGTGAGGCTCTGGGCCCGACCGGCGTCGGAGAGGGCGTGGCGCTGCCGCATGCGCGGCTGCGCGGGCTCGACAAGGTGGTGGGGGTCTTCATCCTGCTGGACAAGCCTGTGCCGTTCGATTCCGTCGACCGGCAGCCGGTGGATCTCGTCTGTGCGCTGTTCGCGCCGGAGGACGCCGGGGTCGAGCACCTGAAAGCCCTTGCGCTCGTCTCGCGCAGCCTGCGCGATGCCAAGCGCTGCAGCAAGCTGCGGGCGAACCCGGACCCGGGGACGATCTACACCATCCTGACCGAGACGGAGGCCGAAAAGGCCGCCTGAAAGCCCGGTCGTGTGACATGAATGAGGGCCGCGCGGTTGCGCGGCCCTTTTCGTTGTCAGCCGCCCTGGTTGTCGAGCTGCGCGCGCACCGAGATGCGGCCGCGCCGCGAGATGCGGTAGGGACCGCCGGCGCGGGATTCGATCAGGCGCTTGCGGCGCAGGGCCTGAAATGTCTTCAGGTCGCAGTCGCTGAGGATCGTGCCTTCGCGCGTGACGCAGGTGACATGGGTGATCTTGCGGCTGTCTTCGCCGCGCTCGTGGAGAATGCGGCCACCGAGGGCCAGCACGTGCAGGGCACGTTGTTCGTTGCGTGAGATGTTCATGGATGTCTCGTATGACGGACGTGAAAACGTAGCCGGTCGCGCGGGGCGCGGGATCGGCGGTTCCGGGATCACGTGGCTCTCTGGTCGTCAGAGAGCCGTGTCACACAAGCTCTAACATCCACTCTCCATGAAGGGCCGGGCGCGGGCCGCGGCCTTTGGTGTGGCCAATATCGGAAGCCAGCGGCGTTGACGCAAGGTCCGCGTGTGAAGATGGGTGTCGCGCGACGCAAAAAGGCCGCAGCGCGGGGCTGCGGCCTTGTCTTGTCTGGTGCCGATGGGGCGGTGATCAGCCCTTCATCGAATCCCAGAAGTTCTTCACCGAAGAAAAGAAGCTCTTGGATTCGGGGTTGTTCTCCTCGCTCAGCTCCTCGAACTCGCGCAGGAGCTCTTTCTGGCGGCTGGTGAGGTTCACCGGCGTCTCGACGGCCAGTTCGATGAACATGTCGCCGTGACCGGGGCCACGCAGGGCGGGCATGCCCTTGCCGCGCAGGCGCATCTGGCGTCCGGACTGGCTGCCTGCGGGGATCTTCACCCGCGAGCGGCCGCCGTCGATGGTCGGCACTTCAATGTCGCCACCGAGCGCAGCCGAGATCATCGAGACGGGCACGCGGCATTGCAGGTTCGGGCCGTCGCGCTCGAAGATCCGGTGGGGTTCGACCTCGATGAAGATGTAGAGGTCGCCCGGAGGTCCGCCGCGCATACCGGCCTCGCCCTCGCCGGCCAGGCGAATGCGGGTGCCGGTTTCCACGCCTGCGGGGACGTTCACCGAAAGCGCGCGCTCCTTCTGGACACGGCCGGCGCCGCCGCAGCTCTGGCAGGGATTCTTGATGATCTGGCCGAGACCCGAACAGGTCGGGCAGGACCGTTCCACGGTGAAGAACCCCTGGGTGGCGCGCACCTTGCCCATGCCCGAGCAGGTCGGGCAGGTGGTGGGTTCGGCACCGCCCTCGGAGCCGGAGCCGCTGCAGGCCGTGCACTGCACGCTGGTGGGGACGTTGATCGTCTTCTGGAGGCCGATGTAGGCCTCTTCCAGCGTGACGCGCATGTTGTAGCGCAGGTCGGCCCCGCGCGCGGCGCGGCGACGTCCGCCGCCCTGGCCGCGTCCGCCCATGAAGTCGCCGAAGAGATCGTCGAAGACGTCGGAGAAGGCGCTGGCGAAATCGGCGTTGCCGCCCATGCCGCCGCCACCGGGACGGCCGCCGCCGCCACCCATGCCGCCTTCGAAGGCCGCGTGGCCGAAGCGGTCATAGCGCGCTTTCTTCTCTTCGTCCTTGAGAACCTCGTAGGCCTCGTTGGCTTCCTTGAACTGCGTTTCGGCCTGCGGGTCGTCCTTGTTGCGGTCGGGATGAAGTTCCTTGGCCTTCTTGCGATAGGCCTTCTTGATCTCGTCCGCGGAGGCGCCCTTTTTCAGGCCGAGCACATCGTAATAGTCGCGTTTGGA
>CAYNKL010000085.1:0-16713 GCA_964397775.1 uncultured Rhodobacterales bacterium | reverse complement strand
GTTGTAGACAATGTGCTGAAGGCCGCCGTCGCGCACACGGGGCATCTCGTGCATGACCCATTCGGCCCAGCGTTCGAGATAGGGTCGCCAGGTCGGGCGCGGATCGCATTCGTAGAGATGTGCCAGCGTCAGGAAGGGCGCGACGGTATTGATGTTCTTGGTTGGCGTCCCCTCGGCGAGGCGCGCTTCGAACCAATCCTCGATGATCTCCATCGCCCGGGCATTGCCGGTCAGTTCCCAGTACTTGAACAGGCCGTAAAGCCCGATGCCATGCGTCCATTCCCAGCCGGCCCAGCCCTTGGTGTCGATCACGCGACCGTCCTCGAGCCGCAGCAGGAACTCGCCGGTCGTGTCCTCGATGGCCACGAGATTCTCGGCCAGACGATCGATGAGCTCGCAGGTCTCGCGTCGCGAGATGAAGTGGTCTGGTTGCCGCAGAAGCGGATGCATGTGGTCTCCTCCCTCACACCGATATTTTCGGAATGGCGTTTCGAAAATAAGGAAGCACACCCTGTCGGCGGGATCAAGTCGTCTCTCGCGTTCGGCTGAAATACTCCGAGATGCATTAAATATAGGGGGTTGAGCCTGTCGCGGCTGCCTTGTTGACTTCATGTTCGCGAAAAAACAGAATAGTGTTCTGAAAAAATCGGGAAGCAGTGATGGCGACCACCACCGGAAAATCAGACAACGTTGCATCCGTCATGAAGGTCATTTCGGTCCTTGAGACGCTCTCGGACGAGCGCGAGGCGGCGCTTGCCACGATCGCGCAGCGGGCGATGACCTCCAAGAGCACGACGCACCGGCTTTTGCAGACGATGGTGGATCTTGGCTATGTCGAGCAGGATCCGCAATCCGAGCGTTACAGCCTGACCCTGAAGCTCTTCAGCATCGCCGTACAGGCGGTCAACACCGAGACCGACCTGCTGCGCGTGGCGGATCGCGGCATGGGGCGGCTGTCGCGTGCCACGGGCGAATCGATCAATCTCGGGGTGCTCGACGAGCACGACAACAGGGTCGTCTACATGCATGCCCGACCGTCGGCCTACAACCTGTCGATGAAAAGCACGATCGGGCAACGCAATCCGCTCTACAGCACTTCGCTGGGCAAGGCATTGCTGGCCTTCCGGTGCCCCGAGGAGGTGGAGGAACGGATCGCCGACATGACCTTCAAGCGCTTCGCGCCGAACACGATCACGGATGCCGATGCACTGCGTGAACAGTTGGCCGTCACGCGCGAGCGTGGGTTCGCCGAGGAGATCGAGGAAAGCGAGGCCGGCGTGCGCTGCATGGCCGTGCCGATTCTCGACCATCTGGGCAAATCGATGGCCGCGATCTCGATGTCCTTCCCGCTGTTCCGTTTTGAAGAGAGCCGCCGCAGCGAATACGCGGGCCTTCTTATGGAGGTGGGGCGGGAGGTCTCGGCGCAGATGGGATATTCCGGTCAGGCAATCGGCTGACAGGGACCCGTGGCAGCGCCACGCACATGGGGCTGCGTGATCGCAGCAAGCGCCAGCGACCTGTTTCTGGCCGCGTCTCTTATGTGGACCGCGGATGAGGACTGAACGTCCCCGTGTATCGCAGACGCCTTCGTTGCCGGTTTTGTGGCAACGCCCCAGGACGCGTCACCCACGAAAATCAGCCTCCGACAAGACAGGGGCGGTTCACCTCGTCCTTCGACGTCAGATGAGTGGGCTCAGGTTCTCTCACCGGGAAACATGTCGTATGATCGGACAACACTTTGGCTACCACTCCGCTCACCGTCCAAGGTGACGTGAAATCCGATGGCTCCGAGACGCAGACATGAGCGCCAGTTCGATCAAATCAGCCGAAGGTCTGAGCAATCTTCAGGCCGAGATCGCGCACAAGATCCTTACCCTTGCGCAAGACGGGCATTGGAAAGAAGGAGAGCACGTCTCGGAAACGCCGCTGGCGAAGCTGCTGGGCACCTCGAGGACGCCGGTGCGCCGTGTCCTCATCCATCTGCAGGAACGGGGCCTCTTCACCAAGATCCCGAACATCGGCTTCCGCTTTCAGGGTCTGTCGTCAGAGAACGACACCCTGTTTGCGCTGCTGCCCAAGTCGGAAACCGAAACCCTTTACGAGCGGGTGATGACTGCGCGCGCCTCCGGCGAGATCGCCCCGGAGGTGTCGGAGGCAGAGCTGGCCGAGCATTTCGGCGTGACGCGCGGGATGATCCGCCTCGTCCTGATGCGGTTCGCCAACGCCGGGCTCGCCGAGCGGCGCACCGGCCACGGCTGGCGCTTTGCCGAAACGCTGGACAATCCCGAGGCGATCAATGCCAGCTACGGGTTTCGGGTCATCATCGAATGCGGTGCGGTCCGTGATCCCGGGTTCCGGCCGAACGTGGCGCAACTGGCCGAACTACGCGCGCAGCAGCAGCGTCTTCACGACACGCCTGTGAACCGGATCGCCGGGGCGGAGTGGTTCGAAGCCAACGCCAACTTCCACGCCACGCTGGTGGGCTGGGCGCACAACCGCTTCCTGTCCGAGGCGATCGCTCGGCAGAATGGCCTGCGCCGGATGACGGAGGTGGTGGAATTTACCGAGTTGAGCGCCGACCGCATCCGCAAGGCGGCCTGCGATCACCTGGCGATCCTCGAGGCGATCGAAGACGGCGACACAGAGGCCGCCGCGCAGATTCTCGACCGCCACCTCAGCCGTGTGCCGGGCGAGCCGGCAAGGCTGGACTAGTCGGCCAGCAGACGGCCGAAGAACGCGGCGACCGGCGGCTCCATCGCCTCGGCCTCATGGCCGACGCCCGGCAGGTCCTGCCGTTCCGGTGCGGCGCCTATGCCGCGCAGTGCCGTTTCCAAGGCCGTCAACCGCGCGACCCGCGTCGCCCCGGCATCGTTTGCGCCATCCTCGCACCAGAAGTCGGAGCCCGGACGGATCGTCATGCCCTCGGCTGTGTCCTCCGCCCCGACCAGCAGCTGTATCGGGATCCGCGCGATCGCCTCGGGGTCGAAAGGCGCACCCGTTGACGCCGCCATGTCGCCGGTGCCGACCCACCAACCGCGCGGGTCACCCGGCAAGGTCACCGTGCCCGGCGCCGCGATGGAGATGCCGCGCAGTCGGTCGGGGTGCCGCAGCAGGAAGCGATGTGCGAATTGCCCGCCGCCCGAGAAGCCGTACATCAGAACCTGCTCGGTCTGCAGGCGGAAGACCTGGCCCACCTCCTCGATCATGCCAAGCAAGACCTCGTCGTAGGCGATACCGGCATGACGCATCAGCTTGTAATTGTTGAAGTCGTCTTCGCCGTTTATCCCGCAGGGAAAGAGCGGCGCCAGAAGCGCGCACTGATGGGCCTCGGCGAAGGCGATGAAACGGTCCCGCAGCGCCTGCGCATCGCGCTTGCTGTGGTGGATCAGCACCGCCAGCGGGTAGGTCCGGCTGCCCTCCGGGTCGTAGCTTTCGGGGACGTAGGTGCAGTAGTGGAACCGCTGATCGCAGCGGGCGGCGAACATGGCGCTGGCCGGCAGGCGGTAGAAGTTCATTCGGGCCATCAGGACACCTCCGCTTTCACGTACTCGGCGACACGCGCCACCAAGCGGGTCATCGCGGCCTTGAAGGTCGGGTAGTCGGCGCTGCGTTCACGGGTCACCTCGTCCATGTAGAGCCGCCGGTTGATTTCGAACTGAACGGAATGGCGACCGATGGCGGGGTTGGCATAGGCCTCGGTGAGCTCCGCCCCCTTGAAAGGCTTGTTCATCGCCACGCTGAACCCCTCGCCTTCCAGTATCTCGCGCAGGAGCGCGGTGAACTCGGCCCCCGCCGAGGTGCCAAGCATGTCGCCGATGCAGATGTCGGCGCGGGTCGTGCCCGGCCCGTCCGAGGACATGGCATGGCCCGCGTCGGTCATGGAATGGCAGTTGATGTGCCAGACCCGGCGGTACTGGGCAAAGGCCCCGTCGAGCAACTGCCGCAGGGCGTCATGGTAGGGCAGCCAATAGCGACGGATGCGCGCCTCGGCCTCTGCCACCGTCAGTGGCGCGTCGTACATCGCCGTCTCGCCCCAGGCCTTGCGCCAGATCAGCCCCATGCCGCGCCGGGCGGTGTTGCTGTCGCGCGTGGGGTGCGGCCAGGGGCCGGCGACCATCAGCGTGTCCATGTCCGACAGCGACCGGTTGGGGTCGAGGAAACTGCGCGGGAACAGCGCGGCCAGCAGCGGCGCGCCGTGATCGGGGGCGGCAGCGAAGATGTCGTCGACATGGGTGTCGGCCGAGATCCGCACCATGGCCGGGTCGACCGCCGGCCGGAAATCGGCCGGGAGATCGGTGCCGCTGTGCGGGCTGTCCAGCACAAGCGGGATCAGCGGCGCTCGGGGCGCGGTCACGGTCAGGACATCCGCCACGGAGGCGGGCATTGGCACCAACGGCGGCTCCAGCAGGGCTTGGGTCATTTCTTCGGGTCCTTCGGGTCAGTCAGGTCGGAGATCCGGGCGTTGACGCCGGTGATGTCGCCCAGTCGTTCGCCCGCCGCGAGGCGGTTCATGGTGCGGGCCACCCGGCCCTCGCGCGCCAGTCCAGCCTCTGCTTCGGCCGCGGCCTCGTCGGCGGGCATCACCACCACGCCGGAGGCATCGCCCAGCACGATGTCCCCCGGCAGCACGGGCACGCCGCCACAGCTGACGGGCCGGTTCAGCGTGCCGCCCAGCTCCAGCCGCCGGGTGGTCAGCTGCGCGGGGCCGCGCGACCAGACCGGCAGGCCCTCCGCCAGAATCTCGGCCAGGTCGGTCACGGGGCCGTCGATGACCACGCCCGCGGCGCCGGCCATTTTCGCCGCCCGCGCCACCGCGCCGCCGAGGCAGGCGAAGCGGTCATCGCCAAGCCGGTCGACGATCAGCATGTCGCCGGGGCGCAGCAGGCTGACGGCATGGTGCATCAGGGTCGAACACATCGCCGGCAGCGCCAGCGTCACCGCCACACCGGCGCGGGCGGGCTGATGCGGGTCGAGGGCATGGATGCCGCGATCCACCATGCCCGTCAGCCGCACATGGCCAAGGGTGGCGGTTTCGATCTTCTCCAGCGCCGTCAGCACAGACGGATCCGCCGGGGCCGGCATCGGGTCGATACGGTAGCGGCTCATGAGGGGTCCTTTCCGGTGGCCGGGGCGTTCTGAAGATGTGCGACCAGGGTCGAGAGGCGGGTGACAAGGTCTTCGGTGATCGCGGCGCCTGCCTCTGCGCTGGCGCGGGTGGCATCGCCGCCCAGCAGGCCATCGGGGGCGATCTCTGCCGCGTTGACCGGCAGGTTGACCCGCAGCCCGTCGAAATCCGCGCCCGAGACGCCGCGCAGCGGCAGGTCCAGAAGCCGCCCGCGCCGATCCGGCGGGTGCACGTCCAGCGCCCGCGCCTCGCCCAGCAGCAGGTGCAGGGCGACCGAAGTGATCGGCTCGCCGCCATGGCCCCTGGCCGGGGCCTCGCCGAAGTGCTCCGTCAGCAGCGCAACGGGAACCGAGGGCCAGAGATCGACCGAGGCCACCACCGCCCCACGCTCTCGCCTCAGGGCCCGCGTCACCTGCGCAATCAGGGGCGCGTTGGTGGTATGGCCGTTGAGGATCAGGAGCCGGGTCTGCCCGTGATCGAGGAAGCTGGTCAACATGTCGGTCAACAGCGCGGTGAAGGTCTCTGCCCGGATCTGCATGCCGCCGGGGTAGTCGCGGAAGAAATCCGCGTAGCCGAACGGCAGTGCCGGGGCGACCAGCGCCCCGCTGCGGCGCGCGACCCGTTCGGCCAGCGCCTCGGACAGCCGATAGTCGCCCATGGGCACATGCGGCCCCTGCCCTTCCTGCGAGCCGAGGGGCAACAGGATCACGGGGGTGTCGGCCAGCCGCCGTGCGGCCTCGGCCTGGGTCATGCGGGCCAGATGCACGGGGGCGCTCATGTCGGGGACTCCTCCGGTTCGGGACAGTCATGGGGCACGCGGGTCGCGCGCAGCTGAGGCAGGTGGCGGATCGAGGAATTGACATTCACCTCCCGCTCGAGCCGCATCTCACCGCCGCGAAGCCAGAGGCGCAGCGTGTCGCGAAAGGCCGTCTCGACGAAGGCACAGTCGAGGGTCAGGCAGCTCCAGCCCTCGGCATCGGGCGCCGACCAGGCGCCCCAGGCGGCGACCCGGGCGCCGGGAGCGTCGAACTCGTAGGCGTGGTGCAGGGAGCCGCCGCTCAGGGTCGTCATCCCCTCCTGCCGATGGCCAAGCCCGGCCCGCAGGTCGTGTCGACCGCGCCAGTCCTCGATCCCGAGGCGCAAGATCGGGCCGTCCTGTGCCAGCCGGATGCTGGTGATCCGCTGGTCATTCTCCTGCACCATATAGAGCCCCTGCCAGCCCTCGGGTGCGGCGTCGAGGTTGCACGGGGGCGCCGGCGCCAGGGTCAGTCCGGCAATCCGCGGCGGGAGCTCTGCGCCGCGCCACTGGCCGAGGGCGGGGCGTAGGTCCTCCTGAATCAGGTGTTTCAACCGTGTGTCCTCGTCGTCCATCCCGGCGGTCACCGCGACCACGGCGCGTTCGTTGGGAAAGACAAAACAGGTCTGCCCGAAGAGCCCGTTGGCCGAGTAGCTGTCATTCGGCCCGCGCCACCACTGGAACCCGTAGCCCTCACGGCGTTCGGCCTTTGAACCGTCGTAGCTTTCGTCTGGACCCAGATAAGCCTCACCGGTCAGCACGCCCAGAGACACGTCGCGCAGCTGCATGCCCGTGGCCGCTCGGACCCAGTCGCGCGACAGGATCTGCCGCCCCTGCCAGCGCCCGTCCTGCAGGTGCAGGATACCCAGAGAAAGCAGGTCGCGGCTGGTGCACCACAAGCCGTTGCCGCCGCTGTTGATGCCTTCCGGGCTGAGGTCCCAGCGGATACCGGGTGTCAGGCCCAGCGGGTCGAAGACCCGCTGCCGCAGCAGATCGTGACAGGTCCGCCCCGTCACCTTCTGCACGACGGCCGACAGGACGTAGCTGCAGGCGCTGTCGTAGACGAAGACCTCGCCAGGGGTATGCTCCAGCGGCTGTCGCAGGAAATCCGCGACCCAGCTCGTGTCCAGCTTGCGCCAGGCCCCGCCCGAGATACCGCGCCCGTGGCCGCTGGTCATGGTCAGAAGGTGGCGCAGGGTCATCGCCTCGATGCCCTCGGGTGCCCCGGCGCGATGCTCGGGAAAGAAGTCGATCGCGGGCGCGTCGAGGTCCAGCAGTCCGTCGTCCCAGGCCAGCCCGACGGCCATCGCGGTAAAGCTCTTGGTCACCGAATGCATCATGTGCAGGCGATCGGGGCCGTAGGGATCCCAATATGCCTCCTGGATCAGGGCGCCGTCATGCCAGACCAGCAGGCTGTGCATCTCGAGGCCTTCGGCTGCGATCCGATCCAGCAGGCGCAGCAGCACATCCGGATCGGTGCCATGGGCCTCGGGCGCGCGCGTCGGCAGACAATGCTGTCCCCTCATGCGCCCGCCTCCGGCGCAGAACCCCGCCAGCTGAGTTCCACACCCTCACCGGTGCGTTTCAGGGTCGGGATCGCCGAGAGCAGCGCGCGGGTGTAGTCGCTTTCGGGCGCGTCGAAGATCCGGTTGCGAGGTCCCGCCTCCACGATCTCACCGTCACGCATGACGACCACCCGGTCGGCCAGCTGTTCTACCACGCCCAGATCGTGGCTGATGAAGAGGGAGGAGAAGCCGTGGCGTTTCTGCAGGTCAGCCAGCAAGGCCAGCACCTGCGCCCGGACCGTCACGTCGAGCGCGGACACCGCCTCGTCCGCGATAACGAAATCGGGCTCGGAAATGATGGCGCGGGCGATGGCCACCCGTTGCCGCTGGCCGCCCGACATCTCGTGCGGGAGGCGGTCCAGATGCTCCTCCTCCAGCCCCACCTCTGCCACGATATGGCGGATGCGCGCGTCCTTTTCCTGCGCGCCGATATCCATGTGGTACAGGGCCTCGGCCAGCGCGCGCCGGATGGTGAAGCGCGGATCGAGAGAGCCGAAGGGGTCCTGGAAGATCATCTGGCAGTTCAGACGGAAATCCATCCAGCCCTCGCTGCCCCGCGCGACCGGGTTGCCGCGAAACAGGATCTCGCCGCCGCTGTGGGGGATCAGGTGCGCCAGCGCGCGCCCCAGCGTCGTCTTGCCGGAACCGGAGGCGCCGACCACCGCGACCACCTCGCCCCGCCGCACCGACAGGCTGACGCCTTTCAGGGCCAGCTTGCGATTGGCCCGCGACAGCAGCCCCCCGCGAGAGACATACTCGACCTTCAGGTCGCGCAGTTCCACCAGCGGCGTCTCCGCGTCCTCGAAGCTGCGCAGGGGGCCGCGTTCGGGCATCGCCGCCAGCAGCTTGCGGGTGTAGTCATGGGTCGGCTGCGCCAGGATCCGGCGCGTCTCGCCCTGCTCGACCAGTTCGCCCTGGCGCATCACCATGATCCGTTCGCAGTAGCGGGCGACCATGGGCAGGTCGTGACTGATCAGGATCAGCGCCGTGCCGTTTTCGCGCGTCATCTCGACCATCAGCTCGAGCACCTCGCGCTGTACCAGCGCATCAAGCGCCGTCGTCGGTTCATCGGCGATCAGCAGCGCGGGTTTCAGCAGCATCGCCGAGGCCAGCATGATCCGTTGCCGCATCCCGCCCGAGAACTCGTGCGGGTAGTCGTCCAGCCGGTCGGCGGGCGACGGGATGCCCACCCGCTCCATCATCTGCAGGATGCGCGCACGCCGCTCTGCCGCGCCCAGCTTCGCGTGTGTCCGCAGCGGTTCGTCAAGCTGCCGTCCGATGGTCATCGACGGGTTGAGGGAGGTCATTGGCTCCTGGAAGACGATGGCCACGTCCTCTCCCCGCATCTTGCGTCGTTCGCGCGGCGACATCTGCGCGATGTCTCGACCGCGCAGGCGGATGGTGCCGCCCCGCTCGACGATACCGCCCGGCTGCAGCCCGATGATGGCGCGGCCCAGCATGGTCTTACCCGAGCCGGATTCCCCGACAAGTCCCACCATCTCACCGGGGCGGATGTCGAAGCCGACACCGCGCACGATGCGGTTCTCGGGCAGGTCGGCGAGCCCCAGTTCAAGCGCCTCGACGCTCAGCAACGTGTCTTGATCGGTCATCACAGGCCTTTCATGCGGGGGTCGAAACGGTCGCGGACGTAGTCCCCGAAGAGATTGATGCCGAGCAGGGTCAGCGCGATGCAGAGCCCCGGGAAGATCCCCAGCCACGAGGCCTGGGACATGTAGGGGCGCGCGCCGGCCAGCATGTTGCCCCAGGTGGGCGCCGGCGGCGGCACGCCGAGGCCAAGGAAGGACAGCGCGCTTTCCGTCAGCAGGACCGAGCCGAACATCGACGTCGCGATGACGATCACCGGCGCCAGGCAGTTGGGGATCACGTGGGCCCGCAGGGTATACCCGGCGGGGTGGCCCATCAGGCGCGAGGCCTCGATGAACTCCTGCTCCCGAAGGGACATGACCGCGCCGCGCACCACGCGGGTCACGGTGGGCATGTAGGCCAGCCCGAGGGCCAGGATCACGCCCCAGATATTGGCGCCAAGGATCGACAGCAGCGCCAGTGCCAGCAGGATCGAGGGAAAGGCCAGCAGCGTGTCGGTCAGCAGCATGACCACGCGGTCGATCCATCCGCGCGCGTAGCCCGAGAGGGCGCCCAGCACGATGCCGAAGGCCACCGCGAAACTGACCGTCAGCGCCGAGATGGTGACCGACGTTCGCGCTGCCGCCATCAGGCGCGACAGCACGTCCCGCCCGTATGCGTCGGTGCCCAGCCAATGCGCCGCACCGGGCGCCTGAAGCCGCGCGCGCAGGTCCAGCGCCAGCGGATCATAGGGGGTCCAGAGCCAGCCCAGCAGGGCGGAGAAAAGGAAGAAGGCGATCAGCAGACCACCGAGATACTTGTTGGTACGGCCAAGGTTCATGTGGTCTTCACCCTCGGATCGAAGAGCGGATAGCAAAGGTCGACGATTAGGTTCACGACGACGTAGGTGACGGCGACAAACAGCAGGCAGCCCTGCAGCACCGGGTAGTCCCGGCCATAGATCGACTCCACGATCAGCCGGCCAAGGCCCGGAATGGTGAAGACCGTCTCGACCACGGCCACACCGCCCAGCAGGTTGCCCAGGATCAGCCCCAGCAGGGTCCAGGTCGGCCCGAAGGCATTGCGGAAGACATGACGGCGCAGCACCTGACCCTCGGTCAGGCCCTTGGCGCGGGCGTGGGTCACATAGTCCAGCCGCAGCACGTCGAGGGTCGAGGCCCGCGACATCCGCACAAGGATCCCGCATTCATGCAGCACCAGGGCGGCGACCGGCATGACGAGGTAGAGCGCGCCTGCCCCGAAATCCTCGAACGGGGAGACATAGCCCAGCACCGGCAACCAGCCGAGGTTCAGGCCGAAGAACAGCAGCAACATCAGCCCCATCCAGAAGGTCGGGATCGACATCAGTGCCGTGGCGCCCACGACCACGCCCAGGTCGAAGGCCGAGTTCTGCCGCCAGGCCGCCAGCATACCGAGCGGCACGGCCAGCACGGTCGCCAGTCCGACCGCCACCAGCACCAGCTGAGCGGTGATGGCGAAGCGCTGCAACACCAGCGGTAGCACTGCCTCGCCGGTGGTGATGGAGCGGCCCAGATCGCCCTGGAACGCGCCTTGCAGCCACATCAGGAACTGCACCGCGATCGGGCGATCCAGCCCCAATTCGTGGCTCATGGCCGCGTAAGCCGCATCGTCGACATTGTCGCCAAGCATCAGACTGACGGGATCCCCCGGGATCAGCCGGATCAGGGTGAACACCGCCAGCGATACGAGGAAAAGGGTGGGTATCGCGGAGATGAGCCGCGACAGTACAAATCTGGTCATTCGGGTCCTCGGAGGTCCTGTCGGATCGGTCTGTTACTTCTCGACGCTGACGCCCCAGAGGCGCGCGAAGCCGTTCCAGCCGCTATAGCCCTGTACGTAGTCGGCGTTCACCGAGACCGTCAGGTTGTTGGCCAGCATCACGAAGGGCATCTGCTCGAGGTAAAGCTCATGCAGCTGGTCGAAGAGCGCCTGGCGCGCCTCACCGTCCGGGGTCTGCAGGGTCTCGTCCACCAGTTCGATGGCGCGCGGGTCATCCCAGATGGCGCTGCCGCGATCCGTCTTGCTGTCGACGACCGCGCTGTAGGCCAGAACCGGGTCGGCGCGGTTCGAGTAGTTGAAGGCCGACATCTGGAAGCTGCCCGAGCGAAAGCGGTCCAGCTGGGTGGCCCATTCCAAGACCTCGATCCGGGCGTTGATGCCAGCCATTTGCAGCATGGCCTGGGCCAGTACGGCGACGTTTTCATTGATTGGGTTGCGGCGGTTGGTCTGGATCACCAGCTCCTGTCCGTCATAGCCCGCGGCGTCGAGCAGGGCGGGCACGTCGCCCGGCGCATAGCCCACGCCCTGATCATGCACCTCGCTGTGGTAGATCGAGCTGATCGGCACCAGCGAGGCATTGGGGGTGCCCAGCCCGTTGGTCGCCACGTCCACCAGTTGCGGGATGTCGAGCGACTTGGCCACCGCCTGGCGCATCTCGGTCGAGGACAGCAGCGGGTCCTCGGTCTGCATCAGCAGGGTGATCATGCCCCCGTGGGGAGCGGATTTCACCACGAAGCCCTCTTCTTCCTGCAGCTCCGCCGCCTCGGCGGTCGACAGGTAGGGCACCACGTCCAGGTCCCCGCCGCGCAGGGCGGCGACGGCGGTGGCGCGGTCCGGGGTCACCACCAGGTTGACGGTCTCGACCAGGGCCTCCTTGTGCCCGGCAAAGCCGTCTATCTCTCCAGCGAGGGGCAGGTAGTCCGCGAATTTCTCCAGCGTGACATTCTGCCCGCGCCGCCACTCGGCGAAGACGAAGGGCCCGGTGCCGACCGGATGGTCCCAGTCTCCATCGGCGGTGAAACTGTCGGGGTGGGTCACCGCCATGCCGCCGCATTGCGACTGCGCCGCATGTTTGAGGAACATCGCGTCCGGCTCTGCCAGGGAAATGACCACGGTCTGCGCGTCCGGTGCCTCGATCGAGGTGACGGCCGCGCCCCGGCTGCCGTCGAAGAAGCCCGCGCAGTTGAAGTCGGGGGCGGCGAGCATGGCCTCCCAGCTCTGCTTCACGAGATCGGCCGTGACCGGCGCGCCGTTGTGAAAGCTGCGACCCTCGCGCAGGGCGAAGGTGTAGACAGTGCCGTCGTCAGAGACTGTCCAGCTTTCGGCCAGCATTGGCACGATGTCGCCCCGCTCGCCGATGGCGAACAGCCCCTCGGCCACGTTCAGCGCCACCATGTCCGACAGCGCGTCACGGTTCACGCCGGGCCGTGAGCTGCGGATGTCCGAGGACAGCTGGGCGTTCAGGGTCTGGGCTGCAGCCTCGCCTGCGGCAAGCGCCGCCATGATGCTGAGGGCCGAAGCGCCGATGCGGGTTCCAAGTGTCATATGTCACTCCCTGTCAGGATGTCGCTAAATTGTTTTTTATTGCTTCATAATACAGTATGGAAATCGGCCTCGGGGTCAAATGAAAAGTTTTCTCTGCTTTTCAGAACATTGGCCAAAGGCGACCGCCAGCCCGCATGCGCGGTGACACCGGGGGGGGGCGCGGGAAACAGGGGTGAAGCTGCCGCTTAAGGACAAGCGGTTCCATGACGATCGCGGCGCATCGGCGCAACTCGCGGGACCTCAAGCGGCGCAATCTCGACACGACGGAGACGCTGTTCCGCACCCATATGGTGCCGGGCGCGGTCGACCTGGTGGTGGCATCCGAATACGTCCCCCCTTTCTTCGGCGACAGCAGAGAGGCCCAGACGGCCGCAGCCGAGATCCTGCCAGACGACGAGGGCTATCGCACACTGCAGTGCCTGGCGCGCAGCTATCGCACCAGCTTCCACACCGGCTCCATGCTGCAGGCCGCTCCGACAATGCCAGCGTCACCTTCGGCCCGAGAGCATCGAGATCACGCGCTATCGCTGTTTGTCCCCGCCTAGGAAGCGGAGCCGCGCCGGATGTGGAAGGGATCGCCACTTGGGTCACCAGAATCGCGCGCGGCCTGAGGCCTGTCGGCGGAGTTTTTGAAGCGCTCCATGCCCTGACGAGGCCTCCCGAAAAGACAAGAGTGGAAGCGCGGGTGCAGAGGAAGACCGGGCCGCGATGAGATCAAAGCAAACGTCGGAGGATGCGCAAAGCGGAAGCCGGTTTTTCGTTTGAAGAACCACGCTTTAGGGCTGACCGTTCGCGAAGAGCGGACCGGGTCACGTTGAGTATCCGGAACATCTCGGCGGAGACAAGGCCGCACCTGGCAGCACGCCTTTGCACGTCGGCACCAGCTTCCGCGGGCGCGACCGTACACTGGGCAGCGGTCCGCCGGGGCTGGGTGACGCTGAGCAGGGACGCGGGCATGAGACCCTGCCTCGAACCTTGTGGGCCGTGCCAACCAGCATGCGCGCCGAACCGTAAGGGACGGGCGGCCGGGCGGGCCTGAACGGGGTGACGTTTCGCATTCCCTCCACGGACGGGGCGCAAGCGCCCCGCCGGCGTTTTCAGTTCGTGCCTTCAGGAGGCCACCTCTCAGCCTGCGCCGCCCGCGCGTCACTGATGCCAAGCGCGCTGCGCAGGTCGGGGTCGCCGTGGAACAGGGCTGTCGCGCGCACCTAGATGTCGCTCACCAGCATCGGCTTGGTGCCGAAGGTGCCGAGACCAGCCCAGAGATGCATGGCTTACTCAGGCATGACGATCTGAAGTTTCACATCCGTGTCGCGTGCCTCGACCGCGCGGTCGAACCCCGCGATGCTATCGGCAAAGGGAATGCTGGCCGTGATCAGCGGCTTGAGATCCACCTTGCCCGAAGCCATCAGTGCGATGGCGCGGTCATAGACGTTGGCATAGCGAAACACGGTCTCGACCCGCAGTTCCTTGGCCTGCAAGCCCACGATGTCCACCGGAACCGGATCAACCGGCATGCCGACCAGCACGATCGCGCCACCGGGCCTTGCCAACTGGTGCATCCCCAGAACCGCCGGCGCTGCCCCCGAGCATTCGAAGACCACGTCCGCTCCCCATCCGTCGGTGGCCGCTGCCACCGCGTCGGCGACCGGCGTTTCGCGGATGTTCACGACCTCGATCCCGTCGTATCCGGCGATGATGTCAAGCTTCTGCTGGGCCAGATCCGCCACGATCACCTTGGCGCACCCGCCGGCAAGCGCCGCAAGCGCCACCATCATGCCGATGGGGCCGGCGCCGGTGACCACCGCGACATCGCCCGGCTGAATGCGGGCGCGCAGCGCGGCCTGCATGCCGATGGCGAAGGGCTCGACCATGGCGCCCTCGGCAAAGCTCACATTTTCCGGCAGCTTGTAGGTGAAGGCGGCGGGGTGGATGACCTCGGGCGTGAGGCAGCCGTGAACCGGCGGCGTGGCCCAGAAGCGCACCGCCGGGTCGACGTTGTAGATGCCCAGTTTGCTGGCCCGGCTTTCGGGATCGGGAATGCCGGGTTCCATGCACACCCGATCGCCGGGTTTGAGATCGGTCACCTCGGCGCCGCACTCGATCACAATCCCCGACGCTTCGTGGCCGAGAACCATCGGTTCGTTCACGACGAAATGGCCGATCTTCCCGTGCGTGTAATAGTGCACGTCCGACCCGCAGATGCCGACCGTGTGCGTTTTGATCCGGACGTCACGTGGCCTAAGCTCACCGGGGATTTCGAACTCACGCAGGGCAAGCTTGCCTTTCTCTTCCAGAACCAGCGCCTTCATCTCATGCTCCTCCTTCGAATGTCCGTTTTCTGCAGGCCGACCTGGCCCAATTCCTGTGCTGTCTTTGCTTAAAGGAGAAGTAAATCAAAAACCTATGAGCCAAGACGCTTTTGGCGCTGCGGCGGAAAAATAGTATCGCCCCCCTGGCAAGAACCGCCGGAAAGCCAGCATGCCCTGAAGCGTCAGCCGAAGCCCGCAGATCACTCTGTATCCGATTCGCGCGCCACCCAAACCGGTGCGATTGACGGAACGGACCTCGGTCAGCCGCAGGCCCCCTGCGTGGAAGGATATGACCGAGACTGACGATGCGGCTCACGCCTTCCCAACAACCGACCAGGCAGGGCTGTTGCAGGGGTGATCGAGCAGCGCTTTCAGCTCGCCATCCAACCGCATCAAGGTGATCGACACGCCGGCCATGTCCAGCGAGGTGTAGCGATGCCCAAGCAACGTCGTGTGGACGCGTATCCCGCAAGCGCGCAGGCGCTGACGCAGCCGGCGGTTCAGGATGTAGAGTTCAAGCTCCGGGGTGCTGCCGAGGGAATTGACCAGCAGCGCAATCTCGGCGGTCTCGGGCGCGCCCATCTCGCTCAGAATGCGGTCGATGATCAGGTCGGCGGTGTCGTCGGCGGTTTTCATCGCGGTACGCAGGATGCCCGGCTCGCCGTGCACGCCGACGCCGATCTCCATCTCGTCCGGCCCCATCCGAAAGCTCGGCACGCCGGTGTCGACCGAGGCACCCGGCTCGAGCGCCACGCCCATGGTGAAGCAGTTCTCGGCGGCGCGGCTGGCGAGCTCCGCGCATTGCTCGAGCGAGAGACCGCGCTCGCTCGCGGCCCCGGCGATCTTGAAGACGAAGACGTTGCCCGCAACCCCGCGCCGGGCGGCGCGGGCATCCGACGGCGCGGAGGCGATGTCGTCGGTCGTGACGATGGTGCGCACCTCGATCCCCTGCGCCTGCGCCATCTCTGCGGCCATCTCGAAGTTCATCAGATCGCCCGAGATGGCCGCAGATGTGCAGGACCCCTGCCCCGCCATCGGCAGCCAGCGTCGCAGCAAGGATCGGGTCCGGGGGCGGCTCTGCAAAGATATTGCCAATCGCGACCGCATCCGCGAGGCCCTGCCCGACATATCCCAGGAATCCGGGCTCGTGCCCCGATCCGCCGCCGATCACCACGCCGACCTTGCCCTTGCGCGGGCCATGCCGGGAGCGGATCGCACGGGGCACGCCTTCGACAGGCGCCAGCAACGCCTCATGCGCCAGAAGGGCGCCCGCGATCGCCTCGTCCACCGCATCGCGCGGGCGATTGAGAAACTTCTTCACCCGCGTGCGCTCGGGCAGCGGCGCAGGGGGGGTGTCGGGCCGGCGGCGGGGGCGGTCCTCGTAGCCCTCCGAGGTCAGGATGGCGCGCGCGGTGTCGGCATCGGTCACCAGCACCGTCACATAGCCGCCGCGCAGCGCCGCAAGGATCGCCTGCACCTTGTCGAGCCCGCCGGCAACGGCCAAGCGTTCCGGCACCCGGCGGATCTGGTCGAGATCGATGCCGATGGTGCGCTCTTCGAGCGGACCTTCGACCCTGACACCGTTGGCGTCGATCATCCGACCGGTGATGCTCCCCACCGCGGAATGGTAGTGATCATGCAGCGAGATGCCGTCGAAGAAGCCACTGGTATGAATGGTGCTTTCGGGACGCAAAGACGAGATCCCCAGCACGATCCGGTCCGCCTGCCCCAGCGCCTCGATCTGCTCCGCGAGAACCGGCTCGCGCAGCAGGAGGTCGCGCATCTCGGGAACCGAGACGATGGCCGGCGCCGACAGCGGGATGCAGCGCGCGCCGAGGTTCTCGGCGAGGCGGGTGGCGCAGGCTTCGGGAGTCCAGGGGATCTTGGCGGTGGTGCCGCCGGTGGCCTGGATCACCCGCACGTCCTTCAGTCCGGCGGGCATGACGTTGTTGGCCAGGGCCAGGG
>CAYNKL010000084.1:0-17182 GCA_964397775.1 uncultured Rhodobacterales bacterium | reverse complement strand
GTTGCATCCGGTTCTTGATGAGAGAGTGACGTCGACGTAAACTAAACCCGATAGTTCAGTTTCTTATTTTGTGACGGCTAGGCCCCCACCTCGGGGTCGGCATAACGGGACGGCCACAATGCGGATCATGCCAATCCTCACCGCCCTGCTGGTGACGCTGGTGCTTTACGGCCTGGTAATGGAGCGGGACAGGATGATGTCCTTCGCGGTCAGCATGCGTCCCGCCGCGATGACGGGCGATGAGACCGAGACCGCCGCGCCAGCCGAGAGCGCCGAAGCGCAGGCTGCTGATACGCCCTCCGAGACTTCCGGGGGCGTGCGCGTGATGGCGATGCGCTCCACGGCAATCGAGGTCAACGATGCTGTGATCCTGCGCGGCGAGACGCAGGCGCTGCGCGAAGTCACGCTCAAGGCCGAGACCAGCGGCAAGGTCATTTCAGAGCCGCTGCGGCGCGGGACGAGGGTTGCGGAGGGTGACGTGCTCTGCCGCATTGACCCGGGAACGCGCGAGGTCGCCCTCGCGGAAGCTCAGGCCGCGCTTGCCGAGGCCCGCGCGCGCCTGCCCGAAGCCCGTGCGATGCAGGCCGAGGCGCAGGCTCAGCTTCCCGCCATCGAGGCCGGCATCACCGAGGCCGAGGCCGCCGTGCCTGCGGCACAGGCGGCACTGGCCGAAGCGCGCGCCGGCGTTCCGGCCGCGAAGGCGCGGCTGAACGAGGCAGAGGCCCGTGTGCCCGAGGCAGAGGCGCGGCTGGCCGAAGCCCGTGCCCGGGTGCCCGCCGCCGAGGCGAGGCTCGAGGAGGCCCGCGCCCGTGTTCCCGAAGCCGAAAGCCGTCTGGCCGAAGCAGAGGCCCGGGTCCCCGAGGCCACGGCCCGCGTGGCCGAGGCAGAGGCGCGCGTGGAGGAAGCCGAGATCAACCTGAACGCCGCCGAGCGGCTGAACGAAAACGGCTTTTCGGCGCGTACGCAGCTTGCGTCGGCGCGCGCCGCGCTGGAATCCGCCCGCGCGCAGATCCAGACCGCGCGCGCCCAGGCCAAGGGTGCCGAGGCCGGGATCCAGGCGGCGCGCAGCACGGTACAGGGCGCGCGCGCCGGCATCCGCAGCGCAGAGAGCGATCTTGAATCGGCCCGCGCCGGCGTGCGGGCGGCAGAGAGCGAAGTGCAGAATGCCCGTGCCGGGATCGAAACCGCGCGCAGCCAGATCGAGGGGGCCAACGCCGCGGTGCAATCCGCGCTCAGCCAGATCGAAGGCGCCCGCGCCGGCGGGATCACCGCGACCGCGCAGCGCGAAAGCGCCGCCGCCGCCGTGGAATCGGCAAAGGCCGGCGAGGAAGGTGCGCTTTCGGCGATCCAGGCGGCGCAGGCGGCCGTGGCCTCAGCCGAGAAGGACATCGAGCGGCTGACGATCCACGCGCCCTTCGGCGGGCTGCTGGAAACCGACACCGCGGAGCTTGGTACGCTGCTGCAGACACAGGCGGGCGATGCCTGCGCCACGGTGATCCAGCTCCAGCCCATCAAGATCGTCGGCTATCTGCCGGAAATTGACGTCGCGCGCGTCGAGCTGGGCGCCCGCGCGGGCGCAAGGCTGATCGATGAGCGCAATGTCAGCGGCGAGGTCACCTTCGTGTCGCGCAACGCCGATCCGGTGACGCGCACTTTCCTCGTGGAACTGACCGTTCCGAACGAGGATCTTTCGATCCGCGCCGGCCAGACCGCCGAGATCGCCATCGAGGCCGAAGGCGCAACGGCACACCTGCTGCCGCAATCCGCCCTGACGCTCGATGACGACGGACGGCTCGGCGTGCGCACCGTTGGCGAGGGCGACCGAGTCGCCTTCAACCCGGTCCGCCTGCTGCGCGACGCCCGCGACGGGGTCTACGTGACGGGCCTGCCCGACGAGGTGTCCGTCATCACCGTCGGGCAGGAATTCGTGACCGAGGGCGTCAAGGTCGCGCCCACCTACGGCGAGTTGGGTCAATGACCGGCGTGATCGACTGGGCCGCGGCCCGGGCGCGCATGATCATCGCCTTCATTCTGCTGTCGCTCATCGCGGGCGGCTATGCCTACGGGACCCTTCCGAAAGAGGGCGAGCCGGATATCGAGATCCCCGCGCTCTTCATCTCGGTCCCCTTCCCCGGCATCTCGGCCGAGGATTCCGAAAGCTTGCTGATCCGCCCGATGGAGACGGAGCTTGCCGATCTCGACGGGCTCGACACCATGAGCGCGACCGCCGCCGAGGGCTATGCCGGGGTGGCGCTGGAGTTCGAGTTCGGCTGGGACAAGTCGCGCACCATGGCCGACGTGCGCGAGGCGATGAATTCGGCCGAGGCCAAGTTCCCGGACGGCGCCGAGAAGTACTCGATCAACGAGATCAACTTCTCGGAATTCCCGATCCTGATCGTGAACCTCACCGGCCCCGTGCCCGAACGCACGATGTTCCGCGTGGCCAAGGACCTGCAGGAGCGCGTCGAGACGCTGGATGCCGTGCTCGAGGCCGGGATCGCCGGCAACCGGGACGAGATGCTCGAGGTCATCATCGATCCGCTGAAGCTCGAAAGCTACAACGTCACGGCAGGCGAGCTGATCAACGTCGTGCAGAACAACAACCAGCTGATCGCCGCGGGCGAGGTCGAGACCGATCAGGGCACATTCTCGGTCAAGATCCCGTCAAGCTTCGACGACCGGCGCGATGTCTATGACCTACCGGTCAAGGTGAACGGAGACCGGGTGGTCACGCTGGGCGAACTGGCCGAGATCAACCTGACCTTCGAGGACCGCACCGGCACCGCGCGCTTCAACGGCGAACGCACGGTCGCGCTGCAGGTGGTCAAGCGCAAGGGTTTCAACATCATCGACACCGCGGCGCAGGTGCGCGCCACGGTCGAGGAAGCCCGCGCCGACTGGCCTGCCGAGCTGCGCGCGGCGGTGGAGCTCGGCACCTCGAACGACCAGTCGCGGCAGGTCGCCAGCATGGTCAGTCAGCTTCAGGGTTCGGTCCTGACGGCCATCGCGCTGGTGATGATTGTCGTGCTGTCAAGCCTCGGGCTGCGGCCCGCGTTGCTGGTGGGTTTCGCGATCCCAACCTCGTTCCTTCTTTGCTTCCTGTTGCTGGCGCTCATGGGGGTGACGATCTCGAACATCGTGATGTTCGGGCTGATCCTTGCCGTGGGGATGCTGGTCGACGGGGCCATCGTGGTGGTGGAATACGCCGACAAGCGCATCTCAGAAGGCGTCGGCCCCATGCACGCCTACGTGGAGGCCGCCAAGCGCATGTTCTGGCCGGTGGTCAGCTCCACCGCCACCACGCTCTGCGCGTTCCTGCCCATGCTCTTCTGGCCCGGCGTCGCGGGCGAGTTCATGGGCATGCTGCCGGTCACGCTGATCTTCGTGCTTTCGGCCTCGCTGGTGGTGGCGCTGATCTACCTGCCGGTCATGGGCGGCGTGTCGGGGCGCTTCTCGCGCAGCGTGGGCCGCGCCTCGGACGGGCTGCGGGCGCGGGTGCCCTGGGTGCTGCGCGCGGTGCTGGCCGTGGTTGCGCTGCTGGGGCTCTTCGTGGGGGCGATGATGCTGCTCGACCCCGGGTATCTTTTCCCGCCCATCGGGCCGGGGCTTGTCGGGCGCTTGCCGGGTGCGTTGATCTTCCTGGTCTTCGCCACGCTTTCCGCCGTGGCCATGGGATCGGTCACCTTCCACCGCCGCGCGCGGCGCATCGACACGCGGTCGCATTACACCGCCTTCGGGTGGCTGACGAAGATCATCACCGGCAACCCGATCCTGCCGCTGGTGACCGTGGGCGCGGTGCTGGCCTTCGTGGTGGTCACCTTCGGCTACTACGGGCAGAACAACAACGGCACCGAGTTCTTCGTGGAATCCGAGCCCGAGCAGGCCATCGTCTACGTCCGGGCGCGGGGCAACCTGTCGCTGACGGAGAAGGACGCGCTGGTGCGGCAGGTCGAGCGCATCGTGCTGGCCCATCCCGGGATCGACACGGCCTTTGCCTTTGCCGGCGAAGGCGGGCTCGACAGCAACACCGGCGGCGCGCAGCCGCCCAAGGACACCATCGGCCAGATCCAGCTCGAGACCATCCCGTGGGAGGATCGCTTTGGTTACGCCGCCACGCATGACGACGTGACGCTGGCCATGCTCGACGGCGACGTGGTTGTGGAGGACCTGACCCGGCAGTTGAACACCCTGCCCGGCGTCGAGATCGAGATCCTGTCGCAAGCGCAAGGCCCGGCCTCGGCCAAGCCCGTGCACCTGCGGGTCGCGGGCGACGACTGGGGCGACCTGCTGACGGCCGCCGCCACCGCGCGGCAGCATTTCGAGGAGACCCCGGGGCTGGTGCTGATCGAGGACACGCGCCCCCTGCCCGGCATCGACTGGCAGATCGACGTGGATGTGGAAAAGGCCGGTCGCTACGGCGCCGACGTGGCGACGGTCGGCGCCATGGTGCAACTGGTGACGCGGGGGCTCCTGCTCGACACCATGCGGGTCGACAGCTCCGACGAAGAAATCGAGATCCGCGTCCGCCTGCCTGAGCAGGACCGCCTGCTGTCCACGCTCGACACGCTGAAGGTGCGCACCGCCGACGGGCTGGTGCCGCTGTCGAACTTCATCACCCGCGAGCCGGTGCAGAAGCTGGCCGAGATCACCCGCGTCGGCCAGAAGCGCTACTTCGACATCAAGGCGGACGTGGCGCCGGGACTGGCGAAACTCACCGACGACGACGGCGCGGTGCTGGGCACCCTGCGCGTGCTGGAAGAGGGCGATCCCGATCCGGGCGGCGAGACGCTGCGCCGGGGCGAGACCCGCTACGAGGTGCTCTCTACCGCCGAGGGCACGACGCGCGCGGCGGCCACGCAGGCCTTTGCCGATGGGGCGCCCGTCGTCGCCGTCAACGCGAACGAACGGGTCGAGACGCTTACCGCCTGGCTGGACAGCGATCCCCTGCCCCGCGGCGTGAGCTGGGAATGGACCGGCGACCAGGAGGAACAGGCCGAAAGCCAGGCCTTCCTGGCCAAGGGCTTCGGCGCGGCGCTCATGCTGATGTTCATCATCCTGCTGGCGCAGTTCAACAGCTTCTACAACGCGCTGCTGGTGCTGGTCGCAGTGGTGCTGTCCACGGCGGGCGTGCTCTGGGGCCTGCTGATCATGGATCATGTCTTCTCGATCATCATGAGCGGGACCGGCGTGGTGGCTCTGGCGGGCATCGTCGTGAACAACAACATCGTGCTGATCGACACCTACCAGGAATACAGCCACTACATGCCGCGGGGCGAGGCCATCGTGCGCACCGCGCAGGACCGGCTGCGCCCGGTGCTGCTGACCACGATCACCACCATGGCGGGCCTTGCGCCCATGATGTTCGGCATCAGCCTCGACTTCGAGAACGGCGGCTATTCCATCGACAGCCCAACCGCGCTCTGGTGGAAGAACCTTGCCACGGCGGTGGTCTTCGGTCTGGGCATCTCGACGGTGCTGACGCTGGTCTTCACCCCGGCGATGCTGGCGATCCGGGTCTGGGCCACGACCTACCTGCACTGGATCGCGCGGGCGCTTGCCGCGATGTCCATGGGCCGGTCGAGCCGCGCCGCGCGGGACTGGGCCTTGGCACGCGCCGCGCGCCGGGTGAAGGCGCCGACGATCCTGTGGGACGAGGACACGCCCGACCGGGCGGCCCCGGACCGGCCCCTGCGCGCGGCGGAATGATCCGCCGCGCCTGTCGCCCACGTCGCGCGGTCAGCCGTCGAGGTGGGCGGCGCGTTCGCGGATGGACGCGGTCAGCGACATGCCGATGATCGCCGCGCCGATCAGGCCGGTCACCACCTCGGGCACGGCAAGGATGCTTTGCGAGAACATGATGACCGACAGCGCCAGGATCGAATAGAAGGCCCCGTGTTCGAGAAAGCGGAATTCGCTGAGCGTGCCTTTTTCGACCAGCATGATGGTCATCGAGCGCACGTACATGGCGCCGATGCCAAGGCCGATGGCGATCAGGAACAGGTTCTGCGTCAGCGCAAAGGCGCCGATCACACCGTCGAAGGAAAAGCTGGCATCCAGCACCTCGAGATAGAGGAAGGCGCCCAGCCCGCCTGCGCCGGCCGCGCCGCGCACCTCTTCCTTGGAGTCGAGCAAGTGGCTCAGCGCCTCGACGCCCATGAAGACCACCGCGCCAAGGATCGCCGCGCCGAAAAAGCCCGAGCGTTCGCCGGCGGGCAGCATGTTGCCGAAGATCAAAACCAGCAGCAGCGCCACGCCATAGGCCAGCCCCTGGATCGGGGCTGCGCGGCGCATGCCGCGCTCGACGTGGGGCAGCCAATCGACCTCCTTGTCCTCGTCGATGAAGAATGACAGCGCGACAAGCATCAGGAAGGTGCCGCCGAAGGCCGCGATCGACAGGTGGCTTTCGTGCATGAGATGCGCGTAGCGTTCGGGATCGGTGGCGGCGATGCGCACCGCCTCGAACGGGCCGACCCAGGCGGCCACGGCCACCACGGCGACCGGGAAGATGATGCGCATGCCGAAGACCGCGATCAGGATGCCCCATGTCAGGAAGCGCTTCTGCCAGACCGGGTCCATGGTCTTGAGCTTGTTGGCGTTGACGATGGCGTTGTCGAAGCTGAGCGAGATTTCCAGAACCGCTAGAACCGAGCCGATCAGCAGGAAGGACAGCGCCCCGCCCAGTGTCCCCTCGTAGCGCAGCCCCAGCCAGAAGGTGCCGGCCAGGCCGATCACGGTCACGAGGAAGGCCCATTTGAAGTAGTGAAGCGCTGTGGACATGGAAACTCCGAAAAGCTGGCAAGCGGGGCCAGGAGGGCCCCGCCGGTTGGGGCGGTGGCTCAGTCAGCGGGCCGGAGCTTGCGCTCGAAGAAGGAGATCAGCGCCTCCTCGACCTGCCGGGTGGTCATGGTGTCCTCGATGGAATGGCCCAGCCCCTCGACCCGCAGCATGGTCGCGTCGACGCCCGCCTCGGTCAGCGCATCGTGCAGGCGAACGCTCTGCTCGACCGGGACCACGGGATCGGCGGTGCCGTGGATCAGCAGCACCGGCGCGTCATCGCCGTCGATGTGGGTTTCGGGAAGCCCTGGCGCGACGGCCTCGGCATTGGCGGGATCGCCCGCCATCAGGCCGAAGTGTTGGTTGATCAGCCCCAGCCCGTCCGAGGCCATCTCGTCAAGGTAGATGGCCGGGTAGATCGCGGCGATGGCCTGAACCTCGGCGCTGCTGCCTTCGGGGCCGGTGCCGAAGGCATCCTCGTCCGAAAGCCCCGCCGTCAGTGCGATGTGGCCGCCCGCCGAGTTGCCCATGAGCGCCATGGCCTCGGGGTCGATATTGAACTGCTCAGCATTGCTGCGCAGGAAGCGGATGGCGCGCTTCACGTCCTCTTGCGGGTCGGGAAACTGCGCCTCGCCGATGCCGCGGTAATCCACGGTCGCCACGGCGAAACCGGCCTCGGCCAGCGGGGTCAGCTGCGGAAGCACGCGTTCGCGCTCGATCGGCTGCCAACCACTGCCCAGCACGAAGACTACAACGGGCGTGGGATCATCCGTCACCGGGCGCAGCAGGTCGAGGTAAAGCTCGTCGCGCTTGAAGCCGTGGTCGTTCTGGGCGAACTGGATGTCGGCCAGCAGATCGACCGGCAGCCGGTCGATCTTCTCGGGGTCGATGTCGATGATCTCGGCCGTTGCGGGCGCGGCCACGCAAAGCGACAGTGCTGCAAGAGCGCCACGGAACGGCCCGAAGCCGGTTCGGGTGGTCATGGGTCTTTCTCCTCCTCATGAAAACTGCGACGCGCTGCGCCCATGCTTCCCGCCCCCTCCTCAGGCCGAAAGCTTCAGGCGTGCCTCGCGGCGCTGGCGCTGCACCTCGGGGTCGGGGTCGAGGCCCGCCGCCAGCAGGCGCTGGGTGTAGGGTTCGCGCGGGTCCTCGAAGATCTGGCGCACCGGGCCCTGCTCGACGATGTCGCCCTGCTTCATGACCAGCACGCGGTCGGCGAAGTCGCGGACCACGGGCAGGTCGTGGGCGATGAACATGAAGGCGATGCCCAGCTCGTCGCGCAGCCGGCCCAGAAGTTCGATCACCTGCGCCTGGATCGACACGTCGAGCGCGCTCACCGCCTCGTCGCAGATGATGAGTTCGGGTTCGAGCGCAAGCGCGCGGGCAATGGCGATCCGCTGCCGCTGACCTCCCGAGAACTGGTGCGGATAGCGGTTGGCGTGTTCGGGCAGCAGGCCCACCTGGTCGAGAAGCTGCTCCACCCGGTCCCGCCAGCGCCGTTTCTCGACCACGCCGGGATGGATCACCCAGGCCTCGGAGATGATCTCGAAGACCGACATGCGCGGATTGAGCGACTGCGTCGGGTCCTGGAAGACCATCTGGATCTGGCGGCGGACCTTGGCCATCTCGCGCGGGGTCTTCTTCAGCAGGTCCTCGCCGTGCCAGAGCGCCTCGCCGCCCGAGGCTTCCTCGAGCCGCAGGATCAGCCGCGCGGTGGTGGACTTGCCCGAGCCGCTTTCGCCGACGATGGCGAGCGTCTCGGCCTTCATCAGGTCGAAGTTCACGCGGTCGAGCGCGTGAAAGGCGCCGTAGGTCTTGGAAAGGTTGCGGCAGGACAGGATCGGCTGCGCCTGCGCGTCGGGCTGGCGCATCTCACCCTTGCCGGGCGCGGCGGCCAGCAGCTTGCGCGTGTAGGGGTGCTGGGCATTGTGATAAAGGTCGTGCGGCGTGCCGGTCTCGACGATACGGCCGCCTTCCATGACGACGGCACGGTCGGCGGCCTCGGCCACGACGCCCAGATCGTGGGTGATGAGCACGAGGCCCATGCCGGTTTCGTCTTGAAGCTCTTCCAGCAGGGTCAGGATCTCGGCCTGCACGGTCACGTCGAGCGCCGTGGTGGGTTCGTCCGCGATCAGGATGTCGGGCTTCAACCCCAGCGCCATGGCGATCATCAGGCGCTGCCGCTGCCCGCCCGAGAACTGGTGCGGGTACTTCTTCATCGCCTGTTCGGGGTTCGGGATGCCCACGCGCCGGACCAGCTCGAGCGCGCGGTCCCTGGCCATCTGGTCGGGGCGGCCATGCGCGGTGAGGGTCTCGGCGATCTGCCAGCCCACGGTATAGACCGGGTTCAGGTGACTGAGCGGGTCCTGAAAGATCATGGCGATCCGCTTGCCGTTCAGCGCGCGGCGCTGTTCGTCGCTGGCCTTCAGAAGGTCGATGCCGTCAAAGAAGATCTCGCCATGCGTAATCTCGCCCGGCGGGCAGTCGATCAGGTTCATGATCGCCGAGGAGGACACCGACTTGCCCGAGCCGCTTTCGCCGAGGATGGCCAGCGTCTCGCCGGGGTCGAGGTGCCATGACACGTCGTTCACCGCGTTCACCACGCCCTGCGCCGTGTGGAACCGGACCGACAGGTTGCGGACTTCGAGAAGATGCTCAGCCATTCTTCTTGCCTCCGGTTTCGAGCCGCCAGCGTTGCGTGGGATCGAGCGCGACGCGCATCCAGCCCGACAGAAGGTTCAGCGACATGGTGGTCAGGATGATCGCGAGGCCCGGCCAGAAGGCCAGCCACCACGCGGACGTCAGGTACTGCCGGCCCTGGCTGACCATGAGGCCCCAGGTGATCTCGGGCGGTTGGATGCCGATGCCGAGGAAGGACAGCGCCGATTCCGCGAGCATGACGAAGGCGAAGTCGAGCGTGGCGATGGTCAGCAGCGTGGGCAGGATCACCGGCAGGATGTGGCGGAACACGATCCGGAAGGTCGAGGCCCCCATGACCTGCGCCGCCTGCACGAACATGCGTTCGCGCACCTCCAGCACCTCGGCCCGGGTTGTGCGCAGGTAGATCGGGATGCGCGTGATCGCCAGCACCAGCACCAGGTTCAGCACCGAGGGCTCCAGCACATAGAGCACGATCACCGCCAGCAGCAGCGAGGGGAAGGACATGATGACGTCGGCCAGACGCATGATGACCTCGCTCACCAGCTTGCGCGAATAGCCCGCCGTCAGGCCCAGGACGGCGCCGATGATGAACGACCCCGCCACCGCGCCCGCGGCGATCATGATGGTGTTCTGCGCGGCCACCACGATGCGCGGCAGCAGCGGACGGCCAAGCGCGTCCCCGCCAAGGATGTAGAGCCAGCCGCGATCGAGCGTGAAGGGCGGCGCGTTGCGGGCGCGCAGGTTCTGGTCGCTGGCGGCATCCCCCAGCAGAAGCGGGCCGAACACGGCGCAGAGGATCACGAGGATGACGAAGCAGGCCGCGACGGTCGCGAACTTGTCGGCAAAGAGCATCGACAGCAGCGAGGTCTTCCCCGGTGCGGGCTTTGCCACGGGGGCCTCGGTGGCGGTGGTGTCTGACATGTCGTTCTGTCCCATCAGGCGCGGATCCGCGGGTCGAGCAGCGCATAGGCGAGGTCGATCAGGATGTTCATGATGAAGATCGCCAGCGCCGTGACCATGATCGCGGCGAGGATCACGTTGAAGTCGCGCTGCAGGATCGAGTCGATCATCAGCTTGCCCACGCCGGGGAAGCCGAAGATCGACTCCACCACCACGGCGCCGTTCAGCAGCGCCGCCGCCTGGTCGCCGATGACGGTCACGACCGGCAGCATGGCGTTGCGCAGCGTGTGCACGAAGATGATGGGGCGGTTCTTCACGCCCTTGGCGCGGGCGGTCTTGACGTAGGCCGATCCCAGCGCCGACAGCATCGAGCCGCGCACCACCTGCAGGATCAGGCCGAAGGGCCGGATGAACAGCACGCAGATCGGCAGGATCCAGTGCCAGACGCTGCCGGTGCCCGAGGTCGGCACCCAGCCGAGGTTCACCGAGAACAGCACGATGGCGACGATGGCGATCCAGAAATCCGGGGCCGAGGCGCCGATCAACGACAGCATCGAGGTGAACCGGTCGAAGGTCGTGCCCACCTTGAAGGCCGCGATGGAGCCCAGCGTGACGGCCGCGACGGTGACAAGCGCCATGGTGATGAGCGCCAGTTGCAGCGTCCAGACAAAGGCCTCGAGCACCACGTCGAGCGCGGGGCGCGCCTTGCGCAGGCTGTCGCCGAAATCGCCGCGCACCAGGTCGCCGAGATAATGGAAGAACTGCACGATGACGGGATCGTTCAGGCCATGGCGTTCGCGGAAGGCCTCGAGCATCTCCTCGGAGGCATCCACGGGAAGGAAAAGGGCCGCCGGGTCACCGGTCAGCCGCGACAGGAAGAACACGAGGATCACCAGCAGGAACAGCGAGATGAAGCTCGAAATGGCGCGTTTGCCGATGGCCTTTTGCATGGCTGGGCCTTTCCGTGGGCGGTACAAGCATGGCCCGCGCGACTACTGCCGCGCGGGCCGTCGTTCTTACTTCAGGCCGATCTCGGCAAGCTGAAGCTGGCTGTTGGTGGCGATGGTCGGCTCGTACTCGACATTCTCGCCCACCCGGGCAAAGCCCACCATGTGGAAGAGCAGCGCATCCGCGATGACATCGTCTTGCAGATAGGCGAAGAGCTCGGACCAGAGCGCCTTGCGCTCGTCACCGGTGGCGGCGCTGGCCTCGTCGATCAGCTCGTCCACGCGCGGGTCGCTGATGCCCGACTGACGGCCTTCGCTGTCGTACTTGAAGAACATCGAGAAGACCGGGTCTCCGCGCGAGTTGTCGTGCTGCGCGCCCACGAGGATCGGCCGATCCTGGACGTAGGGCTTGGAGTAGTACTGCTCGTGCTCGGCCACTTCGACCATCTGGAGCTTCACGTTGAAGCCCGCCTCGTTCAGCATGCCGACGATGGCCTCGTAGGTCTCGGTCGCGCCGGGGAAGTTGCCGGTGCGCCCCACCAGCGTGACCTCGGTGTCGACCGGCACGCCGTCGGCGGCGGCCTCGTCCAGAAGCTCCTGCGCCTGCTCGGGGTCATAGGGCCACTGTTCGACCTCGGCGTTCCAGCCGATGGTGGTCGGCGGGACGATGGCGGTCGCGGGCTCGGTGCCCTCGGCGAGGATCGTGCCGACAAAGGCCTCGCGGTCGATGGCGAGGTTCAGCGCCCGGCGCACGCGGATATCGTCGAAGGGCGCGACGCTGTGGTCGATCCGCAGGTAGACGGTTTCCGAGTTCGGGTAGGCCTTGTCCATCTCCGGATCGGTGGCTTCCAGCGCCGAGATCGACGGCGCGATGTCGGCCTCTCCGGTTTCGACCATGGCGGCACGGACGGCGGCGTCGGACCGGAACACGTAGTTGCCCGAGGTCACCTCGGGTGCCTCGCCCCAGTAATCGTCGCGACGCTCGAGCAGGATGTTCTGGCCGGGGTTCCACTCGGACAGGACATAGGGACCAGTGCCGACGGGGTCGCGCGTGAACTCCATGCCGGTTTCGGACGGCACGACGGTCAGCAGGCTCATCAGCAGCGGCATGATCGGCTGCGGATCCTCGGTGGTGACGTCGAGCGTGGTGTCGTCCACGGCCGTCATCTGGACGCCCATGCCCTCGTAGTAGCGCGAGATCTCGCAGGAATTCTCGTCGCTCTGCGTGCGCTCGAAGGAATGCACCACGTCGCCCGCGTCAAAGGCCGACCCGTCCGAGAAGGTCACGCCGTCACGCAGGTGGAAGCGCCAGGTGGTGTCACCGGTCTCTTCCCACTCAGTGGCAAGCCGGGGCATCACGCCGCCGTCGCCGCGCACGTCGAGTTCGGTCAGCGTTTCGGAGATGTTCTGCAACACGACGCGGCCGATGTTGGACCGCGTGGCCATGCAGGGGTCGATCAGGTCAAGCTCTTCGCTGAGAACGACGGTCACGCCGCCGTCCTGCGCCTGCGCCGCCCCGCCGAGGGCCGTAGAGGCCAGCAGCGCACCGGCCAGAATCTTCGCGTATCTCATGGTTTTCCTCCCTGGTGTCTCCACGGGCAACGATCGCTGCCGCCCCCGCGCCCGCACCTCCCTGCGGGTATGATCGGACTCGGCACGGTAGATGCCGGCAAGCGAGTCCCGTGCATATTGGTAAACTTGATAAGGCATGTCAAACACCAATCTGAGACAGGGTATTATTCATCTATTATCAGCTATTTACGCGAAATCATGATCTCCGCATTCCGTGAAATAGATAGACGAGTTGACAAGTTGACCGGTATCAGCGCAGGATCGCTACCTGACGACGACCGCAAGAGGCACCATGATGACCCCCGACGATATTGCCGCGCGCATGGATGGCCGGCTTCAGGACGGCACCGCCTTCCTGCCCTCGCCCGCCGTGCAGAACCATGCAGCCTTCCTGACCCGCCTGCCCGATGGCGCGCTGGTCTGCGCGTGGTTCGGCGGTTCGCTCGAAGGCAAGTCGGATATCTCGGTCCACGCGAGCCTTCTGGACGAGGGGTCGCAGACCTGGGGCCCGGCGGCAAAGCTGACCGATCTGCCCGACCGGTCCGAACAGAACCCAGTGATCTTCGTCACGCCCGAGGGCGAGATCCTGCTTTTCAACACGGCGCAGCCCGCCGGCAACCAGGACGAATCCCGCGTCTGGATGCGCCCGCTTCACCGCGAGAGCGACAGGCTGGTGGCAGGCGAGGGCCAGGTCACCGACCTGCCGCCCGGCACCTTCATCCGGGCCGCGCCCTGCCTGCGCGACGACGGCGCATGGATGCTGCCGCTGTTCCTGTGCAACCCGCGCGAGGGCCAGCGCTGGACCGGCGCGCACGACACGGCCGCCATGGGCGTGTCGACCGACAAGGGCGCAAGCTGGACTGTGACCGAGGTGCCGGACTCGCTCGGCGCCGTGCACATGACGCCGGTGGACCTCGGCGACGCGCAGATGGCCGCCTTCTACCGCCGCCGGCAGTCCGATTTCGTACATCGCTCCGAAAGCACCGATGACGGCCGCAGCTGGTCGGCCCCGGCCCCCACCGACGTGCCCAACAACAATTCGTCCATCTGCGTCGCGCGACTTGGCGACGGGCGGCTTGCCATGGTCTGCAACCCCGTCTCGGCAGCAACCTCGCAGGCGCGGCGCGCCTCGCTCTACGACGAGCTGGGCGAAGACGACGACCGCCCCGACGCCAGCGGCGGCTGCAAACCCATCTGGGGTGTCGAACGCGCGCCCATGGCGCTGTGCATTTCCGACGATGGCGGCCGCAGCTTCCCGCTGCGCCACGTGGTCGAGGACGGTCCCGGCACCTGCCTGTCGAACAACTCGCTCGACGGGATGAACAAGGAGATGTCCTACCCGGCGCTACTGCCACGCGCCGACGGGGGGCTCGACATCGCTTACACGTACCACCGCCGCGCGATCAAACACGTCCGGCTGAGCGCGGACGACATGCGCCGCATCGCCGGCTGAGGGAGGAGACAAGAACATGAGCGGAATGGACAGGCCCATCACCCTGCACCAGCCCCGGCACCTCGAGATCGGGGTGGGCACCGCGGCCAAGCTCGGCGCCTGGGCCGAAGGCGCGCAGCGCCCGCTGGTCATCGCCAGCGGCCCGACCGAGCAATACGTCGACCGGCTGAAGCTGCCCGGCGAGGTCACGGTCGTCGCCGACGTGCCGCCAGAACCCGACCTGCCCGCCTTCGAGGCGGTCCTGGCCCGGGCGCGCGAGGTCAAGCCCGACCTCGTCGTGGGCCTCGGCGGCGGATCGGTGCTGGACATCGCCAAGCTGGTCGCGGCCCTATGGGACGGCGACCAGTCGCTGCGCGAGGTGGCCGGCCCCAACAAGGTCGCCGGGCGGCGCACGCGCCTTGCCCAGGTCGCCACCACCGCCGGCACCGGGTCCGAGGCGGGCATTCGCGCGCTGGTGACCGACCCCGAGACCAAGTCCAAGATCGCCACCGAAAGCCCCCATCTGCTGGCCGACATCGCGGTGCTCGATCCGGAGCTCACCTATTCCGTGCCGCCCGCGGTCACCGCCGCCACCGGCATCGACGCCATGGCGCACTGCGTCGAGGCCTTCACCAACATCCGCGCGCATGACCTCATCGACGGCTATGCGCGCATGGGCATCGACCTCGTCGGGCGCTACCTCAAGCGCGCCGTGGCCGATGGTTCGGACGCCGAGGCGCGCGCCGGGATGATGCTGGCGAGCTACTACGGCGGCATCTGCCTTGGCCCGGTGAACACCGCCGCCGGGCACGCGCTGTCCTACCCGCTCGGCACGCGGCTGTCGCTGCCCCACGGGCTTGCCAACGCGATCATCTTTCCGCACGTGCTGGCGTTCAACCAGCCGGTGGCCGAGGCGAAGACCGCCGAGATCGCGACGGCGCTGGGCCTCGGCAAGGGCGAGTTGCAGGAGACGGCGCATGCCTTCTGCGCCGATCTGGGCGTCGAGATGCGCCTGTCGCAGCACGGGGCCGACCGCGCCGCCCTGCCCGACTGGGCCGCCGAGGCGCACGCCATCCGGCGCCTCATGGACAACAACCCGCGCGACATGTCGGTGGACGACGTGACCCGTATCTACGAAGCCGCCTACTGAGCGTCAGGAGTTCCCCATGCCATCCACTGCCTTCGTGGCCCTCGTCACCTGCTTTGACGAGGACGAACGCCTGAACCTCGACGCCACCCGCGCGCAGGTCCGCCGCCAGGTCGCCGCCGGCAACGGCATCATGGCCGCCGGCACCAACGGCGATTTCTCGGCGCTGACCTTCGACGAGAAGGTCGCGCTGGTGGCCGCCGTGGTGGACGAGGCCGGCGGCCGCGTGCCCGTCATGGCCAACGCGGGCACCCCCGCCACCTACGAGACCACGCTTCTGGCAAGGGAATTCGACAAGCTCGGCCTTGCCGGGATCGCGGTGATCACGCCCTACTTCATCGCCTGCACGCAGGACGGGCTGGAGCGCCACTTCACCGCCGTCGCGGACGCGGTCACGACGCCCGTCTACCTCTACGATATACCCGCGCGCACGCAGAACCACATCGAACCCGAAACCGCCCGCCGCCTTGCCGCGCACGGAAACATTCGCGGGATCAAGGATTCCGGCGGCCAGCAGGAGACGCTTTCTGCCTATCTTGCCATCGGGCGCGACACCGGCGATTTCGAGGTCTATTCCGGCCCGGATCACCTGGTGCACTGGAGCCTTCAAAACGGCGCGGCGGGCTGCATCTCGGGCCTTGGCAACGTGATGCCCGAAACGCTGGCCGAGATCGTGTCGGCCTTCGACGCGGGCGACACGGCACGCGCCGAGGCCGCGCAGGAGCGCTACACCGCCTTCCGCACCGATCTCTACGGGCTGGGCTACCCGCCCGCGCTGGTCAAGCGCGCGCTCTGGTGCATGGACCCCTCGGTGGGCGCGAGCCGCCAGCCGGCGCTTCTGCCGGACCCTGCGCAGGACGATGCCATCCGCGAGATCCTGCGCCGCTACGAGCTGCTCTGAAGCGACAGGTCCAGCAGGCTGCCGCCGAACAGGCGGCCCTGCGAATGCGAGATATGCCCATGCATGACGTCGCGCGCCCGCGCGGCGTCGCCTGCCTCGATCGCGTCGAAAATGGCGCGGTGCTCGGCCAGCACGGCCTCGAGCGCGACCGGCCCATCCGACATCAGGCTTTCGCCGTGCATCTTCATGCCGACATGGATGTGATCGCGCAGCGCCTTCAGCGTCTCGACGTAATAGGAATTGTTCGATCCCGCCGCGACCGCCACGTGAAAGGCGAAATCCGCGTCCTCGCGGTGCACGCGCGACCCGGTGGCATCCGACAGCATGTCGAGCGCATCCTGCATCTCGCGCAGGATGGCGTCGTTGCGCCGTTCGGCGGCAAGGCCCGCGGCCGCCACCTCAATGGTCAGGCGGAACTCGTAACAGCGCTGGATGTCGGCGATGGTCTCGACCTTGGCATAGCCGAGCGCGTTCTTCTGGGCGATGCGCACGAAGTTCCCAGCCCCCTGCCGCGCGTAGATCAGCCCCTCTTCGCGCAGACGCTCCAGCGCGGCGCGCAGCACAGGACGCGACACGCCGAACTGCGTGGCGAGGTCCTTTTCGGCGGGCAGTTTCTCGTTCGTGCCGTAGTCGCCGCGCGTGATGCGGGCGTGCATGGCGCGATAGACCTTTTCGGCCAGCGGCGGCCGGGACCGGGCGGCGGCGTCATTCATCGTGTCGTCTCCCACATGTCGGCCGGGGCACCCTGCCCCGCGATCTCGGCCAGAAGCCCGGGGCCGCCGAACCCCCCGGACTTGGTCATGACGGTAAGGATACCCCAAGGCGCGCGCGCCTCGCAAACGGGAAGC
>CAYNKL010000083.1:0-17260 GCA_964397775.1 uncultured Rhodobacterales bacterium | reverse complement strand
TGAAGCTCTCGGGGCACGGGTGAGCGTAAAGAACCATCGCGCGGCTCATGCCGGCGCCCCCTCACCCCGGCCCTCTCCCCCGAGGAGAGAGGGAGCCGCCCGGTGGCACCGTCGGAAGATACCTTCCCATTTCGGCGCGTGGCACAGGTCCGGGGAGAGGGACGTCATTCGGCGGCCCTCATCTGCGGGAAGGCGTACATCTTCTCGTAGGTCCAGTCCGGGTCATCCCAAGCGATCATCTTGCCGGGGTTCAGCAGCCCCTTGGGATCCGCCTCGCGCTTGAAGTTCAGCTGCGTCGGGTCGGCGTGCTGCCGGCCGCCCTCCTCCAGCGTGTAGCGATGCGGGTTGAAGATCAGCGCGCCGGCCTCTTCGTGCAGGCGCACGATCTCGTCCAGCCGCTCCTCGGTGGTGAACTTCACCAGGCTCAGCCCCGCGAAGCCGATCTTGCCGTTCTGGCGGATGGCCTCGAGGTGCTGCAGCACCTCGGGCGAGAAATCGGCGCGGATCTTCTCGATCAGCTCGCGATGCTCGGGGAAGGCATAGCGCACTTGCAGGTAAGTGATCGAGGGATCGAACTTGAGCGCGCGCAGCGTGGTGTGGTTCCAGCCGTATTCGAAAATCGGCCCCGGGTCGCGCGACCAGTCGTGGTCGTCGCTGCGGTAGATCATGGTGCAGTCGGGACGACGGTTCAGGAAGGTCAGGAAGGCGTCCATGGACTGCGGCGCCACCATGAGGCCCACGAGGTTCGTCGCTTCGCTCACGTGCGGTTTCACCCGCTGGAAATAGCTATGCGCGATCGGCGCCTCGTAGACCGAGGCGATCTTGATCAGGATGCCGTCCTCGTTGGCGAGATCGTCGGCAAAGGCCATGGCCGTGCCGAAATCGTCCGCTGCCACGAAGATGCCCGTCCAGTCGTAGGCCGGGGCGAGCGGCAGTTCCAACTCGGTGATGATGCCGTTGGTGCCATAGGCGTGGCTCACGCGGGCCAGCTCCTCGCCCCGGAATTCCAGCACGCGCGGCTCTTCCTCCATGGTGACGACGCGCAGGCGGATGATGTTGCCCAGGTCGCGCAGCGAGCCCCAGTGTACCGATCCCACGCCGCCCGATCCCCCGGCGATGAACCCGCCGATGGTGGCCGTCGCCCAGGTCGAGGAGAACATGCGCAGCTCCTGCCCCGAATGCTCCTGGCAATGCGCGTCGAGATCCTTGAGCAGCACGCCCGGCTCGCAGATGACGCGGCCCGGATGCACTTCTTTCACCTTGTCCATATTGCGCAGGTGCATGACGCAGCCGCCGGCAAGCGGCATGGCCTGTCCGTAGTTGCCCGTCCCCGCGCCCCGCGTCGTCACCGGCACGTCGTGCTGGTAGCAGGTCTTCAGCACCTCAATCACCTCGGCCTCGTTCTTTGGCCGAACGACGAAATCGGCCACCACGTGATCGAGCCGCGCCTTGAGGACCGGCGAGTACCAGAAGAAGTCGCGCGAGGCGGCGGTGATCGCCGTGTCGCGCTCCTCGATGTCGAGGTGGGCCAGCGCGGCCTTGCAGGCGTCTATGTTCATGGGGTCCTCATGAGGTCGTCGAGTTCGGAATAATCGGGCAGCGTGCGGTCGATGGCCCTGCCCCCGCGCAGCAAGATCCGGTCGCTCTGCGGGCGGGCGTAAAGCTCGGTCCAGCCGCGCGCCTTGCAGATCACCAGATCCGCCGGCGCGCCGGGTTCAAGCGAGGGGATATCGAAGCCGCAGGTCTGGGCAGGCGTGGTCGTGACCGAACGCACCCAGTCGGTCTCGGAATGGTCGAGATGCGCGATCCGCGTCGCCTGGCGCAGCACCTCGAGCATGTCGAGATCGCCATAGGCGTAGAAGGGATCGCGCGTGTTGTCCGAGGCAAAGCTGACCGGAATGCCGCGCGCCTTCATCTCGTGCACCAGCGTCACCCCCCGGCCCCGCGGCGTGCGCCCGGGATGCCGGTCCTGCAGGTAGAGGTTGCACATGGGCAGGCTCACCACCTGCAGCCCGGCCCGGGCCACAAGGTCCAGCGTGTCCATGGCCCGCGCTTCGTCCTGCGTGGACAGCGAACAGCAGTGCCCGACGACCACCGGCTTGTCGAAGCCGGTGTCGATGACCGACTGCGCCACGTCGCGCAGCGTCTCGACATCCGCCGCCATGGTCTCGTCCACGTGCAGGTCGGCGGACAGTCCCCGTTCGGCGGCCATGGTGAAATAGGCGTCGAGCCGGGCGCGGATGCCTTCCATCGGGAAGGTGACCAGTCCGAAGGCGCCCCCTGCCCCGGCCACCGCATCGGCGATGGCGACAAGATCCTCGTCCCGGTCGTAAGCATCGACCGTCATCAGGCTGGAAAACTGCAGCTCGACGCGGCCGGCCCATTTCTCGCGCAGCGCGGTCATCGCGGGCAGGCTGCGGAGATACTGCCCGCCCATGCTGTCCATGTGCGTGCGGATCGCGCGGGTCCCGTGGGCATAGGCCGAGCGGATGCCGAACTCCATCCGCGCCATCACGTCTTCGGTCGTCCAGTTGGCGTGATCCTCACGCACCGTGCTCAGCGCGCCATCGAAGGTGCCGTCGGGGTTCGAGGCGCGCGGCCAGATATGCCCCTTGTCCAGATGCGTGTGCATGTCGGTGAAGCAGGGCAGCACCATGGCGCCGGCCATCTGCACGTCTTCGCCGCCCGGGGCCGCGATCTTGCCGTCGGCGATCCCGATGTCGGTCCGCAGCAGGTCCCCCTCGCGCCCGAGCAGGCAGGCCGGCACGGTCACGTCGCGCAGGGTGAAGTGCCCTGTCGCGGGCAAAGTCTTGAAGTCCATTGTCATTCTCGTTTGAGCGCGCTTTCGTGCCAGCGGAAGAGCGCCAGGTAGGAGATCAGGCTCATGACGGCGAAGATCACCACGCCCATGCACGAGATCATGATGAGCGCCGCGTAGAGACGCCCGAAGTTGAACCGGTAGGAGGCCTCGAGCAGCGTCGAGGCAAGGCCGAGGCCGGTGCCCGCGCGGCCGATCACGAACTCCGCCACCACGGCGCCGATCAGGGCGAGGCCGCCCGCGATCTTGAGGCCGCCAAGGAAGTAGGGCAGCGCCGAGGGCGCCGCGAGATAGCGCAGCCGCTGCCAGCGCGTGGCCCCGTAGATGGTGAAGAGATCCTCGAGATTGTGGTCCGTCGATTTCAGCCCGATCGTCGTGTTCGACAGGATCGGAAAGAAGGCCACGATCCACGCGCAGAGCAGCGCCGCGACAAAGGCGTTCTCGACATAGATCTGCAGGAGGGGGGCGATGGCGACCACGGGCGTCACCTGAAGGATCACCGCGTAGGGGAAAAAGGACATTTCGGCCCATTTGCTCTGGGTGAAGGCAACCGCCAGCGTCACACCCCCGAGCACCGCGAACAGCAGTGCAAGCAGCGTCAGCCGCCCGGTGATGAGCAGCGCGGGGTAAAGCATACCCCAGTCCTCGACCATCGACTGCGCGACGAGCACCGGCCCCGGCAGGATGTAATGCGGCACCTCCCAGAGCGTGACGTAGAGATGCCAGGCCAGCAGCGACACCACCAGCACCAGCGAGGGCAGCATCCAGCGCGCCACCTTCATCATCCGCTCGCGGCGATAGCGGGCGGCTTCCTCGGCGTCTTCGGTCGGCGCGCTGGCCGAGGTTGTCGTGTCGGTGACGCTCATGCGGCCTCTCCGATGGCTTGGTGCAGCGCGTCCGAGGCCTGCCGGCAGAAGCCGGCGTAGTCCGCAGAGGTGCGGAATTCCTCGTCGCGCGGATAGGGGGCGTCGACGGTCAGTTCGCGGATGACGCGGCCGGGGCGCGCGGCCATGACCACGATGCGATCCGACAGGAAGACGGATTCGAAAACCGAGTGGGTCACGAAGATCACCGTGCAGCCGATGGCCTCGCGCAGCGCCAGAAGATCGTTGTTGAGCTTGTGGCGCGTGATTTCGTCCAGCGCAGCAAAGGGTTCGTCCATCAGGATGAGCCGCGGCTTGGTCACCATGGCGCGCGCGATGGCCACCCGCATCTTCATGCCGCCCGACAACTCGCGCGGGAAGGCGCGCTGGAACTTCTCCAGCCCCACCAGCTTCAGCGCCTCGAGCACGTCGTCCTTGACCGACGCATAGGGTGTCCCGCGCAGGCGAAACGGCAGGTAGACGTTGTCCACCACCCGCGCCCAGGGCATCAGCGTCGGTTCCTGGAAGACGACGCCCAGGTCGCCGCTCCCCTGCCCGCCGGTCCAGCGGATGTGGCCCGAGGTCGGCGTCATCAGCCCAGAGATCAGGCGCAACGCCGTCGACTTCCCGCAGCCCGAGGGGCCGAGGAGGGATATGAAGTCGCCGTCGTTGACCTGAAGATTCATGTCCTTCAGCGCGACAATGTCGCCGCGAAAGGTCTTTTCCACGTGGCTCATCTGCAGAAGCGTCTCGCGCGCCGCCAGTGGCGCTCTGTCAGCCGGCATTCGGGAATCCTTCGTCGTCTTGGCGCGGGCCGGGTATACGGCGGGCGCTGGGGCGGGACACCGGATGCCCCGCCCGCATTCGGTGTTACTGCGACATCAGCTCCATGCCGACGCCCTTGCCCACGAACTGGGTGTCGTAGGCGGCCTGCCAGTCGATGTCGTCCTCGATCACGCCGGCCTCGACCATCTTGTCGTAGAAGTCGCCGACCTTCTCATCGGTGATCACGCCGATCCCCAACTCCTCGGCATCGCCCGACACGACGATGCCCTCGGCCTTCATCTGCTCGATGGCAAAGTCGATCTTGTCCTGCGTCATCTCGGGGTTGGCCTCGAGGATCATCTCGTTGGCCGCGGCGTTGTCCCCATAGAGGTAGTTGTACCAGCCCTTGATCGAGCCCTCGACAAAGCAAGCCACCTGCTCGGGCTTGTTCTCGATGGTGTCGGCCATGGTCTCGATCGTGGTCGCGTAGGTCGAATAGCCCGCGTCCGCGATCAGGTAGACGTCCGGCGTGAAGCCGCCCTCTTTCTCGACCAGGTAGGGCTCGGAGCTGAGATAGCCCTGCATGCCCATGCTCTCGTCGGCCAGGAAGGGCGCGGGGTTGAAGGTGTAGGGTTCGCGCTGTTCGGGGGTGAACCCGTAGGCCGCGATCATCCACTGGTAGAAGGATTGGTAGCCGTTGTCGCCGATCAGCAGCGTCAGGTCCTTGAGCCCCTCGAAGCTGTCTGTGGCGCCGGGATGCGTCAGGATGACCTGCGGGTGCTTCTGGAAGATCGCCGCGACCGAAACAACCGGCACGCCTTCCTTCACCGCGTTGAAGGCCTGCAGCAGGTCGCCACCCATGTGGTAGTCGATCCGCCCTGCCAGCATGAGCGCGCGGTTGTTCACCTGCGGGCCGCCGGGCACGACGGTCACGTCCAGACCGCATTCCTCGTAGGTGCCGTCGGCGACCGCCTGGTAAAAGCCGCCGTGTTCGGCCTGGGCCACCCAGTTGGTGCCATAGCTGACCTCGACCAGATCCTGTGCCTGGGCGGCGGCCCCGGCGCAGAGGGCCGAGCCGGCCAGAAGTAGCGTGCGCGTTTTCATGCGATTCTCCCCGTTGTTCTGCGCCGGATATTTCCGGGACAGACACAGGAGCGCACGGCAGGCCGCGAGGTGACAAGAGCACACCTCTGGAATATGCCTATTGCTTCGGCACAAGCGGGCGTGGCGCCGCATAATGCGGCAGAAATGGCGCCTGCGTCGCTTCCGGCTTGGCAGTGTGGCACCACTTGGGCAGATTGGCCGCATGAGCGACCGCCCCTACCTGCGCAGCCTGACCCCCGCCAGTATTGCCCCGCCTTTCGCGCGCTACGCGCACGGCGTGGCGGTAGACAAGGCGGCCGGACTTGTCGTCACATCGGGTCAGCTCGCGCTTGCGCCCGGCGGCGCGGTGCCCGACGGCGCCGAAGCACAGGCAGAGCTCTGCTTTGCCAACATCGACGCCATCCTTGCCGAAGCAGGCACGAGCCGAGAGAACATCCTCAGGATCAATGCCTTCGTCACGGGACGACAGCATATGGCCGGCTATATGGCCGCGCGCGATGCCTGGCTTTCCAACGTCGAGCATCTGCCGGCATCGACGCTGATGATCGTGTCAGGCTTCACGCGCCCCGAATTCGTGGTCGAGATCGAGGCCATGGCCGCGATTTTCTGAACCTCGCATTCCAGAGGGTTGGGCCGGGACCACTTCGACAGCCGCGCCTCAGGCCGCGCGCGCGGCACCCGTGCCTTTCGGCCTCTCCGCGACGTCGAACTTGCCCATGAGCCGGATCATGTTGCCCGCATCGGTGCGCAGCATCTGAGCCGCGGCCGTCGCTTCCTCGACCATGGCAGCATTCTGCTGCGTGACACGGTCGAGGTTGGTGACCCCGACATTGATCTCGTTGAGACCCTGCGCCTGCTCTCCGGCGCTGGCGGCGATCTGGCTCACATGACGCGAGATACTCTCGACGCTGGACACGACCTCGTGCAGCGCCTCTCCGGCGCGCTGAACGAGATGAGCACCGTCCTTGATATGCGCGGTCGAGGTGCCGACCAGCCCTTTGATCTGCTGGGCCGCGTCGGAACTGCGCTGCGCCAGGGCCCGCACCTCGCTTGCCACGACCGCAAACCCCTTGCCGGACGAGCCGGCACGCGCCGCCTCGACGCCTGCATTCAGCGCAAGCAGGTTGGTCTGGAAGGCGATGTCGTCGATGACCGAGATGATCTGGCCGATCTGTTCGGCGCTGTCCTCGATCTTCGACATGGCCGTCACCGCCTGGCTCATAACCGTACCGTTGCGCCGCGCCAGTTCAGATGCATTGCCGACCGACTTGTCGACCTCCTTCGCGCCGTCGGCGGCTTCCTTGACCATGTTGAGAAGCTGGTCCAGCGCCGCGGCACTTTCCTCGAGCGTGGCGGCCTGGGTCTCGGTCCGGCGTGCCAGATCCTCCGAGGCGCGCCCGATCTCGTCGGCGCCGCTGTGGATGCTCTCGGCCCCTTCCTTGACCGCGGCGATCGCAGCCCGAAGGCTGTCGAGCGCACGATTGTAGTTGCGGCGGAGGGTTTCGTAGTCTTCCGGGAATTCCTGATGAAGCTTGTGAGTCAGCACCCCCTCGGCCAGCGCATCGAGCCCCTTGCTCAGGTGGTGCACAACTTCAGCCTGCGCAGCATGTTGTTCGCCTCGCAGCCTTTCGCTCTCGCGGCCCTGGGCGAGCGCCTCGACAAGCTGACCAAGGTTGCGGGCGATGGCGCCGATCTCGTCGTTGCGTTCCTGCATGGCAACCTCGGTCTCATAGTCCCCCTGGGCCACGGTCCGGATCGACCGGCTGAGCCCCCGCAAAGGTAGCATCAGCATCCGTCGCAGACAGAAGAGCGTAATCCCAAGCATCACCAGCATCACCGCGCCGGCCACGAGCCGTATCGTCATGCGATCGCCCGCGATGGCCGCCTGGGCCGCCTCGTCGCTGAGCCCGATCGCCACCGCGCCGACCATCGTGCCGTCATCCGTCATGACGGGCCGGGCCACGAGCAGACCGGAGTCTCCCCGGGTTTCCGCGCCGGTTTCGAGGGCTTCGCGCGCCAGGGCCGCCAATGCCCCCTGCGAGAGTGAGGCCTCCCCCGGGGCGGCGAGGATTTCTCCATCCCGGTTCAGCACCACCGAAGCGCGACCCGCCGCGCCGGTGCTGGCGATCGCTTCCTCCGCCAACGCCTCGATCTGCGGCACGACGTTGAACCGAAGCGGCTGGACCAGCGTCGTCGCCTTCACCTCCACGGTCCTTTCGGCAAGATCCACGACGCCATGTCTGGCAAGCTGCATGTTCAGCCGTTCCGACTGAAACGCGAGCACAACAGCAACAATGATCGTGTTCAGCGCCACCAGTGCAGCGCATTTCACGAAAACGGTGCGCAGCGCACCACCTGCGCCCGGCGTCATGCGGGGGATGGCCATGTTGGTGTATTCCTCGTCTGGTAGAGTGGTGGGCGACACCTCGCCCGCCATGATCACATCAGGGCGTCGGCCACGACTCCGACGGTCATGGCACCGACCGGCTGGCCAGCCTCGTCCGTGATCGTGAGCGAGATCTGCGCCTGGTAAGTCTGGCTCGATTCGTCGAATTCGACCTCGCCGAAGTGGACGGCCTCTGGCCCGGCCCCATAGGTTTCGGTGAACTTTTCCTCGTCGCCCTGCCAGTAATCCGACGTGACGGCCGACGCCGCGACGTTGAGCCCCTGGGCATCCATCACGAAAATCTCGGTGATCGTTCCGCCAGAGGCGGCAACCTGGTCCCGCAGGAAGTCAGCGGCAGCCCCGGTCAGGACGGGATCGATCGTCGGGGTGGCGGACATTCCCACCTCTGCGCGCCAGGCCTGATCAAGGCGCTCGACCTCGGCAGAATCGTATCCGGAGGTCTGCGCATTCTGCGCCTCGATGGCGGAAATCAGCACCGGGTCCGAGGCCCAGGGTGCAATGGACTGGTCGAGATAGCTTTCCATCGCGGAACGGTAGTCCATCGCGAAAGCTCCGTTCGCCACGAGGGCCAGGAGGGATGCGGCAAGAAGTCGGCGGGTCATGGCAGCACTCATCGGTTGATGCGAAGTCCGCACACCATTGCTGCAATCCCCTACCCGACGCTTAATACCGCCGGGTTCATCGCCAGAAAATATGTGTCAGGCGTGGTGCGCCGCCGCTTTCGCCGGCCGGGCCGTTCCCCTAAGCCTTGGCGGCCAACAACTCCGGAGTTCGCCGTGCCCTATGTGATCCTCGCCCTCGCCGTGTTCTGCGAAACAGTCGGCACGACAGCTCTGCAGGCCAGCCAGCAGTTCACGCGGCTCGGACCCAGCGTCGTCGTGGTTCTCGGCTACGGCGCGGCATTCTACCTGCTCGCGCTTGCCCTGAACCATTTTCCGGTGGGCATCGCCTATGCGATCTGGTCGGGTCTGGGGATCGTTTTCATCGCTGTGATCGGTCTGCTGGCCTTCGGTCAGCGGCTCGATCTCCCGGCGGTGATCGGGATGGGGCTCATCCTTGCGGGGATCTTCGTGATCCACCTGTTCTCGGATACCAGCCCTCACTGAAGATATACGCCCGGCCGGAGCCGGGCGTATCTGTTCAACTCGAGATCAGAAGCGGAATGCGCCGCGGATCGCGATCGAGTCGGAAGTGACGTCGCCATCGGCGTCGTCGACATCGTCAAATTTGTCGGCCAGGTATTCGGCACCGATGGTGAAGTTGTCGGTGACCTTGTAGTCCATGCCGAGACCCAGCGTTGCGCCGGTGGTGTCTTCGACGTGTGCCGCACCGCCGGTGAGGTACACCAGCGCCGGGCCAGCATCGTAGCCGGCACGCAGCTTGGCACGCGAAATGCCGTCGTAGTCGACGCCGTTCACGCTCAGGTCGTCGGCGCCCTGGTATTCAAGCTCGCCACCGAGGACGAAGCGGCCGAAGTCGTAGTCGTAGCCGCCGAACACGCCGTAGGACGCGCTGTCGTCGTCGTCGCTGTCGTCTTCGATCGAAAGCGAACCGAAGCTCAGACCGACGTAGCCGCCGGTCCAGTCACCGCCGAGGTTCACCGGAGCCGCGGGCTCGACAACCACGGGGGTCACGGGGGTTTCGACAACCGGCTCGCTCATGCTGCCGGCCTGCGCCGCGCCTGCTGCAACCACGGCCATCACTGTCAGACTGGTCAGAGTTTTCATTTTCTCGCTCCTGTATGCGTTTTGACGCGGCACCACTATCGCGCTGCCACGCGGAAGGTAAACACGTCGACCGATCACGTGTTCCAGAGGTCGACGCGAGGGAAGCGGCTTTCCGCTCAGTGGTTTGCACCGCAAGCGGATGATCGCCGCCGCGACAATCAGCGCGCGAGTGCCATGGAACCCGGGCCACAGCTCATGCTGCAGGTGCCAATAGGCTCTGGTAATAGCCGCCCTTCACCGTTACGTGCCGCCCAACTATCCTTGAAAGGCAGATGACATGGAGCTTCGCAATATTGCGATCATTGCCCACGTGGACCACGGAAAGACGACGCTCGTGGACGAGCTGCTCAAGCAGTCGGGCGCCTTCCGCGAGAACCAGGCCGTGGCAGAACGCGCGATGGACAGCAACGATCTCGAACGCGAGCGCGGTATCACGATCCTGGCCAAGGCCACGAGCGTGGAATGGAAGGGCACGCGGATCAACATCGTCGACACCCCCGGCCACGCCGACTTCGGCGCCGAGGTGGAACGGATCCTGTCGATGGTCGACGGCGTGGTGCTGCTGGTGGACGCGGCCGAGGGGCCGATGCCACAGACCAAGTTCGTGACCTCGAAGGCGCTGGCGCTCGGCCTGCGGCCCATCGTGGTCCTGAACAAGGTCGACAAGCCCGACGCGGAACCCGACCGCGCGCTCGACGAGGTCTTCGACCTCTTCGGCGCCCTCGACGCGGACGAGGACCAGCTGGACTTTCCGCACATGTACGCGTCGGGCCGGTCCGGCTGGGCCGATCACGAGCTCGACGGCCCGCGCAAGGACCTTTCCGCGCTCTTCAAGCTGATCGTGGATCACGTGCCCGCCCCCAAGCAGGTCGCCCACGAAAATGACGACTTCCGTATGCTGGCGACCACGCTCTCGGCCGATCCCTTCCTCGGACGCATCCTGACAGGCCGCGTCGAAAGCGGCCGCATCAAGGTCGGCGCGACCGTGCAGGCGCTCAGCCGCGTGGGCCAGAAGGTCGAGCAGTTCCGCGTGAGCCGCATCCAGGCCTTCCGCGGCCTTGCCTACCAGGACATCGAAGAGGCGCGCGCCGGCGACATCGTCACGCTCGCAGGCATGCAGAAGGCCACCGTGGCCGACACCATCTGCGCGCTCGCCGTGGACGAACCCCTGCCCTCGCTGCCCATCGACCCGCCGACCATCACCGTGACCTTCGGCATCAACGACAGCCCGCTTGCCGGGCGTGACGGCAAGAAGGTCCAGAGCCGCGTGATCCGCGAACGGCTCATGAAGGAAAGCGAATCCAACGTCTCGATCCGGGTGAAGGACACGCCCGGCGGCGAGGCCTTCGAGGTCTCGGGCCGTGGCGAACTCCAGATGGGTGTCCTCATCGAGAACATGCGCCGCGAGGGCTTCGAGCTGTCGATCTCTCGCCCGCAGGTGATCATGAAGGAAGAAGACGGCCAGATGCTGGAGCCGATCGAGGAAGCCACCATCGACGTAGACGACGACTACTCCGGCGCCGTGATCGAAAAGCTCACCGGCACCCGCAAGGGCGAGCTGGTCGAGATGAAGCCCGCCGGAACCGGCAAGACCCGCATCGTGGCCCACGTCCCGGCGCGCGGCCTGATCGGCTACCACGGCGAATTCCTGACCGACACGCGCGGCACCGGCGTGATGAACCGCGTTTTCCACGGCTGGGCCGCGCACAAGGGGCCGATCCCCGGCCGGCGCGCGGGCGTGCTGATCTCGATGGAGGACGGCGATGCCGTGGCCTATGCCCTGTGGAACCTCGAAGAGCGCGGCAAGCTCTTCATCGGGGCGCAGGAAAAGGTCTACCAGGGCATGATCATCGGGGAGCATTCGCGCGAGAACGACCTCGAGGTGAACCCGCTCAAGGGCAAGAAGCTGACCAACGTCCGGGCCTCCGGCACCGACGACGCGGTGCGCCTGACCACGCCGATCACGCTCAGCCTCGAAGAGGCGATCGCCTACATCAACGACGACGAGCTGGTCGAGGTCACCCCCAGCGCGGTGCGGCTGCGTAAGCGGCACCTGGACCCGCACGAGCGCAAGCGCGCGTCGAAATCCAACGGCTGACACCCCTGACAGGCGTCTGGAAATGAAAAAAGGCGCGGGACAATCCCGCGCCTTTTCTTTTGGGGATGTTCGTGGAGATCAGGATCTGCAGGGCGCCTTGCGGGCGATGTAGTGCCCCGGCTGCGTCATGTGCTCGATCTCCTTGTAGACCGGCGGATACCAGACCTTCACCATCTGGCCGTTCTTGTATTCCCACTCTTTGTGGCCGGCCATGATAAGTTTCTTTGAATACTCGTACGATGCCGGGACCCAGACCTTGTCGTAGCAGGCGACGACCTGGCCTTCCCACGCCATTGCGGGTGCGGCGAAAGCGGTAGCGGCGAAGAATGCGCCAGCAAGAATCTTTTTCATGATGATGTATCTCCCGAAAAATTGTAGGTGCCTCAAGTCTATCGAAGATTTTCGCGCGCGCGCGACAGGTATTCCTGACCTTGGGGAAGTTTTCGCAGGCATTCTCGGCAAATAGCCCGCCAGACCCGGCGAGTGTGCCCGTGGAGACATATTTTCGCCGTATATTCCGGAGTGCCCTTTGCGGGAGAAATGACCGCGATCGGGAATTTTCCTGAATTCGGGATTCTCTCTCGCGATCGGGTTGGAATCTGCGTTTCGGCACGAATCGTTTGGGCAGCTTTTCGCCGGTACACCCGCAGCGCATCCCACGGATTCTGCGAAACATTTGACCCGAGACGTCGGCGCCGGACCGGCAACTTGGCAGCAATCCGCCTATCTCGCGTCCGCATCCCCAACGGGACCTACGCAGTCCCCAAGCGCCAGGGCACCGCCCGTCACGACTTCGGCGTAGACGCCACCGTGGCCCCGCATGGCAGTGTATCCGCCGGGACCAAGCGCCTCTTCCATCCTCGAACAGGGCGGACAGGGTGCAGTAATCGAAAGGACGACATCGCCGATTGAAATGCTGCCATGGCGCAGCGCGATAAGGTTCAACCCTGAAACCACAAGGTTGCGGCGGAGCATTTCCGGCGCGATCTCTTCCAGTTTCGCGAGCGCAGCAATAACGGGCAAATGCTCGGACTGAATGAGGGTCACTGCGCGCCGCCCCGGGCGGGCATGATCCCCTACAAGACCGGCCTCGGAGACATCGGCGCTGTCGACGGCAAGCAAGGGCTCTCGTCTGGCCGGGCGCAGGCCGATCCACTCCAGCCGCCCTGCCCCGGCATGCCGGCCCTGCAGGTCGGCCAGCGTTTCCATCAGTCGTCGATCTCGACCACCATGAGCTCACGCTCGGACGCGCCACGCGCGTGGCTCAGCGCCTCCTGGTAAGCGTCGCTCTCGTAGCAAGCCACGGCCGCATCGACAGACGGGAACTTCGCCACGACGTTGCGGGGCCGGTCCGGCCCCTCAAGCTGCACGTAGCGGCCGCCACGGGCGAGGAACGTGCCGCCATGCGCGGCAATGGCAGGCCCCGCCAGCTTGGCATATTTGCCGTAGGCCTCTTCGTCGTTGACCTTCACATGGGCAATCCAAAGTGCGGGCATATCGTTATCCTCCGATCACGGCTTCTGCGGCCTTGATGGCGGCATCGGCGTTCGCGGCATCCTTGCCCCCGCCCTGCGCCATATCCGGACGGCCACCGCCGCCCTTGCCGCCCAGTTCACTGACAGCAGCTTTCACGAGATCGACGGCCGAAACCTTGCCGATCAGATCGTCCGTCACCCCGGCGGCCACCGCGGCCTTGCCGCCTGCGTCCGCGATCAGCAGGACGGCCCCGCTGCCAAGGCGGCTCTTGTGCTCGTCGATCAGCGGCGGAAGGTCCTTGCCGGTCACGCCCGAAAGCACCTGCGCGAGGAACGGCACGCCGTTCACGTCGCGCGCCTCGGAGCCGCCCTGCCCCGCGCCGCCGGCCATGGCCAGCTCGCGGCGCAGCTGCGCGACTTCACCTTCCAGCTTGCGGCGCTCGTCCATCAGTGCCCGGACCCGCGACGGCAGGTCGGCGGGGCTGCTGCGCAGCTCGCCCGCAATCTCGGCCACGCGTTGGCTCTGTTCGCTGAGGTAGTCGAAGGCCGCCTGCCCGGTCAGTGCCTCGATCCGGCGCACACCGGCGCTCGACGCGCTGTCGCTTTGCACGACGCAAAGGCCGATCTCGCCCGTCCGCGTCACATGCGTACCGCCACAAAGCTCGATCGAATAGGTCTGCCCATCGGCGCCCTTGCCCGAGCCATTCTCGGTGCCCATGGACACCACGCGCACCTCGTCGCCGTATTTCTCGCCGAACAGCGCCTGCGCCCCGATGGCGCGGGCGTCGTCGGGCGTCATGATCCGCGTGGTCACCGGGCTGTTCTGCCGGATGTAGGCGTTCACGTCCGCCTCGACGCGGCGCAGTTCGTCGTGCGTCAGCGCCTTGGCGTGACTGAAATCGAAGCGCAGCCGCTCGGGGGCGTTAAGGCTCCCCCGCTGGGCCACGTGGTCGCCAAGCGCATGGCGCAGCGCCTCGTGCAGCAGGTGTGTGGCCGAGTGGTTCGCCCGGATCGCCCCGCGGCGCGCGTGATCAACCTCGAGCTGCAGCGCATCGCCCTTCGACAGCACACCGGTTTCCACCGTCACGTTGTGCGCAAAGATGCGCCCGCCGGCCATGCGCTGGGTGTCCGTCACGCGCGTCCGGTCGTCCTCGTTCTCCAGCCGCCGCAGCCAGCCGGTGTCGCCCACCTGGCCGCCTGCCTCGCCGTAGAACGGCGTCTGGTTCAGCACAGCCCAACCGCTTTCGCCCGCCTTCAGCTCCGGAACGATCTCGCCATCTTTCACAAGCGCAAGCACCTGCCCCTCGGCGGTTTCGGTGTCGTAGCCTAGGAAATCGGTCCCGCCGTGTTCCTCGACCAAATCGAACCACACCGCGAGGTCGGCGGATTCGCCGGACCCCGACCAAGCCGCCCGCGCCTTGGCCTTCTGCTCAGCCATGGCTGCGTCAAAGCCCGCCTGGTCTACCGCCTTGCCACGCTCGCGCAGCGCATCCTGCGTCAGGTCCAGCGGGAAACCGAAGGTGTCGTAGAGCTTGAAGGCTGCCTCGCCCGGAAGCATGGCGTCGCCCTCAAGCTTGCCCAGTTCCTCGTCGAGCAGCTTCAGCCCGCGGTCGAGCGTCTGCTTGAAGCGGGTTTCCTCCAGCTTCAGCGTCTCCTCGATCAGCGGCTGCGCGCGGACAAGCTCGGGGTAGGCCTGCCCCATCTGCCGCACGAGCGCCGGCACCAGCCGGTGCATCAGCGGATCGGTTGCGCCAAGCTGGTGCGCGTGGCGCATGGCGCGGCGCATGATGCGGCGCAACACGTAACCGCGGCCGTCGTTGCTCGGCATGACCCCATCGGCCAGCAGGAACGAGGTCGACCGCAGGTGGTCGGCGATCACGCGGTGATGCGTCTTGCCCGGCCCGTCGGGATCGGTGCTGGTGGCCTCGGCCGAGGCCTCGATCAGGTTGCGGATCAGGTCGGTCGCGTAGTTGTCGTTGGTGCCCTGCAGCAGTGCCGCGACGCGTTCGATCCCCATGCCCGTGTCGATCGACTGGGAGTCGAGCTCGCGCTTGGTGCCGTCCTCGAACAGCTCGTTCTGCATGAAAACGATGTTCCAGATCTCGACAAAGCGGTCGCCGTCCTCCTCGGGCGATCCCGGAGGGCCGCCCCAGTATTTCTCGCCGTGGTCGAAGAAGATCTCCGAGCAAGGGCCGCAGGGGCCGGTGGGGCCCATCTGCCAGAAGTTGTCCGAGGTCGCGATGCGGATGATCCGGTCCTCGGGCACGCCGACGCTCTTCCAGATGCGCGCCGCCTCGTCATCCGTGTGGTAGACGGTGACCAGCAGCCGGTCTTTCGGGATGCCGAATTCCTGCGTGACCAGCTCCCAGGCGAAGGCGATGGCCTGCTCCTTGAAGTAGTCGCCGAAGCTGAAATTCCCCAGCATTTCAAAGAAAGTATGGTGCCGCGCTGTATAGCCGACGTTGTCGAGGTCGTTGTGCTTGCCACCGGCCCGCACGCATTTCTGCGCCGTGGTCGCACGGTCGTAGGCCCCCTGTTCAACCCCGGTGAAACGGTTCTTGAACTGAACCATCCCCGAGTTGGTGAACATCAGCGTCGGGTCATTCCGGGGCACGAGCGGGCTCGACGGCACGATCTGGTGCCCCTGCTTCTCGAAGTAGGTCAGGAAGGTCGACCGGATGTCGTTCAAACTGGGCATATATTGCGGCCTCGATCTCGGGCGTTGGTTTCGCGCAGATGTATCCTCGGGACCGCTCGGTGTCCATAAGCTGGCCACCCGCGGCGCAAGGCGCGCCTGCAATGAAAAAGGGCGCCCACGGGCGCCCTCTCGAAGGTCTTCGGCAAGAGACGGGGAACTCAGTCCTCCGTCACATCTTCCTCTTCGGTCATCTGGAAATCGAGCCCGTGTGCCGCGCGGATCTTGTCTTCGATCTCGGTTGCGACGCCCGTGTTCTCCTTCAGGAAAGACTTGGCGTTCTCGCGCCCCTGCCCGATGCGTTCATCCCCGTAGGAATACCAGGCCCCCGACTTTTCGACGACGCCGGCCTTCACGCCCAGGTCCAGAAGCTCCCCGGTCTTGGAGATCCCCTCGCCGTACATGATGTCGAACTCGACCTGCTTGAACGGCGGGGCGACCTTGTTCTTCACCACCTTCACGCGGGTTGCGTTGCCGACAACCTCGTCGCGGTCCTTAATCGAGCCGATGCGGCGAATGTCGAGCCGCACGGAGCTGTAGAACTTCAGCGCGTTGCCGCCCGTCGTCGTCTCGGGGCTGCCGAACATGACGCCAATCTTCATCCGGATCTGGTTGATGAAGACCACCATGCAGTTCGACCGCGAGATCGAACCGGTCAGCTTGCGCATCGCCTGGCTCATCAGGCGGGCGTGCACGCCGACGTTGCTGTCACCCATGTCGCCCTCGAGCTCGGACTTCGGCGTCAGCGCCGCGACCGAGTCGACCACGACCATGCTGACCGCGCCGGAGCGCACCAGCGTGTCGGTGATCTCGAGCGCCTGCTCGCCGGTGTCGGGCTGCGAGATCAGCAGCTCGTCCAGATCGACGCCCAGCTTCTTGGCGTATTGCGGGTCGAGCGCGTGTTCCGCGTCGACAAAGGCGCAGACGCCGCCCTTCTTCTGTTCCTCTGCGACCGCATGCAGGGTCAGCGTGGTCTTGCCCGAGGATTCAGGGCCGTAGATCTCGATGATCCGGCCCTTGGGCAGCCCGCCAATCCCCAGCGCGATGTCGAGGCCAAGCGACCCCGTCGAGGTCGACTCGATATCGCGCATGGCGTTGTCGCCACCCATTTTCATGATCGACCCTTTGCCGAACTGCCGTTCGATCTGGGCCAGGGCCGAATCCAGCGCCTTCTGCTTGTCGGCCTTGCGCTTGTCGTTCATCGCCAAAAGGTCTGCCGTTGCCATATATTGTGTCCTTGCCCTTATCATACACCCACGGATGGGCCGCAATGAAATGCTTTGTTCGCCTCTTGTTCTCACGAAACAT
>CAYNKL010000082.1:0-17279 GCA_964397775.1 uncultured Rhodobacterales bacterium | reverse complement strand
CTATCGCACTCGGTCGATCTCTGCTGCATCGCGACTTCTCGGCATTTCTCAACCGGTGGTCAGCCGGATGATCCGGCGCCTGGAAGACGTGCTGGCGGTCACCTTGTTCCGGCGCGGGACCACTGGGCTGATGCCCACGATGGAAGCCCAGTTGATCTTCGAAGAAGTCGACGGTCTCGTTCGGCGGATCGAGGGTGTCGGCGCGCGGATCGAGGAAATCGCTTCCGGCAGGTCGGTGGCCTTCCGTTTGGGGGCGACGGCCAGCGTGGCACGGGGGCTCGTTCCCCGCGCTCTGCGGGCGCTGGGAGATGGCAAGACGCGGCCCGATCTCTTTTTCGATGTTCTCTCGCTGGATCAGATTGCTGACTATCTTCTTGATGGGACAGGGCAGTGCGTCGTCACGCTTGCGCCGATCGACCACCCGATGCTGACCGCCGAACCGCTGGGGTCTGGGCAGCTCGTCGCGGTGATCCCGGCGGCACACGCCCTTGCCAAGGTATCGAGTCTGAGTGCCTCGGATTTTGCCGATATCGAGCTGATTTCCTTTCAGGTGGACGGTCCCCACCAGCGTGCGATCCGCAGATTTCTCGGCGCTGACCCGAGCGGACACACGGCCAGAACGGTCGTGCGCTTTGCGGACACGGCTGTCGCCATGGCCTCCGAGGGGATGGCGATCGCGCTGGTGGACAGCTTCACCACCCTGGGGCCGGTGGGCAGCGACGTGGTCGTGCGCCCACTGGATGGCCAGGAAACAGCCTTCTCCCTGTACCTGCAGTGGAATCCGAACCGACCGGTATCCTCTCATGTCGCCGAGTTGCGCAGGCTTCTCGTCACGGAGCTGTCGGGGGCCTGACGCGACGCTGGGACGACAAAGCCGCACCCCATGCCCAAAAGACATGGCCACCGCAATTATTGGACGTTGTAAACATAAATTTGTGAATGGATATTCCTCTCGAGTTTAAGGGAGGAAACTATGCTCAAAACAAACACCACACGCCGCGCTGCGATGGGCTTGCTTCTGGCGACCACGATGCTGGGCGCCACCGCGAGCCTCGCACAGGCAGAGGACATCACGCTTGGGGCACTGCGGCTGACCAGCCATTCGCCGACCTACATCGCGCTCGAACGCGGGTACTTCGAGGACGAAGGGCTCGATGTCGAACTCAGCTTCTTCGAAAGCTCCGCGGCCATGGCTGTCGGCGTGGCCGGCGGGGATCTCGATTACGGCGTGACGTCGATCAGCGGTGGCCTGATGAACCTTGCCCAAAAGGGTGCGATCAAGGTGATCGGCGGCGCCTTGGCCGAAGACCCGAATGTGGACGGGGCGCTGATCCTGGCCTCCAACGACGCCTACGAGGCCGGTTTGACGGAACCGTCGGATCTGGCAGGCAAGACGTTCGGGATCACAACCTCCGGGTCGTCTTTCCACTACATGCTCAGCCGCATCGCCGAGAAAGAGGGCTTTGCCGTCTCGGATGTGAAGATGAAGCCCCTGCAGAAAGTCGGTGCCATCGTCGGGGCCCTGACGACCGGCCAGATCGACGCCTGGGTCATCCAGCCCAGCATTGCCAAGCGTCTGCTCGACGAAGGTGCGGCGCAGAAGATCGGCACCTTTGCCGACTACGACCCGAATTACCAGGTCACCGCGATCTTCACCTCAACCGGCATCGCCGAAGGCGAGCGCGAACAGACCGAAGCCTTCCTGCGTGCGCTCTCCAAGGGCGTGGCCGACTACAACGCGGCCTTCGTCGACAAGACCGCCGATGACGCAGAGCGCGCCGAGCTGACCGAGATCGTTCATCAGTACGTCAGTGTCGACGTGCCGGACGAACGCTTTGCCAAGGATCTGGCCGAAGGCTCCATGCGCATCAACGAGGGGCTGTCGCTGGCGACGTCCTCGCTGCAAGCGCAGATCGACTGGATGCAGGAGGAAGGACTGGTGAGCGAAGACATCACGCTCGAGATGCTGGTCGATCCCTCCTACGTCGAAACCAACTGAGGTTTCACGCCGGTCCCCTTGTCGGGACCGGCCCCAATATCCCAGCGAAGGGAGGAGCCCGATGGAACTCATCGTGGACAGCCTCGGCCACAGCTATGGCAAGGTGGTCGTTTTGAAGGATATTTCCCTGGAGATTCCGCAGGGCCAGATCGTCTGCCTCGTCGGTCCCTCGGGCTGTGGGAAATCAACGCTGCTGCGTATGCTGGGAGGCCTGGAGCAACCCGCGGAGGGTGAGGTGCGCACGCTCGGCACACCTCCGCAGGACTCGCTTAACCCGCTGACCTTCGTGTTCCAGCATTTTGCCTTGCTGCCTTGGCGCAGCGTGGCCGACAACGTCCGGCTGGTTCTCGAAGATCACAAGCTGGGCCGCGCCCGCGAGGATAAGATCATCGGTGATGTGCTGAACCGCACGCGGCTGTCGGATTTCGCAGATGCCCTGCCCAAGCAGCTCTCCGGCGGCATGAAACAGCGCGTCGCCATCGCTCGGGCGCTGGCTGTGAAGCCTGCCTGCATGCTGATGGACGAACCGCTTTCTGCACTGGACAGCCAGACACGCGAGCTTTTGATGGAGGATCTCGTGTCGCTCTGGGAACGTGAACCTTTCACGGCGGTCTATGTCACCCACAATCTGAGCGAAGCGGTGCGATTGGGGCACAAGATCGTTGTCCTCTCGCGTCGTCCGGGCCGGATTCACAAGGTCGTCGACATCGACACACCACTGCAGGAGCGCCACCTCGCGTCCCCGGAACTGGAAGCGCGTCAGGCCGAACTCTGGGATCTGATGCGTGCCGAGGCCGAAGCCGCCGACATGGAGCTGATCGATGAGTGATACACTGGCGGCACAGTCTGATGCCCCGGGCACGGCGCAGACCCGTGCAGAACCGCAGCGCGTGGGAACGCCGGTCCGCTTTCGCGGCGGTGGCTTTCAGCCGCAGCCGGTGCGTGGCGCGGCAATCGTCGTATTTGTCGTCCTGATTGCGCTGCTGGAAATCGGCACCCGAACCGGCGTCATTTCGAATCTCACCATGCCCCGTCCCTCCGCCATCCTCGAGACGCTTTGGAACCTCGCGGTCTCGGGCTTGCTTTGGACGCATCTGGTCCCGTCCCTGAGCCGTCTCATCATCGGCGCCAGCATCGGCGCGGTCGCAGGCGTCGCACTGGGCACGCTTATCGGCCTGTTCAGTCACGTGCGGGCCGGTCTCGTGCCCCTGGTGTCGGCGCTTTTCCCGATCCCCAAGATCGCCTTGCTGCCGCTGTTCGTGATCTGGTTCGGCATCGGCGAAAGCTCCAAGTACGCGCTGATCGCCTTTGGCACCTTCACGCCCACGGTGGTGGCAACCTTCGGCGCCGTCGATAGTGTCGACCGCACCCTGATCCGCATGGGGCAGAGCTTTGGCCTGTCGTGGTGGTCCATCGTCCGCAAGATCGTGCTGCCAGGGGCCTTTCCGGGCATCCTCTCGGGGCTGCGCGTGTCGATTGCCATCGCGATCATCCTTCTGGTCGCCGCCGAGATGCTTGGCGCGGAATACGGCATCGGCGCCTACATCCTCGAAGCCGGGTCTCTCTATGACCTCGAACGGCTGTTCGCGGGGGTCACGATCCTGTCGCTGCTCGGCCTCATCCTCGGATGGGCAATCGGCCTGATCGAGCAGCGGTTTCTCGGATGGAGGTCCTGACAATGCTCGCCCTTCAGAAGACACAGGCCGCCCCGGGGGTCACTTTGCAAGATGTGCCTGCGCCACCCGATCCGGGCCCTGGCGAGGTCTTGATCGACATCGAAGCGACCGGCATCTGCGGGACCGACGTTCATATCAACCATTGGACCGCCGGCTACGAGAGCATGCGGCAAGCGATGCCGGTCACCATCGGCCACGAAACCTGTGGCCGGGTGAGCGCCTTGGGACCTGAGGTCGACACGGCGCTCATGGGCCAGAGGGTGACGGTTCGCCCCTCGGTCCTCTGCCACGCCTGCCCAGCCTGCCTGAGCGGCGATACCGACAACTGCACCGGGCGGCGTGGCGTCGGTATCGGCCGGAACGGCGCATTCGCCCCGCATCTGCTGGTGCCTGCGGAGAACTGCGTCCCCGTCCCCGAGGGCATGGACGCAGAAATCGCGGCCCTGACCGAGCCGATGACCGTGTGCCGCGAGGCGGTCGACTCCGCGGGGGCCCTCGACGGCGCGCGCGTCCTGGTGCTTGGCCCCGGCATGATCGGGCAGGGCATCGCACTCTTCGCAGAGGCGGCCGGCGCCGGACCGATCGTCGTTGCCGGGCGCGACGACGCGGCCCGCCTGAAGCGGGTAAAGGCGCTGGGCTTCCCGCACACGGCGGATACGCTGGATCAGGGCCTGCGAGACGCGGTTGAGCCATGGCTGCAGCACGGCGGCTTTGACGTGATATTCGAGGCGACAGGCGTCCCTTCCGTGGTGCCGGAGGCGCTTTCGGTGCTCAACAAGCGCGGCCGCATGGTCATCGTCGGAATTCACCCTGCTCCGGCGCAAATCGATCTGACCGCGCTGGTGCGCAACCACCAGAAGATCATCGGGTCGTACCGTGCGCCGGTGGAAACATGGCCGAAGGTTCTGGCCTTCCTGGATCGCCACACCGACCGTGTGCGAGGGCTCATCAGTCATCGCAGCCCGTTGGCGGATGCCGTGGCCGCAATCGACCTCGCGGGCGCCAAGCAGGCGTCCAAGGTGATGATCATTCAGAATGGTCCGCCATGCCCCTGAGCGGAGATGCCTTCCTCTGCCTCTGGAACGATTTCGACGAAGCGCGCGAAGAGGAATACGAACGCTGGCACAGTTTCGAACATGTGCCGGAGCGGGTCGCTGCCCCGGGCTTCCTGTCGGGGCGACGCTACGCGGGGCAGCCGGGACGCGAAAACCGGTATGTGACACTATACGACATCGCCTCGCTCTCGGCCCTGGATACGCCGGAATATGCGGCCTTGCAGGCCGAGCCGACGCCGTGGTCGAAGCGCATGCGGACGGGATTTCGCAATTTCCTGCGTATTCCCTGCAGGACGCTCGCGTCAGAGGGCACCGGCCACACGGGTCATGCCGGCGTTTTGGCGCTGTCGCTGCCAAGCGGGACCCGCGCCGACGATGCCGCTATCCTCAGGGATCTACGCGCACTTTTGGCAAATCAGGCGATATCGGCTTTCCATCTTGGTCGCGCGGAGAGCATCCCGGCCTACGGTGTTTTCGAAAGCCCCGAGATCGATGAAGACGATCGGCATTTCATCGTCGCCATTCTTGAAACCACGACCCATACCACAGCGCAGGCGGCTCTGAGCTCTCTTTCGAACTCAGTCTCAGCGCGCGATGAACAGGCGGAAATCCTGCGAGAGCAATGCGTGGCTCTGCGCTATGCCGTCGGCCGCTCCGAGGTGGTCCCGCAGTGGGTAAGGTAGTCGGAGACAGCAAGGTCCGGCTTGCTGTGATGCCACGACATTCCACCCCACCAACCCGTCAAACGTGGTCTCGGTCAGACTCACCGCCGCGGTGAGCTCCGTGAGCGGCTGAGCTCACGCACTGACTGCGAGGACGGCAAGAGAGCGTCCCGCGAGGGCGTGCCGGTCCGCTGCAGTGGCAGATCAGTCCCGTCAGCGTCTTCGCCATGTCGAAACGAGCCACCTTGTCTGAGATACTCGGTGACGCACGCAGAAAAGGCGCATCAGCTTAGGACCAGGGACCCTTCGCCCTGCTGTTCCGGGTCTTTGGCACGCGGCTGGGCGACAGCGGCTGCGACTGCGCGGCCGTTCTCGGGGCCGGCCGGGACTGGCCCGCCAGATCACGAAGCGCGGCGATCCGGTTCTCGGTCGCCGGGTGGGTCGCGAAAAGGCTGTCGCGCTTGTGGGCGTGCAGCGGGTTGATGATGAACATGTGCGCCGTCGCCGGGTTGCGCTCGGCTGCGTCGTTGTCGATCCGCGCAGCCCCCATGGCTATTTTCTCGAGCGCGGAGGCGAGCCAGAGCGGCTGACCACAGATCTCGGCCCCGGCCTTGTCGGCCGCGTACTCCCGTGTCCGGCTGATCGCCATCTGCACGAGCCCCGCGGCCATGGGCGCGAGGAACATCATCAGGAGCGTGCCCACCAGCCCGAGCCGTTCCCGCGAACCGCCGAAGAAGAGCGCGAAGTTGGCCAGCATGGAAATGGCACCGGCAAAGGTGGCCGTGACCGTCATGATCGCCGTGTCGTGGTTGCGGATGTGGGCGAGTTCGTGCGCGATCACGCCGGCAAGCTCTTCGCGCGACAGGCTGCGCATGAGGCCCGAGGTCACCGCCACCGCGGCATTGGCCGGATTGCGCCCCGTCGCGAAGGCATTGGGCTGCTGCGTGTCGATCAGATAGACCTTGGGTTCAGGCAGGCCCGCGTTCCGCGCCAGCTCGGATACCATGGCGTGAAGACCCATGCGGTCGCCCGGCGTTACCGGCTGGGCGTTGTGCATGCGCAGGACCATCCGGTCCGAGTTCCACCAGGTGAAGGCGTTCATGCCGGCGGCGACCACGAGCGCGATCACTGCACCGCCCGCGCCGCCGATCAGGTATCCCACGCCCATGAAGAGCGCGGTCATCGCCGCCATCAGGACCGCTGTCTTCAGATATCCCATCTTTCCCCCGGCAATCGAACGTCGCGTTGACGACGCAGATATGGGGCGGGTTCCTAGGCTTGCAAGCGCGGTTCAGCCCGCCCGGCACCATCCCGCCCTGCCGTCAGAGCGCGGCCATGACGCGGCGCGGGCACGGGCGAACTGATCGAGCACCTTCCTAGAGACGCACCGCCGATACAGCCAAGCGGAGCGACCACCTCCGTCTGGCATCCCTCGGATTTGAGAAGTGCCGCTCAGCCCGCCGCAGGCATGATCATTTCGCGCTTCCCTCAAGTTCCTTGACGAGATCTTCGGTTGTCATCTGCCGGCAGTAACCCTTGATCGCGGTGATCGAGGCGGCCTGCCGTTCGGGCGTGTAGGTCAGGCATGCGTCGGTGACCTGCGTGACGAGGTAGCCCAGGTCACAGGCGTCGCGGATTGCGCCCTCGACGCACTGGTCGGTGACCAGCCCGGCGATCACCACCTGGCGGACGCCAAGGCAGCGCAGCACGTAGTCGATATTGGTCGACACGAAGACCGAGGACGAGTTCTTCGGCAGCCAGATCTCGTCCTCGCCCGGGGCCAGCGCGTCCAGCGGGCGACCGTCCCACGAACCCTTCGGGACGTTGAAGCCGGTGATCTTGTAGTCGAGGCTGCGGTCGCGGCCGTCCTTGGTCAAGCTCTCGATGGTCGTGTACATCACCTCGACCCCGGCCGCGCGTGCCGCTTCGCGCAGGCGCTGCATGTTGGGCAGGGTCTCGACCTCGAACGTGTCGAAGAAGGCGCCATAACGCGCCTCGAACTCCTCGGCCGGCAGGTCCTCGAACTCGCCGCCGTCTCGTCGGGCCGAGAAATTCTGAACATCGATGTAGATCAGCGCCGAGGCGGCGGGATCGAGGGGAACTTCACGGGTCAGCATTGGCTCTCCAGTACGCTGCGGACCGCCTTGCAGAGCAGCGCGGCCATTTCGGCCTGCCCTTCGGGGGTCCGGACAAGATCGTTGCGGATTTCGACGAGACTGTGGGGCAGCCCCGATCCCTCGCCGTGGACGGGGACGAACCAGTCGGACTCGTCGTCGATCTGGTAGGGTTCGTTCAGTGCAAGCCTCATGTCCGGACGCTCGGCGGCGACCGCATCCAGAAGCGCCTGCGAGGTTGCCGTATCGTTCCGGCAGAGAAAGCCGATGTACCAGGGGCGCAGCCCCGTGCGGGTGCGCATCTCGGGCGTGAAACTGTGGATCGACAACAGCAGGACGCGCCGGCCGGAGCGGGCCGCGGTGACCGCCTCGTGGAACGGCGTGAAGATCTCGTCGATACGCTGTTTCCGGTCCGCTGCGGTCAGGCCGGTGTTGCCCGGCACGGGGACGCCGTCGGAGACCTGCGGAATGGCGTCGGGCGCGCTTGTGGGCCGGTTGCAGTCGATCACCAGCCGGCTGTAGTGCTGCAGGATCGCCGCGCAGCCCAGTTCGCGCGCCATGGCGCGGGTCACGGCAGCGGCGCCGATGTCCCACCCGACGTGCAGGTCGATGGCGCCCGCTTCGAGCCCGAGATCGTCCAGCACCCGAGGTACGGCTTGCCCCGCGTGTTCGCAGACAAGCAACACCGCGATGTCACCACGCGCCGGGATGTGTTCGACCGGCTCGGGGTCGAGATCGGGGGCAAGAACGGGCGACACAAGACTCAGCAAGACCGTCTCCGGGCTGCCCACCCGGAAAGTGGAGGGGTCGTATCGTGGCAGCTCATCGTGGCTCCATCAGTTGATCTATCTTTTTCACCGCCAGCCCCTGTGCGGCGGAGGTGGTTGCTGACTGCAGTGGACAGTCGCCCATCGGTCGCCTCAACCCAGCACGGATTTCGGGAAGTAGAAGCTCACCACCCAGTTGGGCATGTCGACGATCTCTGAAATCCGCAGATCACCGGCCACACTGCAGAGCATGTAGGCGTCGACCGCCGCCATCTGCGTGTTGGCGCAGAGCCAGTCGATCATCCCGCTCACCGCATCGCGCGAGGCCTGCATCAGATCGGGCCCGATCCCGGTCGTCACGCGGTAGCCCTTGCGGTCGATATGGTCGGTGACCGGACCAGAGGTTTCCAGCCGCGGGAAAGGCAGGTTCTCGCCCTTCAACAGGTCGAGCTTCACCTGCACGGTCATCGGGCTCTCGATCGCGGTGCCGCAGATCTCGCCATCGCCCTGCGCGGCGTGCGTGTCGCCCAGCGACAGCAGCCCGCCCGTGACTTCGACCGGCAGGTAGAGGGTCGTGCCCTTGCAGTTGTCGCGGATGTCGAGGTTGCCGCCGACGCGGCGCGGCGGCACGACGCTGTGCGCGCCCGGCTCTGCAAGCGCCAGCCCCACGGTGCCCACGAAGGGCTTCAGCGGCACCGCGCCCTCGGGCACGAAGGCCGCCGGCTTGGCAAGCCCGGTGTCATAGCTCCAGACGTGCAGCGCCGGGTCCGGAAAGGCATCGGCGAGCAGTCCGAAGCCGGGGATGTTGGCGGTCCAGCCCCAGCCCGAGGGGGCAAAGTCGAGGAAGGTGATCGCGACCGTATCGCCGGGCTCGGCGCCCTCGAGATACACCGGGCCGGTGACCGGGTTCACCCGGCCGAAATCCAGCGCCTTGAGGTCATCCAGCGTGGCCTTCGCATGAAGCTGGCCGCCCGAGGAATCCACGGTCTCGATCTCGACGGTCTCACCCGGCACAACCGAGAGGGCCGGCGGAATGGAATTGTCCCAGCCGACGTGGTGCGCGCGGCTGTGGATCGTGTGATTGCAGGTCATGGCGTCTCCTGTCGCTTGGGGCGAATGATATCCTCGATCTCGCGGTTGCCCATCAGGCCGCTGGGCAGGAAGGCCATGACGCCCACGATCACCACCCCGAGCATCAGGCCCGAAAGCCCCAGCATCTGCGGCAGCTGAATCCCCACGATCTCGGGGCCGGTTTCCAGCCAGCGGATGGTCTCGAGCCCGATGGAGATCAGCAGAGTTCCGAAGACCGCCCCCGACACGCTGCGCAAGCCCCCCAGGATCAGCATGGCCACCGTCAGGAACACGAAGTTGAAGTAGAAGGGCCGCGCCGAGATTGTCCCGAGGAAAAAGGCGTAGGCGATGCCCGCCACGGCAAAGAACATCGTCCCCAGCACCCAGGCCACCAGCCGGGTGCGGTAGACGTTGACGCCCATGGCCCGCGCACCGATCTCATCGTCGGCGCATGCGCGCAGTTGCAGGCCGAACCTACTCTCGCGGAACCAGCGCGCACCGAAGATGGCAAGGATGACCAGCGCGGTGATCTGCGGCAGATCCAGAACCTTGGGGATGCCGAAGAGCGCCTGGTTGCCTTTGAAGATGTCGGTGCGGTGCAGGAAGATCGAATGCACGATGACCAGGATCGCGATGCTGACGATGGTCACCCCCACCCCGGTCAGCCGCGCGATGAAGAGCCCGGTCAGAAGACCCAGAAACCCCGTGATCAGCAGCGCGATCAGCGCCGACGTCCAGGGCGACAGGGCAAAGGCGTTCAGTCCCCAGGGCGCGTCGGGCAGCGAGATCGCCTTCATCGCCACGGGCGTCACACAGATCGCCGCGGCATAGGCGGCAATCCCCATGAAGGCCGCGTGCGAGAAGCTGGTCAGGTTGGCGTTGCCCATGAAGACCTGCAGCCCGACCACCACCAGAAGATTGACGAAGGTGGCGTAGAGGATGCGCGCCTGCCAGGCCTCGCCCCAGAGGTAGTAGGCGCCGACAATCAGCAGGATGAGCAGGCTCAGGAGCGCACTGCCCAGCATCCCGCGGCGTTGGCTCGGGTTCATACCTTGTCCCCCTTCTCGCGCGCGGGCGACAGGATGCCGTCGGGCCGCCAGACGAGGATCAGCGCCACCAGCGCAAAGACCACCGCATGGGCCAACCCGCCGTAGCTCTGCGGCAACAGCACCAGCACCGCCACCTCGACCGCGCCCAGCAGGAAGCCCCCGAGCACGGCGCCCGGCAGGCTGCCGAATCCGCCGATGACGCAGGCCACGAAGGCGGTCAGCACGGGATCGAATCCCATATGGGGCAACACGCTGCCGCGGCGTGCCATGATGAAGATGCAGGCGAGCCCGGCCAGCAGTCCGGAGACGGCAAAGGCGGTGGCAATGACCCTGTTGGCCCGCAGCCCGCAGAGGCGGACCATCTCGAAGTCGAGCGCCGCCGCGCGCATGGCCAGCCCCAGCGTGGTCCGCCGAAGGAAGAACAGCAGGAAGCCGATGGCGACGGCGGTCGCCAGCGTCTCGTAGATCTGCAGCGACGACACCTGAACCGCGCCGAGCGTGATCGTCCGGTCAAGGAAGATGAACTGGGTGGCCGGGATCGGTCTGGGCGAGCCCAGCAGCAGGAAGAGGTTCTGCAGGATGATGCTGACGCCAAAGGCGGTCAGCAGACCCGTGGTCAGGTCGGCCTTTCGCACCGTGCGGAAAGCAACGCGCTCCAGCAGCACCGACACCAGCACGCAGGCCAGAAGCACCGCCCCCATGAGCAGGAAGGGATTGCGCGTCAGCAGCGTGCCGACGATGACCATCGAATAGCCGCCGAAGGCGATGACCTCGCCATGCGCGAAGTTGACCAGCCCCATGATGGAAAAGACGATGGCAAGCCCGAGCGCGATCAGCGCGTATTCGGCACCAAAGCTCAGGGCGTTGAGGATCTGCTGGATCGCGTAGTCCATCAGCCGTGTACTCCGGTAATCTGGTCCATCAGCGCGGATCCGTCGCCGTACCTTGCCGCAGGCCCTTCCGAGGAGATGAGCCCGTTGTTCAGGACGTATACGTAGTCTGAGAGCTCGATCGCCGCCGTGGCGTTCTGCTCGACCAGCAGGATGGTGATGCCCTGACGCTTCAGGTCGCCGATGATGTCGAAGATGCGCGCGGTTATCTGCGGCGCGAGCCCCAGCGAGGGTTCGTCCAGCAGCAGGATGCGCGGACGAGACATGAGCGCGCGGGCAATGGCGAGCATCTGCTGCTCCCCGCCCGACAGCGTGCCGGCCGGCTGATCGCGACGCTCGCCCAGAATGGGAAACTGCTCGAACCAGCCGCGGATGTCGCTGCCGATTCCGGATTTGTCGCGCCGGCCCGCGGCCCCCATCACAAGGTTCTCGCGCACCGTGAGGTTCGAGAAGATGCGCCGACCCTCGGGCGAGATCGCGATGCCGCGCTTGGCCCGCGCCTCGACCGGCAGGCGCGAGATATCGGTCCCGGCAAGCCGGATGAGGCCGGTCGACCGGGCGGTGCCGGTGATCGCCGACAGGGTGGAGGTCTTGCCGGCGCCGTTGGGGCCGAGAAGTGTCACGCAGGCCCCCTCGGCCACGGTCAGAGCGATGCCGTGGACCGCCTCGATGGGGCCATGGGTGACCTTCAGGTCCTGTATCTCGAGCATGCGGATGGGTCCTTCAGGGCCCTGCCCCGGACCGACGGCCCGGGACAGGGGTTCTGCGGTTATTGCCAGTCGGGCACGTTCTCGGGGATCTCCTGGCTGAGCACGACGCGCTCGCCGTTCTCGAAGCCGATCACCGGGATCTCGCGCAGGGCGTAGCTGCCCGTGTCCTGGAAGGTGATCTCCTCGACCGACATCACGGGAATGCTCTCGGCGCTGCGAATGGCTTCGCGCACGGCGACGGGATCTGTCGACCCGGCGGTCTGGACCCCGTATTCGATGATCCGGATCGTGTCGGCGCCGAGCGAGGGGAAGAGACCGTTCACCTCCATGCCCATCTCGGCGCACTGATCCTGGAACTCGGCGATGCGACTGCCCGGAACAGCCGGGGCGAGCGTGCCGAAGAACACCTTGTCGAGCAGCGAGGGATCTTCCTCGGCCAGCGCATCCAGCGAGGGATCGTCGAACCCGTCAGAGCCCACCACCCAGGCATCGAGCCCGGCGGACCGCATCTGGCGGATCAGGATGCCGATGTCGGGCATGGCCCAGGAGATGAAGACCGCGTCGGGCGCGGGATCGAGCCCGCGCAGCTCGGCGATCTGCGGCGACCAGTCGGTCGTGCCCGAGGTGTAGTTCAGCCGGGTCTGCAGCGTGCCGCCGTTCTCGACGATCACCTCGGCGAACCATTCGGGAAGCGCCGCGGACCACGAGCCGCCCTCGTCCGAGGTCAGGATCGCGACGTTCTGCACGCCCTGCTCGAGCGCGTAGTTCGCCGCGGCCGTGGCGGTGTATGGGTCCGGCGCCACGTTCGTGATGAAGTTGTCGACCACACCCGAGTGCATCTCGACCTGCGTGCTCTGGGCCTGGATGACCGAAACGCCCTGCGACCCTGCAATCTGTGCCACAGGGATCATCGTGTCCGAGAAGGGAATCGTGGCCAGCGCGACGATATCCTCGCCCAGGTAGCGTTCGGTCAGCGAGATCGCCGTCTGGGTGTCAGCGCCGGTGTCCTGGACCAGCAGCTCGAACATGCGCCCGTCGACGCCGCCGTCCTGGTTGATCATCTCGGCCATGCAGCGCGCGCCGTCGACCTCGTTGTAGGCGGCGAAATCCCCGGTCAGCGGGACCGGGAAGCCGACCTTTATGGTCTCCTGCGCGGAGGCCATGCCGGCGGTAAGGGCCAGCGCACCGGCGCCAGCCATCAGGATGTTACGCGTCAGTTTCAAGTTTTTCATTATTGGTTCTCCCGTTGGAATGAGTGCCTTGCCCGAGGTAGGCCTTGATGACCTCTTCGTTGCTCGAGATTTCGGCAGGTTCGCCCGTTGCCAGCAGGCGGCCCATGTTCATGACCGTCAGCTTCTCGCAGGCGGACATGATGAACTTCAGGTCGTGCTCGATCAGCACGATCGAGCAGGGATGGCGCGCGCGCAGCCATGTCAGGTTTTCGAAAAGCTGGTCGGTCTCGGCGTGGTTCATCCCCGCGGCCGGTTCGTCCAGCATGAGCACCTTCGGGCGCAGTGCGAGGGCGCGCACGATCTCGAGCCGGCGCATCTGGCCATAGGGCAGACTGTCGGGCGTGTGCTCCATCACGCCGCGCAGACCGAAGCGGTCGATCGCATCGGACAGAAGTCCGGGATCGGCGTGCTTGCTGCCGCGCATGTGGATCTCGGCCACCTCGATGTTCCGCCGGACGCTGAGATTGCGGAAAAGCCGCAGGTTCTGGAAGGTCCGGGCGATCCCCATCCGGGCCCGCTGTTCCGCCGGCAGCCCGTGAACCGGGGTCCCGTCCAGCTCGATCTCGCCGCCGCTGATCGACAGCAGCCCCGAGATCAGGTTGAGCATGGTTGTCTTGCCGGCGCCGTTCGGCCCGATCAGCCCGTGGATCTCGTTGTCGCCGACGGTGAAGCTGACGGACTCCACCGCCTGCACCCCGCCGAAGTTCTTGGAGACGTTGCGAACCTCCAACATCAGTAGACGTCGCCGTAGCGGGCGCACTTGGCATTGTTGTCGAGCCCTTCGAGCTGCGCCATTTCGCCGGTCTTGTGCGCGAGGTAGAGCGCCACGAACTCCTCGCCGAACCACCCCTTCACGGCGTCAGAGGCGCCGAAGGCCTGCAGCGCCTCGGGCAGCGAGGTGGGAAGGCGCCGGAATCCCTTGGCGGCCAGATCGTCCGGGGTCAGTAGCGAGAGGTCTTCCTGCGCCGGGGCGGGCGGCTCCACCTTGTCGCGGACGCCCTGCGTGCCGGCAAAGACCACTGCCGCCAACGCAAGATGCGGGCTCGCGGCCGCATCGGCGGCGCGCAGCTCGAAGTTGAACTGGCGCGCGATGCTCTCGGGGTCCTTGGACGTGACCGGGCAGATCCGCACCGAAGCCTCGCGGTCGCGGAACCCGAGGTTGTTGAAGGCCGCGCTCCAGCGATGCGGCGTCAGGCGCAGGTAGCTGACCTCGGAGGGGGCGAGGATGGCAAGGATCTGGTCGAGATACTTGAGGATACCGCCGATGAAATGGCGGGTGAGCCCGCTCATGCCGTGCGGATCCCCGGCGTCGTGGGTCAGCGGCGCCCCGGTATCGTCGAGAAAGCTGAAATGGATGTGCAGCCCGTTGCCCACACTCTCGGGATCGAGGATCGGGGCAAAGCTCGGGGTCAGGCCGAAGCGCCCCAGGACATCATGCGTCAGCAGCCGCAGGATCGCGGCGTTGTCGGCCGAGCGCAGGCCGTGGGCGGGCTTGTTGGTGACCTCGTACTGGCCGGGCCCATATTCCTTCATGAAGGTGTCGGGCATGCATCCCGCCCCTTCGAGTGCGTCGAGATAGGCCTCGGCCCAGTCCTGCCCGTCGCGAAACCCCTTGAAGCCATAGGCATCGCCCGGGCGCGGTGTCTGACCGCGCAGCTGGAACTCGTGCTCGAAGGCCGACAGGACCGTAGCACCAGTCAGCGCGTGGAACTCCTTCAGCGCCCGGCGGGCCAGCGACCGGGTGCAGAAGGGCCATGGCTCCCCCTCGAGCGACTGGATATCGCCCAGCGCGAAGTCGAGCCGCCGTCCCTCTTCCAGCACAAAGCGCGTATCCTCGTCAGGCACGAGCACGAGATCCCCGAACGACCCGAAGGGGCTTTCCGAGATGCTGTCGAAGCAGGTGATCTGCACGTTCGTCGGTGTCCATCCGACGCCGCGTTGTGACCGCTTGCCCCACTCGCTCTCGGGGAAGGACTTGCCGCGGATCAGACCCGCGACATCCGAAGTCCCCACGAAGACCAGCCTGTTGCGCATGTCCGTCATCATTCCATTCCCGCTGCGGGTTCGTCCCGCAGCTTGTCCCAGTCCGAAATTCTCTGCTTGGTGGCGTCCCAGTCCCGTTCGGCCATGGCGACCAGCATCGCCTCGATGAGCACGAAGGCCGGCACGTAGCTGTCCCAGACGGTGCCCGAATTGATCGGCACCGAGATCAGCTCGGTTGCGCCTTTTGCCGCCGGGCTGATCCACTTGTCGGTGATGACCACGGTCTGAGCCTTGCGCGCCCGCGCCTGCGCGGCCAGGCGCGCGAGGTTCGCCTGGTAGCGGCGAAAGTCGATGATCAGCAGGATGTCGCGCGGGCGCATCCGCAGCAGGTATTCGGGCCAGAGCTCGGGATCGGAGGGCACGTGCGAGATGTCGGCCCGGATCTGACGCAGGTGGCGCACGAAGAAATCCGCGATCGTATCGCTCATGCGCCCGCCGATCATGAAGATGCGCCGCTTGGGGTCGGTCATCAGATCGCAGAGCCTGTTGAACTGGCTCTCGGTGACCCTTTCAGCCACCTCCTTGTTGAGCGCGTCGATGCGGCGGAAATAGGCGGCGGGCAGCGTCGTGCTGTCGATCTGCAGATCGTTGCGCACGTCGATGGGCGAATGCTGGCCTTCCTTCAGCTCCTGCACCAGCCGCTGCTGGAACTCCTGAAAACCGGCGCAACCGAGCTTGGCCACGAAGCGAGAGATCGACGGCGCCGAGATATGCGCCCGCCTGGACAGCTCCTGGATCGTTTCAAGCCCCGCAAAGGGGTAGTCGGCCAGAAGGACCGATGTCAGCTGACGTTCGGCCGGCGTGAACTGGTCGGACATCTCTTCCAGCTTCTGGCGGATTTGCATCGAGCCCCCTTTGCGTGCGGAACGTCGTGCAAGTTTTGTGGTTTGAAAATTCTATGTCAAATGCAAACATTCGATCAATGTTGATGAATGTCTTGCGGCTCAAAGTTTCAGCGCCTGCAACCGCTCAACGCTCGCGCCACGCACAGAAGACGCGCCTAGAGGCGGTCGCGGTCGACTCTGAAGAGAATCCAGGATGGAGACGCGGTTGGCCCTCGGCAGCGGCGGTGACACCATGCGATCCGGCACCTGCCGAGCGCCGCCAGGTGTCGCCGGTGATACCCTCAGCCCTTCAGGTCGAACACCGCCCTCACCGAGAGCGCCTTTCCCGACCCCATCCTTTGGCGCCACCGCAGCATGACGGCGCGAGCCGGTTCAGTGCCCTGTACCGCGACAAACCACGCCGACAGTGGCCGCAATGACGCGCAGGTCGGTCCGGAGCGATAGCTCGCGGTTGTACTGGGTGTCGAAACGGGCGCGCTCCGCGAACTCGCTCTCGTTGCGCGAAGAGACCTGCCAGAGCCCCGTAATCCCGGGCTTCAATCCATAGTAGTCGCGCCCCGGGTAGAGAATACGTTGTTCGTTCAGCATGGGACGGGGGCCCACGAGGCTCATCTCCCCACGCAGCACGTTCCAGAGCTGCGGCAGCTCGTCCAGCGACGTCTTGCGGAGCAGTCGCCCCACACGGGTGACGCGGGGATCGTTCCTGAGCTTCTGCGTTGCGTCCCACTCGGCCCGGGCGCGCGGGTTCTCGGCCAGATGCGCCTCCAGCATCGCCTCGGCCCCGGGAACCATCGAGCGCAGCTTCCACATGCGGTAAAGGCGACCGTGTCGCCCGACACGCATCTGGCTGTAGAACGGGCTTCCACCGTCCAGTGCCACCGCGACAGCCAGGGGCAGGAGCACCATCAGGATCGGAAGGGCGGCAATCAGGATCAGAGTGATCTCGAGCGCGCGTTTTCCGTAACAGCGGTAGAGGCCGCGAGGCCTGCCTTGAACCGGGTAGATCCGAATTTCCTCGAAGCTCGGTAGCGCGCTGTCGACGCTCTTTGCCCGATCGAAATTCTCGTCCAGTTCGACAAAGGACATTCAGAAATCCCACACTTGGAAGCCATCGGACCCTGCCGCACCTAGGAATCGGGCGCGCGTCAGGGGCGCCGAAGCGACAC
>CAYNKL010000081.1:14993-17866 GCA_964397775.1 uncultured Rhodobacterales bacterium | reverse complement strand
GGCGACCAATACGGCTGCGGCACCTATCCGAAGGACTGGGTTTCGCGATACCTAGAGCGAGGCTACCTGCGGATCGATCCGGTGGTTCAGGGGTGTTATCAGCGCTTTCACCCCGTGGACTGGAAGCGTCTCGACTGGTCGGGAAAGGCAGCTCGAAACTTCCAACGCGATGCCGTGGAACATGGAATCGGGAACCAAGGCTATTCCATTCCGATCCGCGGTCCGAACGGTCAATTCGCAATGTTCTCGCTCAGCAGCACTTGCAACGACGAGGATTGGGATAAGTTCACCGAAGAAAACCGACGCGATCTCATCCTTGTCGCACACTACTTCAACCAGAAGGCCCTTGAACTGGAGCCTGGGCGAACACCGGAACCTTCGCAGGCACTTTCCCCACGCGAGGTGGAGGCCCTGACGCTCCTCGGTGTCGGCTACAGCCGTGCCCAGGCGGCAGAAACGCTTTCCATTTCCGAGCATACTCTGCGGGTCTACATCGAAAGCGCTCGCTTCAAGCTTGGCGCCATGAACACGACCCATGCCGTCGCCCGCGCGTTAAGCCGTGGCCTCATCGTCATATGAAGCTCCGGCAGTCCAATATCTGAAGAATGCGTTAGCCGGTGTTTCGCTGGGCGCGCGGCCTCCCCAGTTCTGGTTAAGCGGCAAGACCGCACTCTCACCTCAGACAGTCAACCGAGGGAAGAGACGATGATCCGCTACATCTACGGAGAAGACCTGAACAAGTTTCCGATGCTCGCACGCAGCATGTTCCGCGACCGGGCCGACCAGTTCGCGACGCGTCTGGGATGGGAGGTGTCGGTGGACGAGCGGGGCGAGGAACGGGATGAGTATGACCTCGAGAACCCGCTCTACGTGATCTGGGAAAAGCCCGACGGGACGCATGGCGGGTCGATGCGGCTGCTGCCGACCGTGGGCAAGACGATGGTCAACGATCATTTCGTGCACCTGACCGACGGGGTCCGGATCCAGAGCCCGCTGATCTGGGAATGCACACGATTCTGCCTGTCGCGGGATGCGACGCCGGGCATCGCGGCGGCGCTGATGCTGGCGGGGGGCGAGGTGATGCGGCAGTTCGGGGTGGAGCACTACGTGGGGGTCTTCGACGCCCGGATGGTGCGGATCTACCGCCGGATCGGCAGCTCGCCGGAGGTGCTCGGCCAAGAAGGTGCGGGGCGGGAGATGATCGCGGTGGGGCTGTGGGAATTCACCGAGGAGGCGCAGGCGAAGGTGGCCGAGAGCGCCGGGATTTCGCCCGAGCTGACGCGGCACTGGTTCGAGCTGGCATTCGGGGCGACGCCGGCGGAGGTGGACTACGCGGCGGCCTGAGGGGGTGTCCCACGGTGGGACATTTGTCCGCCCTATATGAATCAATGGCTTACAGAGGCGATTTAACCGAAACTTAAGAATGTACCGCAAACGGCGTCCCCGGGTTTCCTTGCGAAACCCACCCACGGGGGCGCCGTTTTCGCGTGCCGCGATCTCTGGCGCCGCCCGGCGAAGGCAGATAGTCTGCGCGCCATGAACGCCGCTGCCCTCGTATTCTCCGATGACCAGGCCCAGGCCTTTGACAGCGTGTCCGAGATGATGCGCGAGGCGGGTGTGGACCTTGCCGAAGGGCTGTGCCTGCCCGCGCCCGAGGGGCGGTCGCGGACTATGGCGCTCATGGGCAAGGCGGGCAGCGGCAAGACGGCGCTGCTGGCCGAGCTGGCCAAGGCGCTGAACGACGCGGGCGTCGAGACGGTCTCGGGCGACTGGGAGGGACGCAAGCGACGCGACCGGCGGACGCTGGCGATCCTGGCGCCGACCAACAAGGCGGCAAGCGTGCTGCGCCTGCGCGGCGTGCCCGCGACCACCATCCACCGCATCCTCTATACGCCCGTCTACGACCCGGAATACGAGCGCGTCGCAGACTGGCTGGCGGGCACCGGAGACCGGCCCGAGATCGAGGACCTGACCGATGCCGCGCTCGACCGGGCGCAGGCGAGCTACGAGCTGCACAAGTCCATCCCCGCAGCACTTGCCGCCGCGGGCCTGCGGGGCAGCGATTTCATCACCGGCTGGAAACGCCGCGAGGAACCGCTGGACATCGGCTTCGTCGACGAGGCCTCGATGCTGGACGAAAAGCAGTACAACGATCTGCGCGAGATCTTCCCCACCCTGCTGCTGTTCGGCGATCCGGCGCAGCTGGCGCCGGTGGGCCAGTCCGGGCAGATGGTCTTTGACGGTATGAAGCCCGAACAGAAGCTCGAGTTGGCCCGGATCCACCGTCAGGACGCCGACAACCCGATCCTCGACCTGGCCCACGCGCTGGCCGATCCGCAGCTGGAGTTCGAGGATTTCGAACGGATGGTCGAGGACAAGGCCCGCAAGGACGACCGCGTCGTCTGGGGGCAGCGGGTCGAAGTCGACCTGATGGCGCGGTCGCCGGTGCTGGTCTGGCGCAATGCCACGCGAATCCGGCTGATCAACGCCTTTCGGCAGGTGCATGGCGCGCCGGAAACCGAGCTTCTGCCCGGTGAGCCGCTGATCTGCGACGGGCTGGAGCTGCCCCTGAAGCACCGCAAGAAACGGCTCGACCTCGAGGCGCGCGGGCTGATCAAGGGGGCGCAGGTGGTCTACCTCGGCCCCGGGCGCAAGCCGGGGTTTTCGCGGCTGCACGTCATGGGCGCCCCGGAACCGCAGGTTTCGGCCGCGTCCATCGTGAAGATCGAGAAGCCCGAGGAGGAAGAGCCCTTCATCCCCTTCGCCGCGCGCATGGGCGCGACCTTCCTGCACGGGGCGGCGGTCACGATCCACAAGGCGCAGGGCAGCCAGTGGGAGGGGGTGCAGGTCTTTGCCCCCGACCTTTATGCCGC
>CAYNKL010000081.1:0-14983 GCA_964397775.1 uncultured Rhodobacterales bacterium | reverse complement strand
GGGACGCCGCCGCGCCCGAACGCAGCCAGATCTTCATGCTGGTGGGTGTCGCGATCACCATGCCGTTCATCCTGGCCTATACGTTCTGGGCCTATTGGGTGTTTCGCGGCAAGGTCGGCGACGAGGGATATCATTGACGCAGCAGCACACCCCGCCCGGCGCAAAGGCCGAAGCGCGGCCGCTGTGGAAGCGGCTGGCCTATGTCGCGATCACGCGCGCGCAGGAACGTCTGTACTGGGTGGTGCGCAACCGGTTGGCGAAACCCACCTACGAGCTGCGCATCGACGATCTGGGCGGCACTCCGGCCCCGCTTGCGCTGGCCGGGGAGGAAGACTAGCGCCTCAGATCACCACGACGTCGAGCGGCGGGAAGCCGTTGAAGCCGACGCTGGAGTAGGTCGAGGTGTAGGCGCCGGTTGCGCGGATCACCACGCGGTCGCCTGCCTTGAGACCCAGCGGAAGCTGCACGGGCTGCTTTTCGTAAAGCACGTCGGCGCTGTCGCAGGAGGGACCTGCAAGGATGCAGGGGCCGGTGGGTTCGTAGTCGCGCGCGGTCTCGAACTGGTAGCGGATGGCTTCGCCCTCGGTCTCGGCCAGGCCCGAGAAGCGGCCGATGTCGAGGTAGACCCAGCGGTGCAGTTCGCTGTCCGACTTGCGCGAGACAAGCAGCACCTCGGCAGCGATTGCGCCGGCCTCGGCCACCATGCCGCGGCCGGGTTCGGCCATGATGTGCGGCACTTCGCCAAAGCGGGCCTCGACCTGGGCCATGACGGCGGCACCGTAGGCTTCGACGCCGTCGATCTCGGTCCCGTAGAAGGCCGGGAAGCCGCCGCCGATGTTGAGCAGGCGCAGGTCGTGGCCGGCCGCGCGGGCGGTGTGCCAAACCTCGGCCACCTGATCGAGCACCGGGGCCCACATGGCGGCCTGACGGGTCTGCGATCCGACGTGGAAGCTGAGCCCCTCGACGGTGAGGCCAAGGTCGGCGGCCATGTCCATTAGCGTGAGCGCCTTGTCCGGCGCGCAGCCGAACTTGCGGGTCAGCGGCCAGTCGGCGCTGGAGGCGGTGACGATCATGCGCAGGAAGACACGGGCGCCGGGGGCGTTTTCTGCAATCTTCTCAAGCTCTTCCTCTGCGTCGGCGGCAAAGAGCGTAATGCCCTGCGCAGCCGCCCATGCGATGTCGGAGGGACGCTTGATGGTGTTGCCGAAGGAGATGTTGGCAGGCGCGGCACCGGCCGCGAGGCAGGCGGCGATTTCGGCGCGCGAGGCGGCGTCGAAGCCGCTGCCGCAGGCGCGCAGGGTTTCGAGGATCTCGGGCGCCGGGTTGGCCTTGACCGCGTAGTGGATGGAGGCCCGGCCGAGACCGCGCTTCAGGCCACGGAACTGGCGTGCGACGGCCTCGCGGTCCACGACCAGCGTCGGGCGGTCGAAGGTGTTGATGGCGAGGAAGGCATCAAGGCGCGACAGTTCAGTGCGGGCCAGCGGCCCGGTTACGTGTGCGTTCATGGTCATCTCCAAGAGACAAGGGGCAGTGTAGGCCCGATTTCTGTCAGAGACGTTACCGTCGCTACGTAACCGTGGGGCGGAACCCATGGGACAGAGGCGCGTGCGTTGGCGTCCGTATTCGCGCATATGGGGCAGGACCCCGAGTCGCGCAAGCGTTTATTTCGCGTTTTACGCAGATCTTTGCGGGGCTTGGCGCGGAGGACTCAGGTGCGGTTCTGAAAGCATTCCTTCGGCTTTTCGCCGATGGGCCCGGTGGTTTCCGCGCCGCACTGGATGCAGCGCCAAGTGCTCTGGCCATCCTTGCGCTGTTCGCGCCAGCGGCAGTTCCGGGTGGATGGATTATAGAGGAAGAGCATCACCACGAAGGCGATGACGAGGCCGACGACAACAATCATGGGGTGTTATCTAGGGGCATCGGGTCCAGAGGACCAGTGGGCCGCATCGGATCGGTGCGGCCCGCTTGAGGCAGGCGGCTCAGGCGGCCTGCTGGATGTCGGCGTAGTCCTGATTTTCGAGCGCGGGACGCTCGGTCGGGACGTAGTAGCTCCAGGCCTCTTCCAGGGCTGCGAGGGCGGCTTTGGCGAGGTCTGCGGCGGTGGTGGTCTGCTCGGTCATGGGGCACCTTTCGAAGTACTGGCGTTTCCTCCCGTGACCCCGAAATAATCCCCTGCCCCGGCCGCCACACCCCACAATGCTGCAACTGCGAAATGCGCAGAGTGCATGAGCGGCGGGACCGTGGTTTACCGGGTGTTGCAGCGCAGCAAAAAGCCGGCCACGGGGGCCGGCTTTGGGTAGGTTGTGGCGTGGGCTCAGACCGCGCGCTCGACCATGAGCTTCTTGATCTCGGCGATGGCCTTGGCCGGGTTCAGACCTTTGGGGCAGGTCTTGGCGCAGTTCATGATCGTGTGGCAGCGGTAGAGCTTGAAGGGATCTTCAAGCTCGTCGAGCCGCTCGCCCGTCGCCTCGTCCCGGCTGTCCACGATCCAGCGGTAGGCGTGCAGCAGCGCGGCGGGGCCGAGGTAGCGATCGCCGTTCCACCAGTAGGACGGGCAGGCCGTCGAACAGGAGGCGCACATGACGCATTCGTAGAGACCGTCGAGCTTCTTGCGGTCCTCGATGGACTGGCGCCATTCCTTCTGCGGGCGGTTGGTCTTGGTTTCCAGCCAGGGCATGATGCTGGCGTGCTGCGCGTAGAAGTGCGTGAGGTCGGGGATCAGGTCCTTGACCACGGGCATGTGCGGCAGCGGGTAGATGCGGACGTCGCCCTTGATCTCGTCGAGACCGTAGATGCAGGCAAGCGTGTTGATGCCGTCGATGTTCATCGCGCAGGACCCGCAGATGCCTTCGCGGCAGGAGCGGCGGAAGGTCAGCGTCGGGTCGATCTCGTTCTTGATCTTGATGAGCGCGTCCAGAACCATCGGGCCGCACTTGTCCATGTCGATGAAGTAGGTGTCGACACGCGGGTTCTGCCCGTCGTCGGGGCTCCAGCGGTAGATGCTGAACTTGCGGACGTTCTTGGCGCCTTCGGGTTTGGGCCAGGTCTTGCCGGTCCGGATGGTAGAGTTCTTGGGTAGTGTGAATTGAACCATGGCTGTCTCCTCGGCGTGCCCGCTTGGGCCGGCTTGATCCAATGAAACCTTGTAGGACACCTAGTTGATAACGCGGGAAAAGCCAACGCCGGAATGCGGCCAAAGGAACCACCGGCCATTGTCTTTCAAAAGCTTGCGGGATAGCGCTTGAAAAACCGCACCCAGAGCCGCGGCAGGAGACCCAAGACATGGCATCGCAGGCGTCGCCCGTTCTCGCGATCGTGACACGGGACATCACCAAATACTCCGAGACCTTCATTCACCGGCACGCGCTGCGGCTGAACGGCGGGCGCACGGTGGTGATCGCACTGGCCCCCTGCCCCGCGCCCGACCGGCCGACGCTCACGCTCGAAAACTACCGCAAGCGGGGCGGCGTCCCTATGGTGCTGGGGCTGAATGCCCTTCGGCAGGTCCGTCGGCGCAGGCTGATCCGGCAGTTCCTGAAGGCGCAGGGCGTGACCCATGTGCTGTGCGAGTTCGGCTACGTGGCGACGGAGCTGGAGCGGGATCTGAAGGGGCTCGACCTGCCGGTATTCTGCATGTTCCGGGGGCGCGATTCCTCGGCGCAGTTGAGCTCGGACAAGTATCGCGCGGCGCTGGCACGCGTGCTGCCCCGCCTCGACGGGATCGCCGCCGTGGCGCAGTTCCTGCTCGACAATCTGGCCGCCCGTGGCTTGCGCCACCCGCGCAGCATCGTCGTGCCGAGCGGTACCGACACCGAGGCCTTGACGCCGGGCACGCCCGAGCAGGGCCTGGTCTTCTGCGCGGGGCGGCTTGTGGGCAAGAAATCCCCCCTGCCGCTGATCCGCGCCTTTGCCAGCGTGGCCGAGCAACACGACCTGCGCTTGGAGATCGCCGGGGACGGCCCGGAAACAGAGGCGGCCCGCGCCCTGATCGCCGAGCTTGGCCTCGAAGAGCGCGTGTTTTTGCTTGGACGGATGCCGCATGACGCACTGCTTGCAAGGATGCGGCAGGCCATGATCTACGCGCAGCACTTCGACACCCCGGCCGACGGAGATACCGAGGGCATGCCCAACGTGATACAGGAAGCCATGGCCTGCGGCCTGCCCATCGCGACCACGCGCCACGCCGGGATTCCCGAGCATGTGCACGATTGCGAAACCGGGCTTCTGGTAGAACCGGGCGACGAGACGGGCCTGGGCGACGCGCTTGGACGTCTTGCCGGGGACAGCGCCCTGCGCGACCGGCTTGGACGTGCGGCGCGGGCGCACGCGGAAAAGGAACTGGAATTCCGCCGTCTCTACAAGCGGCTGGAAGATTTCATGGGGCTGCACGGATCATGAACAAGAGGGATCTCGTCCTGCATGTTGGCGCCCACCGGACCGGGTCAACCTCGCTCCAGTGGCGGCTCGACGCCAATGCCGAGGCGCTGCGGGCGCAAAGCGTGGCGGTTCTGACGCCACCGCGCAAGGACCGCAGGGACACCCCGACGCTGCGCGATTCGGTACGTGCGCTGCGCGATGTGAAAGGCCGCTTCCCGGGGTTCTGGTATCGCCGCACGCTGAATCGCGCGCGCAGCACGCTCGAACGGGAAATCAGCAAGGCCCAAGGCGGGACCACGATCCGGCGCCTGATCCTGAGCGACGAGATGATGCCCGGCGTGGCCTTTTCGAAGGAGGGCGAAGGGCTCTACCCCGAAGCCGAGCGGCACCTGAACCTGCTGACGCGGATTCTGCCGGACACGCCGTCGGAGATTCACCTCGTGATCCGGAGCTACGAGAGCTTCATCCCATCGGTCTTTGCCATGCGCGCGCTCTACGTGGGCGGGATGCCGCCCTTCGATGCATTGCGCAACACGCTGACGCGCCCCGAGCGGGGCTGGGTGGAGCTTGTCGATCTGCTGGCAGAGGTCTTCCCTTCTGCACGGCTGGTGATCAGCCGATTGGAGACCGTCTCGCAGGAGAAGGTCTTTCTGAGGCTGACGGATGCCAAGGCAGAGACGCTCGACTTCGACACGCCGAGCCATCTGAACGCGGCGCCGACGGTCGAGGCGATCGAAGCGGCCTCGGCCATGACGCCCGGCAGCTATTCGCCCGATGCGCTGATCAAGGAACACGCCAAGGGACAGCGCTTTGATCCGCTGACGGAGGAAGAGCGAGGCCGCTTGCGGCAACGGTACGAGACTGATTGCCGGCGTCTGTCCGCGCGTCCGAGTATCCGGTGGTACGGCTGAGCTAGGTGCCCGAAAGACAGCGGACCGTCTCGGGGCGCGAAATCACGCTGGCGACGATCTGGAAGGAGCTTTCGGTGGGGCCCGTCACGCTGTCCGAGGCGAGCGCGTCGATCTGCGCGGGCGATGCGTAACGCAGAATGCAGGTGATCGCGGGCTCGATCCGCAGTTGCGGCTGGCGCTGTGTCACCACGCGGGTGACGGTGGCGCTGGCGGCCTGGCGGGAGATCTGGTCCTGTGCCTGCGGAGAGCAGGCAGCAAGACCGAGAAGGAGGACCGCCAGGCCGTATTTCATCAGAACGTCCGTTCCTTGGGCGCGATGCGCTTGAGTTCGATGCCGCCTTCCTGCTCGACCGTCAGCGGGTCGACGATCACCGGACGGTAGGTCAGGTCCACTTTGGTGTCCTCGACCCGGGCGATGCTGTGCACGCGCCAGTTCTCGTCGTCGCGCTCGGAGAAGTCCTCATGCGCGTGGGCGCCGCGGCTTTCCTTGCGGGCCTCGGCGCCGACGATGGTGGCCAGCGCGTTGGGCATCAGGTTGGTCAGCTCAAGGCTTTCCATCAGGTCCGAGTTCCAGATCAGCGACCGGTCGGTGACCTTGAGGTCGGAAAGCTTGCCCGCGATGGCGGTCATCTTCTCCTTGCCCTCGGCCAGCGTCTTGGAGGCACGGAAGACGGCGGCGTCCTCCTGCATCGTGCGCTGCATCTCGAGCCGCAGCTCGGCCGTCGGCGTGCCGCCATCGGCGTAGCGGACGCTGTCGAAGCGGTCGAATGCCTTGTCGATTGAGGCGGACGAGGGACGCGGCGTGCTTTCCTCGGGGTTGATGACCTTGCCGGCGCGGATGGCGGCGGCGCGGCCGAAGACCACGAGGTCGATCAGCGAGTTGGAGCCCAGACGGTTGGCACCGTGCACCGAGGCGCAGCCCGCCTCGCCCACGGCCATGAGGCCCGGGACGACGGCGTTGGGGTTGCCCTCGGTCGGGTTCAGCACCTCGCCCCAGTAGTTCGTGGGGATGCCGCCCATGTTGTAGTGGACCGTGGGCAGGACCGGGATCGGTTCCTTGGTCACGTCCACGCCGGCGAAGATCTTGGCCGATTCCGAGATGCCCGGCAGGCGTTCGGCCAGCGCTTCCTTGGGAAGGTGGCTGAGGTTGAGGTGGATGTGGTCGCCGTTTTCACCCACGCCGCGGCCCTCGCGGATCTCCATGGTCATGGAGCGCGAGACGTAATCGCGGGGCGCGAGGTCCTTGTAGGTGGGGGCGTAGCGTTCCATGAACCGCTCGCCCTCGGAGTTGGTGAGGTAGCCGCCCTCGCCCCGTGCGCCCTCAGTGATGAGACAGCCCGAACCGTAGATGCCGGTGGGGTGGAACTGGACGAATTCCATGTCCTGCAGCGGCAGGCCCGCGCGGGCCACCATGCCGCCGCCGTCACCGGTGCAGGTGTGCGCGGAAGTGGCGCTGAAGTAGGCACGGCCATAGCCGCCGGTCGCCAGCACCACGGTCTTGGCGTTGAAGACGTGCATGGTGCCGTCGTCGAGCTTCCAGCAGAGCACGCCCTGGCAGACGCCGTCGTCGCTCATCAGCAGGTCGATGGCGAAGTACTCGATGAAGAACTCGGCGTCGTTCTTGAGCGACTGGCCATACAGCGTGTGCAGGATGGCGTGGCCGGTGCGGTCGGCGGCAGCGCAGGTGCGCTGCACTGGGGGGCCTTCGCCGAATTCGGTGGTGTGGCCGCCGAAGGGGCGCTGGTAGATCTTGCCCTCTTCGGTGCGCGAGAAGGGCACGCCGTAGTGCTCTAGCTCGTAGACGGCGGCGGGGGCGTGGCGGGCGAGGTATTCCATGGCGTCGGTGTCGCCGAGCCAGTCGGAGCCCTTCACCGTGTCGTACATGTGCCACTGCCAGTTGTCGGGGCCCATGTTCGACAGCGAGGCGGCGATGCCGCCCTGCGCCGCGACGGTGTGCGAGCGGGTCGGGAAGACCTTGGTCACGCAGGCGGTGCGGAGCCCCTGCTCTGCCATGCCGAGGGTTGCGCGCAGGCCGGATCCCCCGGCGCCCACGACCACGACGTCATAGTCATGCGTCTCGTATTCGTATGCAGCCATTGTTCTTGTCCGTCTTTCAGAGAGCGAGGCGCGCGATGGCGAAGATGCCGATGCCGGCGAGGCCGTAGCTCACGCAGGTGAGCAGCAGGATGGTGATCTTCTCGCCGAGGCCGTGCACGTAGTCCTCGATCATCACCTGCGCGCCGTCGTTGAAGTGCTTGAAGCCGACCAGCAGGGTCAGTGCCGCGACGATGGCGGGGAACGGGCGGGAATAGTAGGCCGTGATCTCTTCGTAGGTGCCGCCGAGCGCGGGACCGAAGGTGAAGACGAAGAGCGGCACGAGGATGAGAAGCGCGACGGAGCTTTTCTTCATCGCCCAGAAGTGGGCGGTGCCGGACTTGGAGGCGCCAAGGCCCACGGCGCGCTTGCGATCGGTCAGGAATGCCATGTGATCAGCCCCCTCAGATGATGATGGCGGTGAGAATGGTCAGAACGACCGAGCCGCCGATGACGCCCCAGCCGAGCTTCTCGGCGATGTCGAGGCGCAGGCCCACGGCGTAGTCCCAGACCAGGTGCCGGATGCCGGCGAGCGTGTGGTACCAGAGCGCCCAGAGCGACAGGAAGAGCACGAGATCCCCGAACCAGGAGGTCAGCACCGCGTCGGCGGTGGCGAAGGCCTCGGGCGAGGTGGCGGCGGCGAGCAGCCACCAGACGATCAGGATCGCCGCGACGAGCAGACCGTTGCCGGTGATGCGCGTCAGGATCGATGTCATCGAGGTGAGCTGCGGGCGGTAGTACTTCCCGATCATGAAGGGAGAGAGCGGGCGATTGCCCCGGTTCACGTCGGCCATGTGATGCGTCCTTTCGGTTCCCTTGGGCTGGTTTGTAATGCTTTTGCCCGAAGTGTCACGGGACAGCTTGTTAAAAGGGCGCGGTTTTTTGGCGCAACAGGGCCTTGGAGCCACCTATGTGATCACGTGGCCAATTTGTGTGATCACATATTCGAGGTGCAGCCGCCTCCGTTAGCGCAAAACGACGCAGCCGCCCCGCGGGACGGCTGGAATCATCCGATGCGCCCCGCACGGGCGCCGTGGCGAGGCAGAGCTATTCGGCGAACCCGAGGTGATCGAGGGCGGCGCGGCACTGGGCCTTGCGACCGTCGTCGGGCGACCGGAGCCCTTCGTGGATGTTCGCCAGCAGCGGCGAGAGGCGCCTTTGATGAAGCAGTTCCGAAATCGCCTCGGGAATATCCCGTGACGGGATCTGCAAGACATCCGACGGTGTCTCGGGCAGCGTCAGTTCGGCCATACCGGTGATCTCCTGTTGAAACCGAATCCTCCCAGCCCCCGAATTGTAAACCATTCGTTAACGCGCGCCGACGTCTTCGTGACCGCGATCTTGTGACAGCCCTCGGACCGCGTCGCCGCGTCAGAGCGGCATCAAGGCCCAGTAGTCGAGGTCCAACAGGACGTCCGGGCTGTATTTGCCGTCCTCGCCGCGAAGCGCAAATGGCGCGCCGCCCTTCGTGGCCACGAGACGCAGCCGGATGGCCCCGACCCCGGGTACCCCGGTTTCGGCCTTGTCGAGCACCTCGGACCAGGCCTTGACGGTGTCGCCTGCAAAGCACGGATTGGCATGGGCGCCGCCGTTCAGCCCCACGATCATCTGGGCGTTGGCCAGCCCGTTGAAGCTGAGCGCGCGGGCCATGGAGATGACGTGACCGCCGTAGATCAGCCGCCCCTCGGGCCGGAAGGTCAGGTCGAAGTGCACCTTGGCCGTGTTCTGCCAGAGGCGCGTGGCCATCATGTGCTCGGCCTCTTCGATGGTGACGCCATCGACGTGGTCGATCACTTCGCCCACCTCGTAGTCGGCCATGCGGTGCGCCTCGCCCGCAAGGGCGAAGTCGTAGCCCGAGAAATCCAGCCCCTCGGGCACCACGAGGTCGGTGTGCTCCAGCACCGTCTTGAGGTCCGGCACCACGGTGTCCGGCGCCGCGGCCGAAATGTCGCGTTTGCGGACCATCACCCAGCGGCAGTATTCCAGCACCACCTCGTCGCGCTGGTTGAGCCCGCGGGTGCGGACCCAGACGACGCCGGTCTTGCCGTTGGAGTTCTGCTTGAGGCCGATCACTTCGGAGGTGCTGCGCAGCGTGTCGCCCGGCCAGACCGGTTTCAGCCAGCGGCCTTCGGCATAGCCGAGGTTGGCCACGGCATTCAGCGAGACGTCCGGGACGGTCTTGCCGAACACCACGTGGAAGGCGGCAAGGTCGTCGATCGGCGCCCCCGGCAGGCCGCAGCCCTGGGCGAAGAGATCGGAGGAATAGAGCGCGTGGCGGGCGGGATAGAGCGCATGGTAAAGCGCCCTCTCCCCGCCCGAGACCGTCCGGGGCACGGCGTGGTCGATCACCTGCCCGATGGCATAGTCCTCGAAGAAGCGTCCCGGATCGGTCTTGGCCATCACTGCTGTCCCAGCTTCAGGTCGGGATGATAGTCGCCCTCGACCTCCTTGGTGACCGCCTGGCCGCAGCGCATGACGCCGTTGGCCGCATCAAAGGCATAGGTCGGATCGCCGTGCAGCTCCCAGCCCTTGGAAAGGGCTTCGGAAACCTTGTGGCAGAAGGCCGAGGTGTCGTCCTCGGAGAGAAAACGGTAGAGTTTCATGGTGTTATCCGAATGCAGGGTAGCCGAGGGCGTAGTGGATGCCGGCGATCAGACCGAAGACCACGAGCGTGGCCACGACGGCGATGATCTCTTTCCGGGGCACCACCTGCACGGCGGGTTTCGTGAAGGTCGTCTGCTTGTTGATGAGGATCACCTCGACCACGGCCCAGGCCATGAGCCCGCCGAAGAGGATGAACGAGGGCAGGTCCCCGTTCACCAGGATATGCGCCAGCGACCATGTCTTGACGGCGATCAGCTGCGGGTGGCGCATCTTCTGACCGAGGTAGGTCTTCATGCCCGAGGCGGCAAAGAGGTAGACCGAGAGCAGCATCAGCAGGTTGTTGATGCCGACGGTGGCGGGATGGCGGCCCCAGAAGACGGGCCCGTAGGCACCGCGATAGCCGATGACCATGAGGACGATGGAAACGGCGAGGGCCAGGGCGACCAGCCCCTTGGCCTTGTCCCCCATGGCGGCACGGCGCGCAGGCGCGAGCCTCTTGAAGAGGTGCGCGCCGGACCAGAGCGCGACGCCGATGATGAGGACAAGGTAGGACATGTGGGCTACTCCGCGGAGAGGGCTGCAATCGCCTCCGCTTTTGCCAGAGTCTCGCGGGCGGTCGCAACGTGCAGGTTCTCGACGATCTTGCCATCGACCACCGCGACGGCCTGACCTTCCTTGCCTGCTGCTTCGAAGGCGTCGATCTGTCGCTGGGCGAGGTCGATCTCGGCCTGGGACGGAGCGAAGGTTTCGTTGGCGATATCGACCTGCGCGGGGTGAATCAGCGTCTTGCCGTCCATGCCCATGTCGCGGCCCTGTTCGCACTCGACGCGCAGGCCGTCCTCATCCTTGAAGGCGTTGTAGACGCCGTCGACGATGACGGTGCCATGCGCCTTGGCAGCCAGCAGGCAGAGCCCGAGGCCGGTCATCATCGGCAGGCGGTCGGGGCGGAAGCGGCTTTGTAGCTCCTTGGCGAGGTCGTTGGTCCCCATGACCATGCCGGCAAGCTTGGGGTGGGCCGCGATCTCGGCCGCGCGGAGCATGCCTTTGGGCGTTTCCATCATGGCCCAGAGCGGCGTGTCGCCGGTGATCTGGGCAAGCGCGTCGAGGTGCTCGGGGCCGTCGACCTTGGGGAGGAGGATCGCGTCGCAGTTCATCTGCGCGGCGGCCTCGGCATCGGCGCGGCCCCATTCGGTGTCGAGCGCGTTGATCCGCACCACAGTGGTGCGCTTGCCGTAGCCCTGGGCCAGCGCCTCTTTCAACGTGTCGCGGGCGGCAGGTTTCTCGGCGGGCGAGACGGCATCTTCGAGATCGAAGATGATGGCGTCGACAGGCAGCGTGCGGGCCTTTTCAAGCGCCCGCTCCTTGGAGCCCGGGATGTAGAGAACCGACCGGTAGGGGCGCGCGCGCATGTCCATGGAAGCCTCCTCGCGTAATATTCTTGCGCATGTGTGCGCATTTTTGGGCGCAAAATTCAAGCAAGTTTGCGCCGCATCGCAGAAAAACTGCTCGAATGGGGCTGAGCGGACGTTGCGTTAACCGGATTTAATGTCCTTCGGTCGCAGTCTGTCCAGAATTCCGAAGCGGCCTAAGCCGCGCCTGGGGGTGAAGCGATCCTGATCAAGGGGACGTCGACGCGGGACCTGCCCCGCGTCGCCAGCGCCGAAAGGGCATGATGATGACGCAGTTGCAGATGAAACGGATCTTCCTGGCCGCGGGACTGTTGCTTGCCGCGGCTAGCATAGTGAAGGCGGACAGCAACCGCCAGTGCGCCCCGCGCGATCAGGTGGTGGAGCGGCTTGCCAAGAAATATGGCGAGACGCGGCAGAGCATCGGGCTTGGCACCAACAACCACCTGATGGAGGTCTTTGCCTCGGACAAGACCGGATCCTGGACGATCACCGTGACGACGACAGCGGGTCTGACCTGCCTGCTCGCCACCGGCCAGGCTTTCGAGACGCTGGCCGAGGCGCTGAAGGAAGGCGACGACGCCTGACACTCAGGTCAGCGCGTCCCAGATCAGTTTGGCGCCCGTCAGCGTTAGCGCGATGTATGTGATCGCGAAGAAGGTCCGTTCGGACACGCGGTCGTGGCCCTTGATGCCCAGCCACGCGCCAAGAACGGCGAAGGGCGCCAGCGCGAGATCCAAGGCCAGCGTTTCGGTCGAGAAGATGCCGAGGCTGGCATAGAAGCCGACCTTGAAGAGGTTCACCGCCCAGAAGACCAGAACGGTCGTTGCCTGATAGGCGGTCTTGGGAAGCCCCTGCCCCAGCAGGTAGACCGCCGCGGCGGGTCCGCCCGCGTGACTGACGAAGCTCGTGAAACCCAGCACGCCCCCCGAGATCAGCCCCGCCCGCGCGCCGAACTTGCGATCGAACCGCAGGAGGCCCGATTTCTGCGCCATCTGCCAGGCCACGAAGGCGAGCGAGACGAAGCCGATCAGGAACCGGATCACATCGGGGTTTGCCCAGGAATAGAACAGCGCCCCCAGCACCACGCCGGGCAGCGCGCCGATCAGCAGCACCCGCGCCTCGGACCAGCGCCATTTGCGCCAGTAGGCGGGCAGGCTTGCCACGTCGATCAGCATCAGCAGCGGCAGCATGATCCCGAGCGCGAGTCCCGGATCAAGCACCAGCGTCAGAATCGACGCGCTTGCAAAGGCCGCCCCCGACCCGAACCCGCCCTTGGATATTCCGGCGAAGAGCACCGCCGGCACTGCGACCGCAAGGATCGAAACGCTAAAAAGCTCCATGCTCTGCCCCTAATAACCTGCCGTTCTTCTTGACGTTAGCGCGCAAGATCCTGTCCACTCGCCCGCGGCGCGCGCAACAGACGCGCCTCCGCAACCTTGCGAAACGTGGCATCGCGCACTAGAGGGGCGGAAACAACCAAGGATCGGAGATACATCCATGGCCAGACCCAAAATCGCCCTGATCGGCGCGGGACAGATCGGCGGGACGCTCGCGCACCTTGCCGCCCTCAAGGAGCTGGGCGATGTCGTCCTCTTCGACATCCAGGAAGGCGTTCCGGACGGCAAGGCTCTCGACATCGCGGAATCCGGCCCCGCCGAAGGCTTCGACGCGAAGCTCAAGGGCACCTCGGACTACGCCGACATCGCGGGTGCCGACGTCTGCATCGTGACCGCCGGCGTGCCGCGCAAGCCGGGGATGAGCCGTGACGACCTGCTGGGCATCAACCTCAAGGTGATGAAGGCCGTGGGCGAAGGCATCCGCGACAACGCGCCGGACGCCTTCGTGATCTGCATCACCAACCCGCTCGACGCCATGGTCTGGGCGCTGCAGAAGTTCTCCGGCCTGCCGACCAACAAGGTCTGCGGCATGGCCGGCGTGCTCGACAGCGCGCGCTTCCGCCACTTCCTCAGCCTCGAGTTCGACGTCTCCATGAAGGACGTGAGCGCTTTCGTCCTGGGTGGCCACGGCGACACTATGGTGCCGCTGACCCGCTACTCGACCGTGGCCGGCATCCCGCTGCCCGACCTCGTTGCGATGGGCTGGACCACGCAGGAGAAGCTGGACGCGATCGTGCAGCGCACCCGTGACGGCGGCGCCGAGATCGTCGGCCTGCTGAAGACCGGCTCGGCCTTCTACGCGCCCGCCACCAGCGCGATCGAGATGGCCGAGGCCTATCTGAAGGACCAGAAGCGCGTCCTGCCCTGCGCCGCCTATTGCGATGGCGACCTCGGCGTGAAGGACATGTATGTGGGCGTGCCCACCGTGATCGGCGCCGGCGGCATCGAGAAGATCATGAACATCAAGCTCAACAAGGACGAGCAAGAGATGTTCGACACCTCGGTCAACGCCGTGAAGGGCCTTGTCGAGGCCTGCAAGGGCATCGACAGCTCGCTCGCTTGATCCGAGCGCACAATCGGAAAGGGGCCTCGCTGGCCCCTTTCTTCGCGATTTAAGACCGCCCATGCATCCGAACGAAACCCTTGGCTTTGTCTACGCAGCAAAAGGGGCAAAGTACGTTGAGCTGGCGGTCAACTCCGCGAGAAGCCTGAAAGACAGCAACCCCGGCGCGACCGTGCACCTCTATTGCGATGCGCATCCCGCAAAGGGGCACTGTTTCGACAAGGTTCACCTCCTGTCCGACTCATCGTCGAAGCGACCGAAATTCGAAGCGCTGCGGCGCGCAGAGTTCGACCGAACGATCTATCTTGATGCAGACACCTTTGTCTGCGCCGACATTTCAGACATCTTCTTCACGCTGGATCGCTTCGACATCGCCGGCGCGCATGTCGCGCTGCGAAACTCGCGCCACAGCCACCGCATTCACAAGCTGCAGCTTCCGAACAGCTTCCCGCAGATCAACACCGGCGTTCTGGGGATCCGAAGATCCGCGCGGATCTCGGACTTTCTGTCGCAGGTCGATGCCGAGATGTCGGCCGCGGACAGCAGCGTCGATCAACCGATTTTCCGGGAGCTGCTGTGGAACAGCGACCTTCGGATCGCGGTGCTCCCGCAGGAGTACAACTTCAAGCGCATCGACGAACTCGCCACGCTGTCCTCGTCCCATTGCGCCCCGCGCGTCATCCACGACTCGGATCTTCGGCGGCCGGACGCCAAGGCGCCGACCCGCGCGACAACGCTCGAAGGCTTCTTGCGACGCCCAGTCTACAAGCACCTGCTTGCCCTGCTATCCGCCGACAAGTTTCTGTCGCCCGGATCGCAGACCAAGGTTGCCCCCCTCGTCCGGGTGCCGCGCGCAAAGCGTCAAGCAAAGCTTCGAAAGCTGTTCGGGCGTCGCTGACCAAATCGCCAGACGTGCGTCCGATCCAGCCGGACCGGACACGCCCGGTTTCCGCTGTTTCCAACACCCCCACAGCCCGATGCCCCGGGCACGACCCGTGGCGGTCCGTGTTGTCGGGCAAGGGATCGCCGCCACTGCCGGTGCCGCGTTCGCGAGTGATTCACCCAGACAGGCAAGAACCTGCCGGTCTGCGCTAACATCGCAGGCAATCCGCCACCTACTGTGATCAC
>CAYNKL010000080.1:0-18029 GCA_964397775.1 uncultured Rhodobacterales bacterium | reverse complement strand
GCGCGACCGCGTGCCGAAGCCATCGATAAGGTGGCCCGCCGTCTCGGTCACGGACATGATGTCGTTGACCTGAACGGCTTCCGTCTCGCCGATGAAATCCGCCGACAGCCCCTTCCAGGTCTCGGGCAACATCTTCTCGGTGTTGCCGATGACGGCATCGACCTCCGCCATCAAGGAAAAGCCCTCGGGGTCGATCTGCGCGGCACAGCCAGTCACGATCACCCGCGCGTCAGGGTTCTCGCGGCGCAGGCGCCGGATCTCCTGCCGTGCCTTGCGCACGGCCTCCTGCGTCACCGCGCAGGTGTTGATCACGACGGCATTGTCGACGCCCGCCTCTTCGGCAAGCGCCTTCATGGCCTCGGTCTCGTAGGCGTTGAGCCGGCAGCCCAGCGTCGTGAATTTCGGCGCGTCCGTCATGCGCCCTCCAGCCAGTCAGATGTGAGCACGCCGTCAAAGACATGCGCCGTCGGTCCGGTCATCCAGACCCCGTCCTCGCGCCAGTCGACCTGCAGCTCGCCGCCATCAAGGCAGACCGTCACCGCGCGCCCGGTCAGCCCCCGCCGCGCCGCGGCCACTGCCACCGCGCAGGACGACGACCCCGAGGCCAATGTGATCCCCGCACCACGTTCCCAGACCCGCATGCGCAGCCGGTCGGGCCCGGCAAGGCTCACCACCTGCACATTGCTGCGCTGAGGGAACAGCGGATGATGCTCGTAGCGGGGGCCGAAGCTTTCCAGCGGCACCGCCTCGGCATCCTCGACGAAGAAACTGCAATGTGGGTTGCCCATGCCGGTCGCGGTCGGCGCCCCCTCGATGGGCAGCTCCAGCGTGTCCATCTCCTCGGCCAGCGGGATCTCGTCCCACGTCAGCTGCGGCGGCCCCATGTTGACCGAGGTCAGCCCGCCGCCCGCCTCGCGCACGGCAAGCGTACCGCGGTCGGTGGTCAGCTCCAGCGTCGTCCGGCCGGTCTCGTTCAGCAGCATCCGGCCGATGCAGCGCGTGGCGTTGCCGCAGGCCGCCGACAGCGATCCGTCCGCGTTGTAGAAGGTCAGGTGCGCGTCGCTGCCTGCGCGCTCGGAGATCACCGCAAGCTGGTCGAATCCCACGCCGCGGTTGCGGTCGGCCAGCCGACAGGCCAGCGCCGGGGTCATCTCCACCGCACGTGCACGCGCGTCGAGAACGACGAAGTCGTTCCCCAGCCCATGCATCTTCATGAAGGGCAGCCCGTCTGTCCCACGCGTGTTCATGCGCCGCATATACGGATCACGTCCGCCCCTTTCCAGAGCCGTCTTGAGCGCCACCGCGAAACACCCGCGTTTCGCTCGATTTTATGGGTTGACCCCCCCGAACGCCTTCCCTAGATACGCCGCCACAGTGGGCCGTTAGCTCAGTTGGTAGAGCAACTGACTTTTAATCAGTGGGTCGCAGGTTCGAATCCTGCACGGCTCACCACTTCATCCAGATCCGGGCAACCAGATGCCGGTCGTCGCCAGTGGCAGACGATCCGTGCCACCGCCCGGACTCCGGATCGTTTTCCGCGACAACATCCCCGACTCACTGCCTCCCTGCGCAAGGATTGAGCAGAATCCCCGCCGATTCTTCCCTAGATGGTTAATCGATTAATTTACGATTGACCGAACAAGAATCGCTCGCTTAATCGTTTCACCAACGATGGAGCGCAGATGACCAGCCTCAAGCAGATCGCCAGAGATATCGGTGTGTCGACCGCCACCGTGTCCAATGCCCTCTCGGGCAAGGGGCGCGTTTCCGAGGAGCTGGCCACCCGCATCCGGGCGCTTGCGAGCGAGCTGGGCTACCGCCCGAGCAGTGCCGCCCGCGCGCTCAAGACCGGGCAGAGCGGCATCCTGGGGCTGGTGATGCCCGACCTCACGAACCCGCTGTTTCCCCGCATCGCGCAGAACATTTCGATCGCCGCCGAAAGCCGGGGCCTTGGCATCCTGATCGCGGATTCGCGCGGCGATGCCGCCCGCCAGGACGAGGCGCTGATGCAGCTTGTCGGGCGCGGCGTCGACGGCATCGTCATCGTGCCGCAGAAGGGCACCTCCCCGGTGCCCGACGGCATTCCCGCGGTCGTCATCAATACCGCTTCGGACCCGCGCACCACCGTCTCGGCCGACCACCTTGGCGGCGGGCGGCAGCTCGGCACGCATATCGCGGGCCTGGGCCACCGCGAGGTCGTCCTTCTGGGGGGCGACGCGGTGTCCGAGGTACAGCAGGACCGCATCCGCGGCATGATCGAGGGGCTTGGCCCCGACGCCCGGCACCACGTCGCCTGGGGCCAGGCGGGGCTCGACGCCGTACCCGGCCTGATCGAAGGCGGGGCGACTGCCGTCATGGCCACCTCGGACCTGATCGCGCTCGGTGCCCATTCGCGCCTGTCGCGTGCCGGCCTCTCCGTGCCGAATGATGTCAGCCTGACCGGCTTTGACGATCTGCCGCTCGCCACCGCCATGCACCCGGAACTGACGACCATCGCGCAGGACGTGCAGACCATCGCCGAACACGCGCTCGACGTCCTGGCCCGCCGCATCGCCGGTCACGCCCCGGACGACCCCTCGCTGGCCGTCCCCATGCGGCTGGTGCTGCGCACCTCGACTGCGGTCCCGCGTGCCCTCTCACGACAGCAAGAAACTGACCAACAAGGAGCCAACTCATGAAATCGACCCTGTCCCTTCTTGCGCTCGGCTGTGCCGCCAGCGCGCTCGCCACCGCCGCCACGGCCCAGGACAAGACCCTGACCATCTCGGTCTATTCCTTCGCCCAGGACGAATACACCGAGGCGCTCTACGAGCCCTTCGAGGAGATGTGCGGCTGCGACGTGGTGGTCGAGACCGGCAACAGCGTCGAGCGCATGGCCAAGATCGAAGCCAACGCGGCGGACCCGGTCATCGACATGGCCGTGATCTCCACGCAGGACGCGCTCAGCCTTGCCGAAAAGGACCTGCTCGCGCCCATCGACAGCTCGAAACTCTCGAACTTCGACAAGCTCTACGACAGCGCCAAGGACCCCAACGGCGACGGCATGGCGGTGGGCTACACCTACTATGCCTCCTCGATCGTCTACCGCTCGGACCTTGTGGAGATCGACAGCTGGGGCGACCTGCTCGGTGACGAGCTGGCCGGCCAAGTGGCGCTGCCCAACATCACCGGCACGCAGGGTCCGCTCACGCTCATGATGCTGGGCAAGGCCATGGGCGAGACCGAGGATTACGGCCCGGTCATCTCGACCATCGGCGAGCATTCGGACGACATCGTGACCTTCTATTCCCGCTCGTCGGAGCTGGTGCAGCTTATGAACCAGCAGGAAGTGATCGCGGCGCCCGTGGGCAAGTTCGCTTGGGGCAGCTTCAAGGACGCAGGCCTGCCCTTCGCCTGGGCCACGCCCGAGGAAGGCCAGGCCGGCGGCATGAACGTGATGGTCATGACCAAGGACAACGGCAACGAGCAGCTCGCCTACGAGTTCATGGATTACTGGCTCTCGACCGAGGTGCAGACCAAGATCGCCGAGATGCTGGTGGACAGCCCCGCCAACAAGGAGGTCGAGGTCAGCGAAGAGGTCGCCGACAACCTGACCTACGGCGCAGACGTCATCAATTCACTCAACATCATGCCCGCCTCCGAGATCGTCGAGAACCGCGAAGCCTGGGTCGAGCAGTGGAACGCCGAGGTGATCCGCTAACCCGTCCGACCATCCGTGCGGGGGCCATCCGGCGTGCCCCCGCCGTTTTCCCCGGTGCGGTTCGCCGCGCCGGGGGTGCAACCATCTGACTTTCAAGCGGGGATCGCTTTCATGTTCCGCAACAGGCGCGAAGGGCTGGCACTGGCCCTTCCGGCGGCAATCTTCTCGTCGCTGCTCTTTCTCGCCCCGGTGGCGGTCCTCCTGTCCGAGGCCTTTCGCGGCACCGGCGGTGGCTTCTCGCTGCAGGGCTACGTCGATTTCTTCTCGGCGCCCCTGAACCGCACGGTCTTCCTGCGGACGCTCAAGCTCGGCGCGCTGGTCGCGGGCAGCGCCGCGGTGATCGGCTATGCCGCCGCCTTCTGCATCGTGAATCTCGGCGGCCGCGCCCGCGGGACGATCTTCGGCATGGTGGTCCTGCCGCTGATGATCTCGCCCGTGGCGCGGACCTACGCCTGGATCGTGATCCTCGGCCGCACAGGCATCGTCAACGGTGCCATCACCGGGCTGGGCCTGTCGGACTCGCCGCTGCGGCTGCTCTTCACCGAAACCGCCGTCTACCTCGGCCTGTTGCAGCTGTTCCTGCCGCTGATGATCATCTCGCTTGTCTCGGCGATGGAGAACATCCCCCGCGACGTGATCCCGGCGGCCCGCGTGCTGGGCGCAAGCTGGTTCTCGGTCTTCTTCAAGGTGATCCTGCCGCTGACGAAAGAGGGCCTTGTGATCGGCGGCACGCTGGTCTTCACCGGCTCGCTCACCGCCTACATCACCCCCGCGATCCTCGGCGGATCCAAGGTGCTGATGCTGGAGACGCTGCTGTACCAGCGCGTGAACGTCTCGAACGACTTCGTCTCGGCCAGCGTCATCGCCATGATCCTCATCGTCATGTCCTTCTCGGCGAACCTTCTGCTGAAGAAGATCGCCACGGCCCGGAGCTGAGCCATGAACACCATCGGGCGCACCACCGCGAACTGGATCATCCTCGGGCTGACGCTGACCTTCCTGATCGGCCCCTTCCTTATCATCATCCTGGCCGGCGCCTCGGACACCGAGTTCCTCGCCTTCCCGCCGCAGGGGCTGACCCTGCGCTGGTATGCCAAGGTCTTTACCGTCGAGAGCTTCCGCGCGAGCTTCATGCTCTCCATGGGGCTCGCCATCTTCGGCACGCTGCTGGCGCTGGTGCTGGGTGTGCCGGCGGCCTACGCGCTCAACCGCTACGACCTGCCCGGCGCCGAAACCGTGCGCACCATCGTCGCGGCGCCGATCATCGTGCCGGGCATCATCGTGGGCCTTGCCCTGCTGCGCTACGTGGTGGTGCCGCTCGACGTGACGGTGACCATGGCGCTTTTCATGGCGCACACGGCGCTGGTGCTGCCCTATGCCGTGCGCGTCGTCTCCTCCTCCATGCACAACCTGCGCGGCGACATGGAAGAGGCCGCGGTCCTGCTGGGCTGCTCGCGCTTCCAGGCCTTCACCAAGGTCGTGCTTCCGAACATCCGTGGCGGCGTGCTCGCCGCCTTCATCCTCGGCTTCGTGACCTCGTTCAACCAGGTGCCGGTCTCGCTCTTCCTCTCCGGCCCCGGGGTCCGCACCCTGCCCATCGACATGCTCGCCTACATGGAGATCACCTTCGATCCCTCCGTCGCGGCGCTTTCGGCCCTGCTGGCCTTCATGTCGCTTGCCATCGTCTTCGTCGCCGAACGTCTGCTGGGATTCTCTCGCTATGTCTGACACCTACGTCCAACTGACGGACCTGACCCTGACCTACGGCCAGAGCGTCGCCGTCCCCGAACTGAACCTCGGCGTCCGCGAGGGCGAACTGATCGCCCTGCTCGGCCCCTCGGGCTGCGGCAAGACCACGACCATGCGCGCCATCGCCGGGCTGCTCACCCCCGCCTCGGGCCGCATCACCATCGACGGGCGCGACGTGACACGCGTGCCCGCCAACAAGCGCGGCATCGGCCTCGTCTTCCAGAGCTACGCGCTCTTCCCACACCTCAACGCCTTCGAGAACGTCGCCTTCGGCCTGCGCCTGCAGAAGCTGTCGGCGAGCGAGATCACCGAGCGCACGCAGCAGGGCCTCGCCACCGTGGGCCTGACCGGCTACGACAAGCGCAAGCCGGCCGAGATGTCGGGCGGTCAGCAGCAGCGCCTGGCCTTGGCCCGCTCGCTGGTCATGCAGCCCAAGGTGCTGCTGCTGGACGAGCCGCTGTCGAACCTCGACGCCCGCCTGAGGCTCGAAATGCGGACCGAGCTGCAGCGCGTCCAGAAGGAAACCGGCGTCACCATGGTCTTCGTCACCCACGACCAGGCCGAGGCGCTGGCGCTTGCCGACCGCATCGTGCTGATGAAGGAAGGCCGGATCGAGCAGCTCGGCACGCCCGCCGACCTTTATGCCCGGCCAGAGACCGCCTTCGCGGCGGAGTTCATGGGCTTCGAGAACATCTTCCGCGTCGAGGGCGGCAAGGTGGTGAGCGACAAAGGCGCCCTGCCGCTGGGCTTTGCCACGACCAGCCCGCTTCTTGCCTGGCGGCCCGATGGCGTCATCGTCGGGTCCGGTCCACACGACGGCCGCGTCGTCGCCACCAGCTTTGCCGGGGCGCACCGCGAATACGTGCTCGAAAGCGCGCTCGGCCCTGTCAAGGCCGACGCCGACATCGCCCTGCCCCGCGTCGAGATCGGCGAGACGCTGTCCTTCGACCTGCCCGAAGCCACCGCCCGCCCGCTTGCCGCATGAGCATCTGGGTCGACACGGACTACGGCTTCGACGACCTCTGGGCGCTGCTTCTGCTGCGCCACTCGGGCGTCGTGGTCGATGGCATTTCGCTCGTGGCGGGCAACGCACCGCTGCCGCGCGTCGTGGCCAACGCGCAGGGCGCTGCCGCATATTATGGCTTCAAGGCGCCCCTGCACGCGGGCGCCGACCGGCCGCTGGTGCGCGAACAGGAAACCTCCGGACGCATTCTCGGGCCCCGGGGCATGCAAAGCCGTGGCGCCTTCCTGCCCGAGGTCGACGGGCCAGCGGTGCCCAGTGATGCCGTGGAAGCCCTCGCCGCCTGGTTGCAGGACGACGGTGAGCGAACGGTCCTCGCCCTCGGCCCGCTGACCAACATCGCCCGGCTGATCGAGAGTGCCCCGCAGGCCGCCCGGCGCATCACCCGGCTGGTCTGGATGGGCGGCAGCGCCGGGCGCGGCAATCATTCCGCGCAGGCCGAGTTCAACGCGCTCGCCGACCCCGAGGCGCTGGCCGCCGTCGACGCCTCCGGGCTGCCCCTCGATGTGGTCGACCTCGAGATCTGCCGGAAAGTCACCTTCGGCCCCGACGACCTGCCCCGATGCGAGCCGCTGACCGCCGATCTTCTGGGCGGCTACCTCGACATCGGCCTGTCGCGCGGTCGCCCCGGCATGGCGATCTACGACCCGCTGGCCGCGCTGGCCGTGGCAGATCCCGGCGCCCTCACCTTCGCGCCGCACCACATGACCGTCTCCACGACCCCGGACGACAGCTACGGCGCAACAGGCTTCACCGCCGACCCGCAGGCGCCCACGCGCCTTGCCACCGGCGTTTCCGACACTGCCGCGCGTCTCTGCCTCGACGCGCTGAAAGAGGGGTGAGCGACATGCCGTTCCCCGGTGATCTCAATGACCCCGCCATTCGAGCCCGCACCGTGAAGGCCGCCCGTGGCCTTGCCCCTTTCGACCTGCTGATCGAGGGCGGCGAGGTCATGGACATGGTGACCGGCCGCACCCGCCGCGCCGATGTCGGTCTTGTCGGGTCCCTCATCGCCAGCGTCCACGCGCCCGGCGACACCCCGCGCGACGCGCACGCCCGTCACGACGCCCGGGGCATGACCATCGTGCCGGGCTTCATCGACACGCACATGCACGTGGAAAGCTCCATGGTGACGCCCGCCGAATACGCGAGCGCCGTGGTGCCGCGCGGCGTGACCACCGCGCTCTGGGACCCGCATGAATTCGCCAATGTCGCGGGCGAGGCCGGGCTGGAGCACGCCTGTGCCGCCGCCCGCGACCTGCCCCTGCGGCTCTTGCCGCTGGTGCCGACCTGCGTGCCCTCGGCCCCCGGCTACGAGGTCTCGGGCGGCGACTTCGGCCCCGAGACCGTGGCGCGCTGGCTCGCCCGGGACGACACCCACGGCGCCGCCGAGCTCATGACCATGCACCAGCTGCTCGACGGCGACCCGCGCGTGACCGGAATCGTCGCTGAGGGGCTTGCCAGCGGCAAGCGCGTCTGCGGCCACGGGCGCGGCCCTGCGGGCGGCGACCTTGCCGCCTTTGCCGCCGCCGGGGTCGAGACCGATCACGAGCTGACAAGCGCCGAGGACCTTCTGGCCAAGCTCGAAGCCGGTTTCACGATCGAGCTGCGCGGCTCGCACGCGCATCTGCTGCCCGAGTTCGCCGAGGCGCTGCTGTCGCTCGGCGCACTGCCGCAGACCGTGACGCTCTGCACCGACGACGTCTTTCCCGATGACCTTCTCGCCCAGGGTGGGCTCGACGCGGTGATCCGGATGTTGATCGACTGCGGCCTGCCGCCGCTCTGGGCCTATCGCGCCGCGACGCTGAACGCCGCGACCCGCATCGGGCGCCCCGACCTTGGCCTTGTGGCGCCCGGCCGCCGCGCCGACCTGGTGCTGCTCTCGGACGTGGCGCAGGTGCAGGCAGCAGATGTCATCGCCGACGGCCGCCTTGTCGCCTCGGGCGGTACGCTCACGACCCCGGCCCGGCCCTCGCCCACCCCCGCCACGCTGCGCGAGACCATGAAGCTCGCCCCGCTGGCGCCCAATGATTTCGAGGTGCCCGCGCAGGGCCCCGACGCCACCATCGCCACGCTGTCAAAACCGCGCTTCCCCGAATGGGGCCGCCGCGAGGTGGCGGTCTCAGACGGCAATCTGGTGCTGCCCGACGACATGATACGCATGGCGGTGGTGAACCGGCACGGCACAGGCACGCCCGTGCGCGTGGCCTTTCTGGAAAACTGGAGCACCTGGCGCGGCGCCTTCGCCACCACCGTCTCGCACGACAGTCACAACCTGACGATCTTCGGGCGCGATCCCGCCGACATGGCCGCCGCCGGCAACGCCCTGCGCGAGGCCGGTGGCGGGCTCGCCGTCGCCCGTAACGGAGAAGTGACGGACATGCTCGCCCTGCCCGTCGCCGGGCTCGTGAGCGATGCGCCGCTTTCCGAAGTCGCCCAGCGCTTCGCCGCGATCCGTGCCGCGATGGAAGAGCTCGTCGACTGGCAGCCCCCCTACCTCGTGTTCAAGGCGCTCTTCGGGGCCTCGCTCGTCTGCAATCCGGGGCCAAGGCTGAGCGACGTGGGGCTGGTCGATGTCTTCGAGGGCAAGATTATCGAGACCTGCCTCGGCTGAGGCGCACCTCTGGCAGAGCGGTCAGGGGGCGCTGCCCCCGTCGCGGCAAGCCGCGCCTCCCCCGGAGTATTTGTGCCAAGAAGAAGCGGGACGGCGGCAGCCTTGGCAGGGACAAGCGTTACGTCCCGGTTAATGCGCGAGCTTAACCCCTTGATTCCATTGGAGCAGAAAAATGTCCCGGCCCGGGACACTCTGGGCTCCCACGCAGGCGGGGCAGGATCCACCCCGCCGGCAGGGCTTCACTCGGCGCCCTTCTCCAGCGCGTCGAGCCTCGCCTTCAGCGCCTCGTTCTCCTCGCGCGCCTTCTGGGCCATGGCCCGAACCGCGTCGAATTCCTCGCGGGTCACGAAGTCGCGGTCGGCCAGCCAGCGGTCGATCATGGATTTCATCGCCGTCTCGGCCTCTCCCCGCGCACCCTGTGCGACACCCATCGCGTTGGTCATGAGCTGAGAGAGATCGTCGAAAACCTTGTTGCGTGTCTGCATGGGTCACTCCGCCGTTGCGTTCACCCACCTATATGGGCCACGTGGCCCCCGGCCTCAACCTTGACCCCGGCCCGGACACAGGGCACCAGATTGCCATGCGCGCCGCCATCCCCTTTCCCGACCTTTCCCCCGAACTCTTCTCCCTCTCCGTTTTCGGGGTCGAGATCGCCCTGCGCTGGTACGCGCTGGCCTATATCGCCGGGATCCTGATCGGCTGGCGGCTCGCCGTCGCCGCCCTCCGGCGCCCTGCCCTCTGGCCGGCGCAGACCCCGCCGATGAGCCCCCGCCAGCTCGAGGATCTGCTGACCTGGGTGATCCTCGGCGTGATCCTCGGCGGCAGGCTCGGCTTCGTCTTCTTCTACCAGCCCGCCTACTACCTTCATAACCCGCTCCAGATTCCGATGGTCTGGCAGGGCGGCATGTCCTTTCACGGCGGCCTCCTCGGGGTGATCGTGGCCAGCCTGATCTTCTGCGTCAGGAACCGCATTCCGCTCGCCTCCGCCGCCGATCTGCTGGCGCTGGCCACGCCGCCGGGCCTGCTGCTCGGCCGGCTGGCGAACTTCGTCAATGCCGAGCTCTGGGGCCGGCCCACCGATCTGCCCTGGGGCGTGATCTTTCCCGGGCCCTATGCCCAGGACTGCGGCCAGCCGGTCGGAGACCTCTGCGCCCGTCACCCATCGCAGCTCTATGAGGCCGGGCTGGAAGGGTTGTTGCTGGGGCTCGTCCTGCTGGTTCTGGTGCGGCGGGGCGCCCTGAAGTACCCGGCGCTCGTGGCGGGCACCTTCTTCGCCGGATACGGGATCGGCCGTTTCATCGTCGAGTTCTTCCGCCAACCCGACGCCCAGTTCCAGTCGCCCGGCAATCCGCTCGGGCTGGCCATTCATGTCGACGGCTACGGCCTGACCATGGGCCAGCTTCTCAACATGCCGATGATCGCTGCCGGCCTGATCGCGGTCTTCTGGGCACTACGCCGGCCGGGCCATCGCCCCGCATGACCCCGCTTGCCCGCCTTCTTATCGCGCAGATCGAGGCCACCGGCCCGATCACGCTGGCCGATTACATGGCCGCCTGCCTCTCTCATCCCGAACACGGCTACTACGTGACACGGGATCCCCTCGGCGCGGCCGGGGACTTCACCACCGCGCCGGAAATCTCGCAGATGTTCGGAGAACTGCTGGGGCTCTGCCTCGCGCAGGCCTGGCTGGATCAGGGCGCGCCGAAACGAATTAGCCTCGCCGAACTCGGCCCCGGGCGTGGCACCCTGATGCAGGACGTCCTGCGCGCCACGCGCGCCATCCCCAAGTTTCACGACGCGATCTCGCTGCATCTGGTCGAGAGCTCCCCGGCGCTGCGAGCCGAGCAGGAAAGGCGGCTGGGCCCCGCTGAGCCGCAGTGGCACGACACGGTCGACACCCTGCCCGATGCGCCACTTTTCCTTGTCGCCAACGAATTCTTCGACGCCCTTCCGATCCGTCAGTTCCAGCGCGAGGGACGCGGGTGGCGCGAAACCGTGGTCGGGGTGCGCGACGGCCAGCTCGTCGCGGGGCGGACCGAGCCGATCCCCCTCCAGGCCCTTGCCCATCGACTGCCCGATACGGCCGACGGCGACATCGTCGAGACCAACGCCCCGGCCAGGGCGGTCGCCGCCAGCATCGGGGCGCGCATCGCCGAGTTCGGTGGGGCCGCACTGATTGCCGACTACGGCGACTGGCGCAGCAAGGGTGATACTTTCCAGGCCGTCCGGGATCACGAAACGACAGATCCCTTCGACCAGCCCGGCGGGGCGGACCTGACGGCGCATGTGGATTTCGAAGCGATCGCCGAAGCCGCGGCCCCCGTGGCGCATGCCCCGATGACGCTGCAGGGCGTCTTTCTGGAACAGCTAGGCATCACCGCGCGCGCCCAGGCGCTCGCCCGCGGCCTGCAGGGCGAGGCGCTTGCAAGTCACATCGCCGCGCATCGCAGGTTGACGCACCCGGACGAAATGGGTTCGCTGTTCAAGATTCTTGCCCTTCATCCCCACGCGGCACCTCCGCCGCCCGGAGTCTCTTCATGACGCTGGAGATCATCACCTCCACCCTGCTGTCCTCCGTCCGCCACGGCTTTTTCACCCGCAAGGGTGGCGCCTCATCGGGTATTTTCGCCGGCCTCAATTGCGGCACCGGCAGCTCCGACCAGTCCGAGATCGTGTCGATCAACAGAGGCCGCGTCGCCGATGCCATGGGCGTCGGGGCCGAGCACCTCTCGACAGCGCACCAAACGCACTCGACCGAAGTCATCACGGTCACCGGCCCGCTGCATCCGCCGCGGCCGCGTGCGGACGCTCTTGTGACCGCGACACCCGGTCAGGTGATCGGCGTGCTCACGGCGGATTGTCAGCCCGTGCTCTTCGCGGATGAAGAGGCCGGCGTGATCGGCGCGGCCCACGCCGGCTGGCGCGGGGCGAGGGACGGGGTCCTGGAGGCGACAATCGACGCCATGGAAGGCTTGGGCGCGAGCCGCTCCACCATCAAGGCCGTGATCGGCCCCACGATCAGTCAGCGCGCCTACGAGGTCGGGCCGGAGTTCTTCGAGGACTTCCTCGCGGACGACCCGGTCAATGCACGGTTCTTCGCGAACGGCGACGGGGACCGCCTGCATTTCGACCTGCCCGGCTACGGACTGCACCGGTTGCGCGAGGCGGGCGTCGAGGCGGAATGGACGCGGCACTGCACCTATTCGGACGCGACACGCTTCTATTCATTCCGGCGTGCGACGCACGCACGCGAGGCCGACTACGGGCGGCTCATCTCGACGATCCGGCTTTGACAGGCTGCCCTGTCGCCTGAACCTCAGGCGATGATGTCGGGCGTGAGACGATCCTCGATCAGGGCGATCCGGTCCTTGAGGTAGAGCTTCTTCTTCTTCAGGCGCTGCATCGTCAGGGCGTCGGCGGTGCCGCGTTCCTGCAGGGCGCGGATGGCCTGGTCGAGGTCACGGTGCTCGTTGCGGAAGAACTCCAGCTCGTAGCGAAGCACCTCTTCGGTCTTCATCGAAATGTCGGTGGGCGCATTCATGCCGGCAGTGTCCTCGAGTGTGTTCCTGAACATAGCAACAAGGGTGGCTTTCGCAAAGACCTTGCAGGGGCATCGCGAGGCTCCCATATTCCAAATTGTAAGGGTCGCCGGAACGGGGCCCGCCGATGACGGTCGCTTTTCAAAGGACGTGTCGATGACGAAACTGACATTGGGCTCGTACCCCCATATGCTGGGCTTCGAGCAGCTCGAGCGCCTGCTGGAACGCACGGCCAAGAGCGCGGAAGGCTATCCGCCCTTCAACATCGAACAGACCTCGGACAATTCCTATCGCATCACGCTGGCCGTCGCCGGGTTTTCCGAGCGCGATCTCAGCATCACGGTCGAGGACCGGCAGCTGATGATCCGCGGGAAGCAGGCGGACGACGGGGCCGAGCGGATCTTTCTCCACCGCGGGATCGCGGCGCGGCAGTTTCAGCGGAGCTTTGTGCTGGCCGACGGCGTTGAGGTGGGAGAGGCGGTCATCGAGAATGGCCTGCTGCATGTGGATCTCACCCTGAGCCGGCCCGATACGGTGGTTCAGACGATCAATATCAGGAAGGGGTAAGCCAGATGGATACCAAACAGGATCTTTCCCGTTTCGAGGGCTTCGACGAAGGGCGCCTCGTCTACGTGCGGGCCGTGAAGGCGGCGGAACTGCCCGAGGACGTTCAGGAAGAGGTGCGCGAGCAGATCGGCGGGGCCGACGAGCTTTATGCCGTGCACCGCGCCGACGGCGAGCGGCTGGCGCTGGTGAAGGACCGGAACATGGCCTTCGTGCTGGCCCGGCAGAACGATCTGGCGCCCGTCACGGTCCACTGAAAATTGTCCCCGGCGCCGCCCGAAAGGGCGGCCCGGCAGGCGGCGTCCCGGGCAGGGACGCATCGGCGCCTTAAATCAATCAATGACCTACAGAGACGGTTTTACCATTTCTTAGAAAGCTCCCGCGGGACAGGCCCGGGGGCCTGGACGAAAACCGGATCTGAATCCACCTCGTGTTTCGCGTTCCGCGCCTCCGCCGACCCTCGGCGGGGGCGTTGTCGTCTTCGGAAGGCGCGGGCTTGTACGAGACCGCAGGCGGGCGTCTACTCACCCCATGACAGAGCCCGGACACTTGACGCGTATCATGACAGAGGCAGAGTTCATCTCGTACGTCGCGGACAGACCGCTGCGGGCGGAGGGGATCTGCTTCACGATCAGGTCCGACGGCACGATGGCGGGTGAAATCGACGGCGCACCGCTGGCCGGGCAATGGATCTGGCGCGACGCGCTTTTCTGCCGCCGGGCCGCGCTTGGCGGCGAGGAGCTCGGGAGCGGCTGCGAGGTGATCGAGGTTGCGGGCAACCGGATGCGCTACATCCGCGAGGAGGGCCGCGGCGCGGCCTCGGTCGTCGAAATCTGCGAGCCGGACTGACCGGGTTTCGGCGCCTTACCAGGCAACTGGCGCAAGCGGCATTCCCCAACGTTGCCCGGGCAGCAAGCGCCCTGTATCCCGGTGGCGAGGCGGGCGTCGCGCGCCACGTGGGGAGCTCCGGAAGACATGAAAACGATCCTGAAAGACCGCCGTGCGGCCCGAGCGCTGGCCTTTGCCGCCGCGCTGCTGGCGCCCCTGCCGCTGTTCGCGGCTGAGCATACGGCCGGTGTCCGGACGATGACGGTGATGTCTGGCGAACGCGGCATGGGTCTCGAGGTCATGGTCTGGTATCCCGCCACCGACGCCGGGACACCTGTCACGCTGGGCGAAAACATCTTCTTCGAGGGCACTCCGGCCCGCGCCGACGCGCCGGTGGCCGAGGGCCGTTTCCCGCTGATCCTGCTGTCGCACGGCGCGGGTTTGTCCGGACGCGCCGAGGCCATGAGCTGGATCGCGGCGCCGCTGGCCGAGGCCGGCTTTGTCGTGGCCGCGCCGACGCATCCCTTCAACACCGGGCCCGAAAGATCGGCAGAAGAGACCATGAAGCTCTGGCTGCGGCCCGCGGACCTGTCGGCAACGCTCGACGCGGTGTCGTCCGATGATCAGTTCTCGGAGCACCTGGCCCCCTACGGCACGGGCGTGCTTGGCCTGTCGATGGGCGGCAACTCGGCGCTGCTGCTGGCGGGCGCGCAGCTCGATCCGGCGCTCTGGGCGGGCTATTGCGACACCATGGAGCTCAACCCGTCGCTCTGCGGCTGGGTTCGGATGAGCGGCGTCGACCTGCATGCCATGGACAGCGCCCCGGTGGGCCGGGACCGCGGCGACGCGCGGGTGCGCTTTGCGATGGCGATCGACCCCGCGATGTCCGACGTGATCGCGCCCGACAGCCTGATCGGCATCGACATCCCCGTGGAGCTGGTGAACCTCGGGCCCGAAGACGAGCTTCCGGCGACGGTGCGCGCCGACTGGATCGCCGAGGCGTTGCCCAAGGCCGGGTACAGGATGGTTGTGGACGCCAGCCACGATTCCATGTTCGGCCTGTGCAAGCCGGGGGCGGCAGAAATCGCCCTGGAAGAAGGCATCGAGGACCCGATCTGCGGCGACGGCGGCAGCGCACGGTCGCGGGCCGAGATCCACGCGGAACTTGTGGGACTGGTCACCGAGGCTTTCGGCGCGGCGCTGCGGAGCGAATGAGGGCAGCTCAGACCCCGAAGTGCCTGAGCCACGTCTCGGCACGGGCGCGGTCGCGCGCCTCGTAGGCTGCGATGATCTCGGGCAGGTCGTTGGGGTCCGGGCCGTCGCCCTGCTCGGCCAGCGCTGTGAGGCGCATGGTGTACCAGGCGGTCACGCCGCCCTCGGACGGGTCGCGGAAGCGCGGAAAGGCGGGCGCGCGATCCCTGCCCGCCTGCCAGCGCTGCGGCAGGTCGGGCAACAGGGCCAGCGCACGGGCAAGGCCGATCATGTCGGTCGCCCCGGCGGCCCGCGCTGCTTCGGCCTGCTCGGCCGTCTTGAAGCCGCCGGTGACCATGAGCGGCTTGCTGGTGCGGCCCCGCGCCAGCGCGGCGAAGTCGGTGAAATAGGGCCCGCGCCCACCGCCATCCGAGGCGGCCGGTGCCCCGGGGAAATAGGTGCCGCCGCTGATGTCGATGAGGTCCACGGCGGTGGCGTCGAGGGCTCCGACCACGTCGAGCGCCTCGGGGCGGGTCAGACCACCCTGGAGCTGGTCGGTGGCGTTGAGCTTGATGCCGACGGCAAAGCCCGGCCCGGCCTCGGACGTGACGGCCTCGATCACCTCGAAGAGAAGGCGCCGGCGCGCCTCGGGCGATCCGCCGTAGCCGTCGGTGCGGCGGTTGAAGAGCGGCGAAAGGAACTGGCTGAGCAGGAAGCCGTGGGCGGCGTGGACCTGCACGCCACCGAAACCCGCCCGGCGGGCGAGACGCGTGGTGCGCGCGAATTCCTCGGGCAGGGCGGCGATTTCGTCCAGGGTCAGCTCGGCGCAGGTCAGGCCGGGAAGATCGAGCGCGCTGGGGCCATTCGGCCTGCTGATCGGCGGGAAGGCCAGGGCGCCCGCGTGACCGAGTTGCAGCCAGAGCTGCGCCCCACCCTCCTGCCCCGCCTCTGCGAGCGCCTCGAAGCGGGTGAGATCGCTCTGGTCGTTCAGGACGAGGTTGCCGGGCTTTTCGGGGGCGTCGTGCCGGCCCTGCACCTCTCCGACAATCGAGAGCGCCACACCGCCCTGCGCCCAGCGCCGGTAAAGCGCGATCTGGTCGGGCGTGGGATGCCCTGTGCCATCACCAAGCGAATCCGACATGGCGGATTTGGCGATGCGGTTCTTCAGCGTGACGCCGCAGGGCAGCTGCAGCGGCGCGAAGAGCGCGTCGGTTCCGGTCGGGTCTTGCATGGGCGTGGCCTCCGCGCGGGTTCGGAGCAGGCTGCCCGCGCGGCGCGGTGCCTGTCAAACCCGGGCGGCGCCGGGATCAGCCGGGAAGGGTCAGGATGATCGGACGGCGGTCGGTTGCCACGACGGTGTGCTCGTACTGGACCACGGGCGCGGCGGGTTCGCTGTAGAGCGTCCATTCGTCGTCGCGTGTCGCCGCCCAGAGACCACCGCGCGACAGGAAGGGCTCGACCGTGAGCACGAGGCCACGGTTGATGCGGCGGCGCTCGTCCTGGGTGGGCCAGGTGGGCACCTCGCCCGGCTCTTCGTGCAGGGCGCGGCCGACGCCGTGACTGGCGAGGTTGCGGATCAGCGTGTAGCCGCGGTCCGAGGCGAAGCGGCCGACGGCCTTGCCGATGCCGGCCAGCGGCTTGTCGGCGCCGACCTGGGCGATGCCGATCTGCATGGCGCGGCGCCCGTCGCGGCAAAGCCGGTCGAGCGAGCGCTGCACGGGCGGGACGCGGAAGGTGGCGCCGGTGTCGGCGAAATAGCCATCCTTGGAGGCGGAGACGTCGATGTTGACCAGATCGCCCGCCGCGATGGTGCGGTCGCCGGGGATGCCGTGGGCGATTTCCTCGTTGACGCTGATGCAGGTGGCGCCGGGGAAGTCGTAGGTGGTTTCGGGGGCGGACTGCGCGCCCTCGCGGTCGAGGAAGGCGCGGCCGATCTCGTCGAGCTCACGGGTGGTCATGCCGGGTTCGAGCGCGCGGGCCATGGCCTGCATGGTGTTGGCGACGATGCGGCCGATCAGCTTGAGGCCGTCGAGTTCGTCTTCTTGCGTGATGGTCATGGCCTGCCTTCCTGTCCTCGCCGCCCGTTCTGCCATCGCGGGCGCGGCATGTCCCGCGGTTTTCAAGCGCGCGGGCCGTCACGTGGCGGCGCAACGAGGAAGGGCCGCCCCTGCGGGCGGCCCTTCGCGTGTCATGCCTTCGGTGCGCGGCTCACTCGCCGGCGATCAGGCCCATGGCTTCGAGTTTGAGGATCACCTGGTGGGCGCAGTTGTCCACGTCCTGGCCTTCGGTGTCCACGCGCAGCTCGGGGTTCTCGGGCTCGTCGTAGGGGTCGGAGATGCCCGTGAACTCCTTGATCTTACCTTCGCGGGCAAGCTTGTAGAGCCCCTTGCGGTCGCGCTTCTCGCATTCCTCAAGGCTGGTCGCCACGTGGACCTCGACGAAGGCGCCGTACTGCTCGATGCCTTCACGCACCTTGCGGCGGGTGGCCGCGTAGGGGGCGATGGGCGCGCAGATGGCGATGCCGCCGTTCTTCGAGATCTCGGAGGCGACGTAGCCGATCCGCTGGATGTTGAGGTCGCGGTGCTCCTTGGAGAAGCCCAGCTCGGAGCTGAGGTTCTTGCGGACGATGTCACCGTCGAGCAGCGTCACCGGGCGGCCGCCCATTTCCATGAGCTTGGTCATCACGGCGTTGGCGATGGTCGACTTGCCCGAGCCGGAAAGGCCGGTGAAGAAGACCGTGAAGCCCTGCTTGGACCGCGGCGGCCGGGTGCGGCGCAGTTCCTTGACCACCTCGGGGAAGGAGAACCAGTCGGGGATCTCGAG